>JAFQUP010000065.1 GCA_017408405.1 Thermoguttaceae bacterium
GCGGACTGGTTTGGGACGGAGGTCATCGATGTCATCAGCCATGACGTGATACAGCGGCTGCTCGTTTGCGAGCACGGTTCGATCAACGAATCGTACATCAACGTTTACGAACTGACCGGCGATGAAAAATACCTGCGCTGGGCGGAAAAGCTCAACGACGAACGCATGTGGATCCCGCTTTCGAAAGGTGAAGACATCCTCATCGGCTGGCACGCGAACACGCAGATCCCCAAATTTACGGGATTCAACACCGTCAGCAAATACAATGGCGACGAAAAACTCTCGGCGGCGGCCAGGAATTTCTGGGATATCGTCGTCGCGAAACATACGTGGGTGAACGGCTCGAACAGCTGCGGAGAACACTTCTTTCCGCAGTCCGATTTTAAACGTAAAGCCACCGTCTACGGCGGACCGGAATCGTGCAACTCGGTCAACATGATGCGCCTGACGGAGAGTCTCTACCAAAGCGTCCCGAAAATGGAGCACGTGGACTACTACGAGAACGTTCTATTCAATCACGTTCTGGCGAACTACGATACGGAACAGGGAATGTGCGTGTACTATACGTCGATGCGTCCGGCACATTACAAAATGTATTCGACGAAATATGATTCCTTCTGGTGCTGCACGGGAACCGGATTTGAGACACCCGCGAAGTTCGGGAAGATGATCTACGCCAGGAAAGGCGATTCTGAACTTTACGTCAATATGTTCATTCCGTCCACGCTCGACTGGAAAGAACGCGGCGTGAAACTGACGCAGGCGACGCGCTATCCGGACGAAAACGTTTCCGTTTTGACCATCGACACGCCGGAACCGAAGGAATTCTCCCTGAATATCCGAGTCCCCAAATGGATCGAAGCCGGTTCGATGACCGTGGAGGTCAACGGCGTCAAAGTCCAGGAACCGATCGCGGCCCCCTACGTGACGCTTTCCCGAAAATGGACCTCCGGCGACACGGTCCGGATCGCGTTCGAGCCGAAGCTGGAAGTCGCTCCGATGGTCGATACGGAACGGTTCTACTCGGTAAAATACGGTGCGATCGTTTTGGCTTCCAAAGTCGGCACGAACAATCTGAGAGACCACGATTTTCGTCAGGCACGTCAAACGGTCGGAACCATCATGGCACCGATCTCCGACGCTCCGACACTCTTCGGCACACCGGAAGAGATCATCCGGAACATGAAAAAACAGCCGGGCGACCAGCTTGCGTTCACCTATACCGGGCTGGACGGCAAGACCGCGCTTCTGGTCCCGTTCCATCGGATCCAGTTCAGCCGATATGCCGTCTATTTCAACCACGCGAAGGATATGGAAGAATACCGCGACAAAGTCCAGTTCAACACGTGGGAGGTCGATCCGCAATTGGCGTATCGGACGCTTCAGTCGGTTTTGATCGGCATTCCGAAATCAGAAAACGCGCGTTCTCTCCGCACGGGCGGGGCAAATATGTGTGTTCCGCTGGACGATATGCGTTTCTGGCGTCGGGCATATAGCGGCGGTTGGTTCTCCTACACGTTTGAGAAACCGCGGGAGGACGTGAATATCGCGCTGAACCTGACGATCCGCGTGACGGACCAGGACATCGCGGGCGCGGATGTTTTCGTGAACGACACGCTGATTTGGACGATGGACCGGACTCCGCAGACGACGAAAGTGATGTCGACGACGTTTATCACGCGGGAGATCCCGATCCCGGCAGACGTCTACAAAAATTCGGACACTCTGACCGTCAAGATCGCCTCGAAAAATGGTCTCATGACTGGTGACGTCATGGACATCCGCATCGTGAAGACGAACTGACCGTTTCCCTCTCACTTCCTCGCCATCTTTCCCGTCGGCAACACTCTGGCTCCCCAGCTGCCGACGGGATTTCTTAATGTCTGTTTCTAAAATCCAGAATGTATTCCAATGCGTATGGCTGAGCGTGTTTCAGGAAGACATCACACAGGCAGAGAGTGTTGGGATCCTCCGGCTCAGGAAGCATTGCCGGATAAACAATAATCTTGCGGCGCTGCGGACCAGCGGTAAGGAAAATGCCTTCGGATGTTGGAAAAATATCGATATTGATCCGGGCCAGGATCTCTTGAAATGGCAGTAGAAGTTCTTTCTGTTCCGCAAGCGGGATCGATGATCTACAGACGCCGACACGTCCCCAGCGGAGAAGTTCAAGGGCCGCATGACGGTCAAGCATTCCATGAATAAACTGGTTTCGGTAATGTTTCAAGCAGTGAGAACAGGCACTGCCGCAATCGCACTTCTCAAGGAGTTCCTCTGTCTTTTTCAGTAAAAATTCAAGTTCAGACACCAGACTAACGGCATATCCGGCACCACTGGATAGACCGTCGTACAGGTAAATATCCACATACCGATTTCCTTCGTGACTGCGTAATCGGCTTCCCGCTACAAGTTCCGTAAATTCAATGTCTAATTCCGTACAGACGGCCAACCGCAAGGCTTCGGCGAGTGACAGTGCCGCCCGATGGACCCAAAACTGTCCCGCATTGGAAGAAGCATGATCTCCCAATGAAAATTCCAGGACCAGCATGTCGGTAAGGAAATCACAGCCGAGGTCTACATTTACTGTGTCCCGATGTGAACACCGATGAGAATAAGATGAACTGTATGTTTTTCTGATTTCGTTCAAAACGGCTGGTACATTTCCCGGCATTGCCGCTCCGCAGTCTTGACAGACCTGAAATCCCTGGCCCCCCTTTCCCCGATTCAAAACGATGATACGCTGACTGTTTCGGGAGGCAAAACGAATATTTTGAGTCCCTGAAAGCGGCCGCATTTCATCTTTTTCAGGGAGAGTCGAATAAAGCGGCAGCTCGATAGACGTGTATTCTTCCTGCAGCTGGGCAAGCGGGGTGGATGAGCCATTTTTGGGAGCAAATCCCCATGGACGAAGCATCGGACGGCGTTTTTCAAGCGGTGAATTTCCGCAAAAAGGGCACTTGGCGTGGTTTTCAGACGCAATTCCAAACCAGCCGCAGGAACACGACAGAATGTCCTTTACATAATTGGGGTCCTCGATGAATGCGCGTGCGGGTGAATTCGGGAATGACTTTCGATATTCTGTTCCGGGATAGTAAAAACCACCGATCTGGTACGTTGCTTTGTCCACGACGATCGCACGGCCCGGCGCGTATTCGCTGATGGCGATCGTCAGGTCGCGATCCACTTCGTGCAGGATCTTTCCAGAATGATCCTGAATGTAGGTGCTGACGACATTCCGGGGGAATGAGAACGTCGGTATCATCCCCTCTTCATAAAGTGCATCAAGGAGCGATTTTGTCTTTTGTGCGTGAACATATTCGCCAACGCCAAAAAGTTCCGGATGGACATCCCGTTTTTTCTTTAATTCATGGAGATTCTCAGATAAACGGAGATAAAGCCCTTGAAGGTCAAAGGATGTTTTTTCTCCCAGCAATGCCGCGCCGACCATTGGCTGTTTCGTGATGAAATTCAGAAAATCCTCCAGATATTCATCTAAAAATTGGGCTGCGGACATTCTGTCAAGCGATTCACCAAGGCTTTTCAGGTACTCATTGAAAAAAATGATCCCAACATGACGCTGCAGGAGTTTTTCGCTATGAACGTCGATCCATGGTGTTCTGGGGTCTCCGCGGAACATGGAAGCCGGTTTTTGGAAATAATGTGAGTCGTGCGGTCCGTTTTCACAAAACGTGATGATCGTCGAAAGTCTGGCTCCGCGGCGTCCCGCACGCCCTGCGCGCTGTTGGTAGTTTTCCCGCATTGGCGGAATATTTCGCAGTCCAACAGAGGTCAAAGAGCCGATGTCGATACCGACCTCCATCGTCGTTGTGCAGCTGAGGATATCTACAGAGGACTCGTCCTCTTCAAGAATATCCTGAAAACGCATTTCGTATCGTTCGGTAAGTGACCATTGGTCATTTTGAGGATCTTTGTGAGACAATTGGGCTGTGTGTTCTTCCGTATTGATGACACGGATCTTTTTTCCCGCCTGTGCTTCTTCGATCGGGTGGGACCAAAACGCAAGAGCGTCCCTTTCTGTCTGTGTGCATGAATGGATCTCTGAAGAAGCGCAATATGGACACTTTCCCTTAAGAGGATAGGGGGTCAGATTCGAACAGACGGCACAACGATACCAGGTATGTTCCGCGTCAAAACGGGGTTTGATGGAGTCCAGCGGAATAAAATACCGATCGTTCTCCTCTGTTCTGTGAAGAAACGTTTCATGCAGGGCATCCCTCCAGATCTGCATTTTTTCCGGATTTTTCTCCCACCCCATGATCTTCTGAAGGTTTTGGGAGAAACGCCAATTTTCTTCAAATCCATAGTCTTTTGAAAACTGACGAACATCGTGCCGTAGATCATTCTCGATCGTATCGCCCAGTGCCATGTGTTCCTCGGCAGCAAAGAGGATCCACGCATTGAACAGTTCGAGCACTTCCTTGCTGCTGGCAGAAATCCCTGAATCGTCAAGGGCATCCAGGAATTCATTCAAACGCTCGCTGGTCGGCTCGATCCAGCTGACGGCCGTATCGTACAGCGTATTGTATCCGCCGCAGAAGAATTTAAGAAAGAGAGAGCGCATTGGGGCAGGTGCTTTCGCTAATTCTTTCACTGTTTTGTAGGCTTTCCCTCTCTTTCTTGCCCGTTCCCACTGTTTTTTTGTGTGGTTTTTATCTTCAATGAATGTACTTCTGGCCGAACCGTGAAAAAACTGGATATGATCTTCTTCCGCGGCCAGGCAGAAATAATCGTAGAGATCGTTCATACTCCGTTCTTCATCGGAGTTTTCCATTTCACGGATCGCAAGCGCGAACAGCTGGCGCGCGGCTTCTGATTCGGACGCGTCCGACATATCCCGCGCAAGTTTCGCCGCTCGTTGACGGCTATCCGAAAAAAGAAGCACTTTACGGCCTTCATTCGGGAATTTCTCCAGATCCACTTCCTCTCTTGCAGGAGGCTGAAGTTTGAACTGGGTCTGGATCAAATTAAAAAATGGAGGGTTACCCTGGGTACGGAACGAGGTCAGTTCTGTGCGGGAAAGCTGTTTTTGACAGTGTGGGCACGCCGTAAATGTAAAGATGTCCGGACGTCCTTTTTGCTGATAGTTACTGAAATAAAGTTTTCGGATCCCCGGTTTTCCCGCCCAGGAGTCCTCTCTGAAATTGATGAAACCGCTTTTGGTGTCAAGATAGCAGGGACGAAGCGGATATTCGCTCTTTTTTTCCGGAACTCTGAAACCTTCAGGCGGAATGAAAAGATGGATCTCTCGCATTTTCTTATCAAGAAATCGTCCCGGATAACGCCAGAGATAGACGGGAGCGGTGTTCTCCTCGAAATTTTCAAGCAGGATGTATCCATGAAAAAAGAGCGCGCCGCACCGTCGATCGTTGGACAGCTCGCGAACGACGCTTCCGCAATGAGGGCAGTAACTCTGCCCATCAAAAAGAAAGATCTCTCCCAATCGCAGACCTTCATCTGTATGAGCGTGCGGACAATCCGGATTCACGCAGGCATAAACGCCGTGGATCCCGCGAAAAAGCAGATGCATTCGGGCCGGGAAAAGCACGTTTCCATTTGGAGCCTGAGCAAGCGTCGCGATCGTCAGCAGAACGCCGACCGCGTTTTGAGCGCGTTGGGGGGATTCTTTCGGAAAGACGCGTTCCGCTAATTCCTCGATAGAGACGGCATTTCCTCGTGCGGATTCCAACAGAATTCGGAATGGGCGATAGTGGACCAGATGTTCAAACATCCATGATTTTGCCTCACACAGTGTTGAAAACGCAGCTGGAGGATCGGGAAGCATCATCCAGAAATGATTCAATGCCTCCAGCGTCTCTTCGTCCGTTTTTTGTCCCATGCTCTGAAATTGTTCGAGTTTTGAAATCGGAATTTCATGCTTCTGTCCCTCCTGCAATTTTTCCTGTTCTCCAGTCAGGAAACAGAAGGAGGTGCCTGCCGCGGCGGAAGTTAATTCCTCGGCAAAGAGTCGGACTCGCTCACGTATCTGCTCGTTTCCATTCGGCATACTGGCTGTCGTCAGGATGAACTGGACTTTTTCTCTGGAAATACCAAGTTTGTGGAAAAGACGCCGGATCAGAAGTGCCGTTTCTCCCCCTGAGGCCCCGCGGTAAACGTGCGCTTCATCGATGATGAAAAGCAGTCGGTTTTCCGGTGAACTGTTGAGCCACTCCTGTGTCTGCGTCCAGATCGGTGCTTCCTGTAGCCGAAACAGCATGTATTCAAGCATCGAATAGTTCGTGATCAGAATATCGGGACAGACGCTCTGCATTTCAAAACGGGTAAGCAGTTCCGCGTCTTCCGGATCGGGAATGTGCTCGCCCCGCTTGAGTTTTTCGATCGTATGACGCAGATCTTTCCGCGCGGGGATCCGGCCGTTTTCGCGCAGTTTCTCATGAAACGCGCGTTTAGAGGCAGAGACTTCCTCATCCTCATTCAGCAAAAATCCGGAAAGCATCCCCGCCAGTTTCTGATCCTGTTTTTTTAAGGAATTCTGTCCGGGATACGGTGTCCGGCTCGTGTACATTCCAAATTGCGGTCTGCGCGCGTTTTCCCCGCATGTATTGCGAAAGACACGAACGAAATTCCCCTCACGGTCTCCGATAAGACGGCGCAGACGGCTGATCTGATCCATGACCAGTGCGTTCATCGGATAAAGAATGACCGCGCGTACTCCGCGGGTTTTCCAGCTCTGCGGCTGCTCGCGTGCTTCATTTGCCAGCTTCGCAAGCAGCGGCCACATGAAACATTCCGTTTTACCGGAGCCGGTACCCGTCGAAACGAACAGATCTCGTCCCTGAACCGCGTTTTCCAGTGCCTGGATCTGATGAGCGAACGGCGACGGAAACA
Source organism: Thermoguttaceae bacterium (assembly GCA_017408405.1). GTDB lineage: Bacteria > Planctomycetota > Planctomycetia > Pirellulales > Thermoguttaceae > RGIG3701. The sequence continues at coordinate 6,868 of JAFQUP010000065.1, forward strand.
CTCCCAGACCGGCATGAGCCAATTCTTCAAAAAACGTTCTCATCCATTCCGGAATGTTTGCTTTTTTCAATCCGTCGGGAAGGACACGATACGCCGGAGACGACTCAATGTACGGTTTCCGGTAAAGGATCCCCTCCTCTGCCAATTTCTCTCTGACCGGCGAAAGAAGGATCGGCGATTTCCCAAAATACTGCGTGAGGATGTACTCCTGGAGCGATTTCTTAAGCTCATTATGTACGGAAACAGGGTCGTTCGTCATTATTTCTCCTCCTCAAAACGGTATCCGCGCGATTTAAGTATCTGCTGGAAAATCTCAAAAATCCCCAAACTCATGGAACGGTTAAATTCCCAATTTTTCTTCCATTGGGGCCAGCTCCATAATTTAAAAAAGTTCTGTTCCGCGGAAGGCAGGAGGTAGTTCAGCGTCACAAAAACCAGATCTCCCTCTTTTTTGTAACGGATCGGCGGCAGTTCGCCGTATTCGTTCAGGATCGCCGCGGCGATTCGTCGATATTCGAGTCCCTCCATCTTCCAATCCGGCAACTCGCGGCTTTCACGTTTGCCATCGCGGAAACGATAGAGCCAGTATCGTTTTTTTGAATTGCCGTTTGTCCTCAAAAGCGAGATCCTCCCGTCCTGCACGGGGGCAGGCTGCCAATATTTGCTATATTGTTTGGGGGTTAAATTCAAATACTCTACATATTGGTCATTCAGCGTCATTTCCTTCCAGTTCGCGTTCTGTTCCAGTTCCCGGAAGACTTCCGCGTGATTTTCTTTGGGGATCTGAAACATTGCCATGACTTTGGAAGGGTTTTCCTGTCTTTTCGTCGGCGATTCCGATGATTCCAGCTCTTCCCACGTTCCCAAACCGCTCATTCCCAGCTTCCGTGTGATCTTTCCGCCGCGGACAAGCAGCAGTTCGCCGCAGGACTCACTCCTTTCCACAGCGGGAACAAGGCGATAGTCACAATGGTAAAAGTACCCCGTCTTCAGGTAAATGGAGTAAATTTCCGTCATCAGCGGATCGAGTTTTTCATCTGGAAACGGATCTTCCGCCTTCCAATCTTCCGGAATGGGATCTTTTTCGGCGGCATTCTGTGACTCCGACGTGCCGCAAAGGCACTCTTTAATATCAGGGAAAAGCGTAAGGTACGACTTCAGCAATTTGCCGAGTCTCTTCTTAAAATGGATGACCGAGATCCCGTTTTCGTTATTCTCCCTCTCATCATCCGAATCCCACAGCGACGCGAGCGCAAGACGTCCGAACGCACTGTATACCACTCGCGCACAAAATTCTGTCATGGTCTCAGACTCTGATGGAATCCTGACCAATTGAAGTGATCTCCAAATATCCAGGAAAAGCTCCGAATTCTCCATAAGCTTATTCTTCCATTTCCATATAGGGCTTGAGCAATTTGCCGAGTTTAGACTCCTTCCAACCCATATCTTCCTTCTGCAAGTTTTGCAATTGTCGAGTCAGGCAGGCATAGGGAAACAGTCCAAACAGCTGTTCCAGATCCGTTTCCTCCTCTTTCTGTGACAGAAAATTCTGCATCGTGGGAAGGAGCTTTCGGTATTTGCGGATCGCAATCGGATTCATTTTCAGTTTTTTGAACAGATCCGGCTTTTTCAAATCTGTGGGTTCCGAAAGATTTAGCTTGAAATTGTCAGTCGCTTTACCGCCTGAAATATTTTTGATTTCATTCTTCGTTTCTCCCAGAAAGATCTCCGTCACGATCGGAATCAGGTAACTGAAGATCCCCCTCGGCTCGATACTCAGATCGTCGACATTGGGAGAGAGAAAAACGATACATTTGGACGCCGGCATCAGGCTGCTGGCCAAATGATCGAACCACACGCCGTGAAATGGACTCTTCACGATCAAAATATTCTCTTCATTTTCCAGAGCCCGCCCCAGTTCCGCGGGCGAAAATTCCGAGGAACAGTCCAAAATATCCGGGTACCGATTCCGCAGGGAAATGGAAAAGGCCTCGGCGATCAGCTCTCCGCAAGGTCCCGCCAAAAGGATCGGCATTTTCAGCCAATACGCCGCGCAGAGAAACGCGCTCAAATACTGCGCATTCACGATCCCCATTTCTTCAAGATTTTCCTGAAACAGACTGCAGACATCCTTACAGTCCGTGTATTCCTCAGGATCTTCTTCCGAAAAGACCTCCCCTTCCTTAAAAGCCCAGTTGGAAATCTCGCTTCTCGTCGAATTTTGTCTTCCGGCAAACATAATTCCCGCGAATTCCGGAGAGACTTCCGCTAGTTCGCGCAGTAAACCGAACCCTTTCTCTTTTGCCTCATCGATCTGAGTCTGAAGGCTGTTTCTGAGCTTTTCTAATTCTGCCAATTTACTTTTTTGTTCTTCTATCGATCCTTGTTCCTTATGGATTTTTTGATAGTGATCATGACTTTCCTTTACCTTACGTTTTGATTCATCGATTTCTTTTTGATGTTTTTTGATCTCTTCACTCTTTTCCTCTTCCAAAAGTTTTCGCCCAAGTTCCCTGCAAAACTCTGTCAAATTGGGATTATTGCGAATACTCTTTTCTAAAATATTATCCTCGAATTCCTTTTTGGAAATATAAGATTTAATATTGTTGATAAAATCATTTACATCTTTTTCAGCCTCTTTTATATCTATGGCAAAATCTTCTGCAAACCTCTCTACTACGGTTTTATAACCGTCTTCTTCCAATATTTTTACACAAGTTTGCCTATTTTTGCGTGTTTCATTGTCTTTAAGGTAGTTGCGATATAATTCCTGTATTTTTTCCTTTATACGTTCTTGTTTAGATTGGGTCGGATATACACCCTTAGCTTTAATTTCCAATTTACTGTAAAATTCAATTGTTTGACCACCTTTACACCATTTAAGTCGTGGGTCTATTTGGCATATTGGCAATGTATAAAAACCACCTTTTAATTTCCAGCTATTGTCAACATTTTCCAAATCAGAATCGTTACACAGCAATCCCGAAATATCTGGTTTCCCAAAATAATAAAAAAGTATTTTTTTCGCGTGTAGTTCTTGTACACCATTTTCTTTCAAATATTTCATAACATCTTCAGGTGAAGAGGCATTTGGAATATTGATCATTTCGATTGGACTTCCCAAGTAGCGCGATTGGGTTTTGGTCTCTTTTTCCTCTTCAAATATATTCCACTCCCAAATGCCCCATTCGCCGTTTAGGGGCATAGGGCGATCTTTGTCATTCTTCTCAGAATAATAGAATGAGTATTCATAACGTTTTGCGTTTTGTGGCTTTACCAATTCCTTCAAATTTCCATCCTGTATGTCTGCCTGACGAGAGAGCCATAAATCATTTTTACCGTCTTTGTAAACCTGGCACAATGAAGTAGTCCATTCACTCATGATTTTACTCCTTTTCGAATTCTTTTTTCAAAATTTTCCATGCTTTTTCGTCGATCTGGCCTTCGCGTATGCGGTGCGTCAGCCATTTTTTAAGCTGCGTCAGTTTTCCGAGCTGATTCGTCAGGTTTCCGGCGGCGCGCGGGATGGTTTGAGGATTTCCCCGGCAGGAGCGCAGACGTATCAAAAGCTCGGTCTCCCGTGTTTCCATGGACGTTTTTGCGGCTTCCGGGTCTTTGAACTCCGCTTCCCACACCTGGTCAAGTCCCTGAAATATCTCGATGCGTTCCCCCATCGCGATCTGCAAAGTGAATAATTCATTGCCTTTCAGTATGTGTTCCCGGTCTTTTTTCCCATTTTTCCAGACACAGATCTTTCCATCCCACGGAACCTCGATCTTCAGCTTCTTAGCCGGAAGGGATGTGTATGTACCGCGCGGGACTGGCTCACCTTTGGGAGTCGTAACGCGTACTTCAGGCGGTTCGCTTCTGCAATATCCGATGTCCTGCCAGGAAAGATACCAATACTTGAGCGTCTTGTCTGCGTAGTGTCCCAGAGAGACCATTTGCTGTCTTTCAGTCTGGTTCGCTGGCGTGACGAGCAGTTTATCCTGAGGCGGGACTTCTTCACCGGGAAACAGCCTGCATTTTATATCTCTATCATTCGGGGAAAACCAGTACAATTTCTCGGACTCAAACTGAATGATCCCCTCCCTTTCCACAGATATCGGCCAGATCGGATAAAGCGTCGGCGGGGATTCATTCAGCCAGAAATCACGATCCATAAAAAAGCGGTTCACATTCTCATCAAATCGAGGAACTTGAAATTCATAGAGATTCCATCCATTGTCCTTCTTCAAAAAGTTAAACTCGAGATCCAGGTAGTTAGCACTTGTCAGGTAAAAGTATCTTTTCCCAATTTTTATATCCGAATACGGTGGCAGCATTCTCCGCGTTTGCCCGTCAAAAATCGCCAAATATTCTATACCATTGACGGATTTAGGCCAATGGTACATATCGGCATATTTCCACTCTATCTCATATTGGGGACAAGGATCTTTAAAATTTTTGAGATAAGGCGCTCCAAGATCCTGCCAATAAATTCGGTCGGTATGCAGTCTTTCGGAGAATATGTCAAGACGATTATTATCTGGACATTTTATCTGGATCTTGTTTTCGCTGTTTCGCAAATTTTCCGGTATCGGAAGCAATCCCAGTTCCAGCCGAATGCCATTTTCCCATTGAAGCCGGAGCGGCAGGATCTTTTCTTTGACATGATATTCTGAAACTGATTGGCTTTCCAAGATTTTACGCTGCGGACAAACTTTGTCATCATCACCACGGCTATGCTTGAAGTAGGGTCTATTTGCTCCTTCACGAGTTTTGATGACTGGTTTATTGCAATAACGGCACCAAAGAGTTTTACTTTTTGCCCTGATCGTTTCTTCCGACAATTCGTCTGGAGTAACTCTTTTCCAATTCCCATTGACCCGTCCCCATACATTGTCCAGTTGCAGTTGATTTTCCGCCATTGCGATATTCCCTTGTCTTTAGCTGTTAATAAACAATAATATACGATTTTTTTAATTTCATGTCAAGGGAATTTCCCGCAAATTATACGGATTATTCTTGTACACATTTGACGGCGGGATTTTTTCGGGTTTTCAAGGAAATTTTTGGGGGCGACCACTTGCAAAATCGTTGAAAATAGTATAAAATGAAGAGCGTGAAGGTCCGTGGCGGAATGAGGAGTGCTTCTTCGTTCTGTCTGGCTGAGCCGCGGCACCCGGTTGCCGGATGGACCATTTTCCCACCTTAACCCTACAGGATACCAATACGCATGAAAAAAACGATCGCTATCGTTTTGTGTCTGTTGGCTTCGCTCCTCCCTTCGATCTCACTCGCGGAGCCGGCAGGCGATTACTATCAGCAGCGCGCTCAGGAGTTGAGAGACCTCAAATGGGGCATGTTCATTTGCTGGTCTTTCAGCACGTTTTCAGGCACGGAGTGGACCGACCCGGCAGGGAAAACGCCCGAATTCTTCCGTGCGACGCAGGTCGATACCGACCAGTGGGCGCGAACGGCCAAGGAAGCGGGAATGGGGTACATTCTCTTTCTGGCAAAACATCACGACGGCTTCTGCCTCTGGGACACGAAAACGACCGAGTTCAAAGTGACCAATTCCCCGCTGAAAAAAGACGTTCTGGCGGAGCTGAAAAAGTCCTGCGACAAGTACGGTATCAAGCTCGCGCTGTACTTCTCGGAAGGAGACTGGACCTGGCCGGGCGGCGTGTACCGGAACAACAAATCGGTAAATCCGGAGATGAAAAAGGCTCAGCTTCGGGAGCTTCTGACCCAGTACGGCCCGATCGAATACATCTGGTTTGACCATGCAGCCGGAACCGCCGGTCTCTCCCATGATGAAACGACGGCGTTCTGCCACGAGGTCCAGCCGCACACGCTCATCGGATACAATCACGGCGAGCCGTCCGGGGAAGTCCGCGTCGGTGAGTGTGGAAAACCGTCGTCTCTGGAGGACGTTTCAGGAGCCGGGTACAATCGCCAGGCTGGCTCTTACGATAAATACCTCATCGCGGAATTCACCTACCCCATCCTGCCGAAACACAAAGGCGGCGCAATGTGGTTCTACTCGCTTCCCGAACATGACGGTCTCTGCCATGACGCGGACAAGATCTACAGCGACTACCTCGGCGCGGTCAAACACGGCAACATTTTCTGTCTGGATGCCGGGCCGAATTATGAAGGCAAACTGCGCGACATCGACGTCAAAACGCTCCAAAAAGTCGGACGTATGATCCGGGAAGGACAGTCTCTGGACCGCGACAAAGTGCTGCCCCAAAACGCCATGAACGGCCAATCGGTCAACTGGGAAAATTTCCTTGCCCGTCAGGACCTGATCTGGGAAACGCTCCCCGACCACTACGAAAAATCATCCTTTTTGGGCAATGGTCTGATGGGGACGATGATCTACAAACGCTCGGACAATGAGATCGCATTCGACGTCGGACGCACGGACATCACGGACCATCGGCTGGGGAATTTCCGCATCCCGGTCGGGCGTCTGCTCCTGAAAACGAAGGGGAAGATCCTCGACGGATCCGCACGCCTGGACCTTTGGAACGCCGAGACACGTTTCGAGCTTGAAACGACAGAAGGGCGGATCCGTTTCCGCGCGCTGGATCTCTCGCAGGATATGGCGATGCTCATGGACGTGGAAAAGGTCGGCGGAGAAAAAGAAGCCGTTTTCGCGTGGGAATCGGAAGAACCGCTGGTCTATCGGGAAAAACGGAGAAACAATCTCCCCGATCCGCTCAATCCGCCGGTCGAGCTGAAACAGGACGGCGCGATCTCCTACTCCGTGCAGAACCGCATCGGCGGCGGACAGTTCTCGGTCGCGTGGACGGAACGGAAAAACACGAAAGCTGCCGATTCCGCGCAAACGCAGGTCGTCCTCTCGATCATCGACACGTTCCCGGAAACGACCGCTTCCCAGATCGCCGTCGAGACGGTCAAACGGACGCTTGAGAAGGACTGGGACGCACAGATCGCCGAGCATCGCGCGTGGTGGCACGGTTTCTATCCGAAGAGTTTCGTTTCGGTGCCGAACGCACAGATGGAAAGTTTCTACTGGATCCAGATGTACAAACTCGCCTGCGCGACACGTTCTGACCGGCACGCGATCGACCTGATGGGACCGTGGTACTGCCCGACTGTCTGGGCGAAGATCTGGTGGAATCTGAACATTCAGATCTGCTATCTGCCGGTCTACACCGCGAATCACTGCGAATTGGGCGAGTCGTTCACGAATCTCATCGACGATAATCGCGCGAATCTCGTCGCGAACGCCAAACTCCTTTACGGGATCGACAACGGCGCGACGCTCAATCACACGACGGACAACAACTGCGTGAGCGAAGCCTACGGCGGCTACCTCAATCCGGGCGACTTCACGTGGGGACTCCACAATTACTGGCTCCAGTACCGCTATACGATGGACGAAGCGTATCTCACCGATCGGGAGAAACACGCCTTTTTCGATATGCTGAAAGGGTCGTTCAACGTCTACAAACACGTTTTCCAGAAGGAATCGGACGGCAAATACCACATTCCGGAAATGCGTTCGCCGGAGTATCCGACTATGGCGCGCGACACGAATTACAATATCGGGCTGATCCGCTGGCTTTGCGGGCGGCTGCTGGAAGTGAACGAGCGGTGCGGTTTCAACGACCCGCAGGCTGCGGAGTGGCAGGATGTTCTGGATAATCTGGTGGATTACCAGGTCGGCGAAAACGGCTTCCTGATCGGCGCGAACGTTCCGCAGACCGTCTCGCACCGTCACTGGTCGCACATCCTGCAAGCCTGGCCTCTGTGCGTCTACACGCCGGACGATCCCCAGCGCCGCGAGATGATCCTGAAAACGATGGATCACTGGACGACCGTCGAAAACGGCAAGCAAATGTTCGGCTGGTCGCAGGCTGCCGCGGCAAGCCTCTACGCCATTCTCGGTGACGGCGAAAAGGCGCGTGATTTCATTCTGCGTCATCACAATAACCGGCGTTTCGTCCGCTGCAATACGCAGTACTTTGAAGGCTGGCCGGTCATTGAGTGCTCGCATGTCGCGGCACGCGCTCTGCAAGAGATGCTCCTCCAGTCGTGGGGCAATCAGATCCGCGTCTTCCCCGCGATTCCCGCGGAATGGAAAGAGACCTCCTTTGCCGACCTGAGAACGGAAGGGGCGTTCCTTGTCTCTGCGATTCGGAGGGATGGAAAAACCGCGTGGGTCAAGATCGAGTCCCTCGCCGGTGAGGAATGCCGGATCGTCCCGAATTTCACGGGTGAATTCCAGTCTTCTGCTCCGGAAAAGATCGAGGCTCTCGGTAGTGGTCTGTACAAAATCGCGCTCAAGAAGGGTGAGTCCATTACCCTCTGGCAAGGCAACGCCAATCAGCTCGTCAAGCCGGTCGCGATTCCGGAAGACCAGAAACTCAATCCCTGGGGCGAAAAACAGCCGGAAAAGATCGATCTGCGGGCGAGTCTTTCTTACGGAAAACCGGTCAGGGCGTCGAGTAACTGGAACGCGAAAGAGTACAGCGTCGCCTCGGCTTTCGACGGCAATCTGGCGACTCGCTGGGGCGCGGAACCTGGCTCCCGTTCCGGATGGATCGAAGTGGACCTGACGAAACCGGAAGAAATCAAAAAGGTCGTCATTTCCGAGATCAACTTCCCGCGTACGCAGTCCTTCCGGATCGAAGTCCGCGCGAGCGAGACCGACGAATGGACGACCGCGTTTCAGGGGACGGTGATCGGCAAACAGGGATTCACCATTCCATTTGAGAAACCGGTCACTGCGCGATTCGTGCGGCTGAATATCCTCAGCGCGACGGAGGTTCCGACGCTCGAAGAATTCAGCGTTTACTGATCAGGTTCCCATAATTCAGCAAACAGGCATCAGAAGTCTCCCTGATGCCTGTTTCTCTTTTGCCTCAAAAACTGATTATCCCCCCAAAAGGGAACGAATCCCGAAGGCTCCGTTCCCTTAAAATCACGGGGAAATCTTATTTTCCAACGCTGTCGAGCCAATCCGCGATGTCGCGTCTGCCTTCGTCGCGAGCCGATTCCGCGGGCGTTTCACGATCA
>JAFQUP010000011.1 GCA_017408405.1 Thermoguttaceae bacterium
GTAAAGCGTCAAAATGTGCGCGTATTCGTCGGTTAAAAAGTCGAACGGATACGCTGTTGAAATGGAAAATTTCGCGCCGGGAACGGGAATATCCATTCCCTGAAATTCGCCGTTCTGAAAGTTGATCCCGCCGTAAAAATTAGGGGGCGTGTCGGTTTCCAGTCGGCCCGCCGCCGCGGTCGTTTGGCCGTAGTATCTTTTCGCTGTTTCTCCTCCGGTATCCATGGAAAAAATCGTCCGTTTCGTCTTCCATTTTGTGAATGAAAGCGTGACTTCAAATGAATTCCCATCGCTTCCTGAAATCGGATCGATTTGAACGCTAGTAAGTCGCTGAAAGCCGGTGACGACCGGTGCGGGATTTTTCGCGAGCCATTCCATCGCGTAAACGCGGGCCTCTAACGCGCTTACGCGCTGGCCTGGATCGGCAAACACACGCAGTTTTACTTCGACCGACGGACTTTCTCCCTGCGTAATTTTGGGACTGTAAAGGTCTTCTTCGACGTGTATCATTGAATCACCCCCTGCGCCTGGAATGCCTGTAAAATCTGGAAAATTTGCCGCGTGACGTCAAGCTGTTTTTCTTCCGTGGTCTGACCGTAACCGAAAATCGCTTGAAACGAATTTTGGGTTCCCTTGCTGGAATCTTTAACCATTTCCCGCAGCCAATTCGCGGGATCGTCCCCGCCGCCTCCTGAAACGTACGCCGGATTCGAGGGGTCGTTCGCGTCGAACGTAAGATTTTGCCGCGCGTCCTGGAGACGTTGTTCCTTCATTTGAATTCTGATTTGTTTGGCTTCTTCACTCTCTTTTCGTGCCTTTTTGATCTTCCCCTGAATCGAGCGTCGGAGGTCTTCGATAGCTTGATCTTCAACTTCCGCATTTTGAAGGAGGGCGGCGTCGCGATCCCGTTCAATTTCTTTCGCTTTTGCGTCAAATTGGGTGTTCGTAATGACGGTCATTTCGCGAATTTCTTCATCACTTAATCCCGTCATTTTCCCGTAGGCCCAGTTTACGTAACCTTGGAAGTCTTTACGAAAACTGTTGATTCTGGACGAGAAATAACTCATGACTTCCGTAAAAAGACTTTTCATTCCCATCCAAATTTTGATAAAACCTTCCTGGACCTTGAACCACGCGGCGAGTACGATCTCCGAAAGTGAAGAAGAGGACGCGCCGACACTTTCGAGCATCGAGGAAAAGAAGCTGGTGACGGAGTTTCTCAAATCTTCCAAACCGCCGGTAAAATGCACGCACGCGGCCAAACCTCCGAGAATCAGTCCCGGAATCAAAAACCACGGATTTAAAAACGTCATTAAGAGGATTTTGGCGGTACTGATCGCGGTCGAAAGCCCCATAATTACCGGAATCAATGCGATCCCGGCGGTCGTGACCGCGACGATCCCGCCCGTAACCAACGCGATATTTTTAACCAGTTCCGGATTTTCCTGAATGAATGTTTTGGCATTCATCATAAATTCACGCAGGATCTCAAGATTTTCAAGAATGGAGTCTGTCAATCCTGTAAGAAAATCCGTTTTCATCCCTTCAAAAATCGTCTTGATCCGCGAAAACGCCTGCGCAAGTTCTTTACTTTTTTGAACACTTTCTCCGCTGACCGGTGCGCCAAGATCCCGGCCTGTCTGCATCAATTTTCGAATCGCGTCACTTCCCTGGTTAAGAAGGGGCAAAAGGTCATCGGAACCAAAAATTTTACGCGCAATATCGGCTTTATCTGCTTCTTTTGCCGTATTTCGGATAATGTCCGCGATCTTCAGGAACCGTTCTTCGGGGGAGAGGTCTTTCATACTTTCATAAGTCCGACCTATTGCGCCGCGGATCTCCATCATGGCCGCCATGCTTCCGCGGCCTGCGTCTTTGAACTTGTCTTCCATCGTCTGCATTGCGGAAACGACGTTTTCAGTGCTTCCGCCCATCTGTTCCGCGGCAAACCCCAAGGCTCCGAGAGCTTCCGTTGAGAGCCGGGCGTTACGGGCCATTTTTTCCAATGAAAAACCAATTTCAGAAAAACCGGCAATCATTCCCTTAAGGGGGTTGACAAGCTGATCCTGAAGCATTATAATCGAATTCACGGCGGCAACTGAAAATTCGGCAAAAGATTGTCCGATTTTTTCTGTTGCCGCAGACGTTGCCGCCCGTACTTTTTTAAGTGCGGACGAATACTTTGAAATGCGTTTTTCGACTTTATCGGCGGTCTTGCTGACATTGTCTTCGGCATTCAGTGATAAGGTCAACTGCGCTTTATTTTGCGAGGGATTGGCCATGGCTTCGAAACCTACTGATGGTAATTATAAGGATTTTAGTGAAAACGGCTGTCTCGTCGGCTGTTTAGGGATCGGCCTGATCGCGGCCCTGCTGCTCTATCTGAAAATCGTTGGAGTCCTTTGACTTCGGCCGAAATTGAAGTCCGTAGGCTCCCCAGCCTTTCCATCGGGTGACTTTTTCCTCAACGATCGGATTGGGCAATAGTTTTCCCGAAAGTGACGCGCAGATCATGCGTGTATGATCCCACTTTTTCCTTTCACGAAACGTTGCCATTTTTTTAAGTTCCCAGAGCTGAAACTTTCCCGGCTGGATACCGAGGATCGCGGAAAATTCCAAAATCAGTTTTCGGGTCGTTCCCGCGGGGAGAGTGTCTGGTCGAGCAGGTTTCCGATATTCTCCCTGATGTTTTCCGCTTCCGCAAGGAACTTTTCGACTCCCTGCTGAACAATTTCTGTTTCCAGTTCGTTTTCGGCTGCCAGGATCTTCGAGAGGGCTTCTCTCCGATCCCGGCTCAATGTAAAATTTAGGATCGCCTGCGGAACTGCATCGGCTAAATTTTCAAGAGTTTCGCCGTCGATAGCTGACGAAAACCACCGAAACGCTTTTTGTTCCCGGTTTTCGTTCTTCCGTTCCGGATTGGAGGCATACCAGATCTCATTTTCGCGATCAAAATTCTCCTGGTCGAAAAGACGCATTATATCATCGTACGCCATATAAAACGCTGTCGCGACCAGTGTCTTGATGCGTTTTAAGGGGCTAAAATCTCCTTTTTCGACGATCTCAAAAACATTAAGACCTTCCCCAGATGGAAGTTTTACGAAAGTCTCCAGACGCTCCGCGATTTCGTAAGTGACTAGTAAATGGCCTCCTCGAAAAACACCGAATTTTCCAACACGATGGTACAAAAATTCCAATTTGTGAAAATTTCTGGGACATCATATCATCATGTTGACCATTCGGACGCGATTTCGCACGAATTTAGCCCATTTTCGCGTGATTTTAGCCCCGTTTCGTTTAATGGGTACACAGTTTTCCCGCGGTTTGCCGAAGGGAGGCGAAGCGGTACAGGTTGTACGTCAGGTTTTTCAGGCTGA
>JAFQUP010000066.1 GCA_017408405.1 Thermoguttaceae bacterium
CGTTGGTTTCAAGGCAGGCGGAAATGCCGTCAACCACAGTCATCTTGAGCTTGGGGCATTCATTCTGAATCACGATTCCGTACGCTGGGCCGTCGATCTTGGGGCAGACAACTACAATCTGCCTGGGTATTTCGGGAAAAAACGCTGGACTTACTATCGGCTCGCGACCCGCGGACAGAACACGCTCTGCGTCGACGGAATGAATCAGAACACGAAAGCGGCCTGCGCAATCGAGGATTTCACCTCAACGCCCGCTACGGGAAGCGCGTGGACGGACCTCACTCAGGCGTACGCGGGACAGTTGGCCTACGCTCGCCGAAAAGTCAGTCTCGACCGCGAAAAATCGTGCGTGACTTTCCGCGACGAGATCGGCCCCGGCACGGAAAGCACCCTCGGGAAACCGCTCGTCTGGCACTTCCACACGCGCGCGAAAATCGAGATCTCCCCGGACGGAAAGACGGCCGTCCTGACGCAGAATGCCGGAAAAGAAGAGAAGAAACTCCGCGTTTCGCTGGAAAAATGCACTTCGGCGGACGCCCGATTCGAGGATCTCGCCACGACGCAGGGGCCGGATGAAAACCCGAACAGCGGGATTCGCCGTCTCGCCGTGAAGGTTCCCGTCACTGACGCTCCGCAGGAAATCGAGGTCCGCTTCTCCGGAAACCAGCCGTAAATCGGACGCGGTATCTCACCGTACGCGTTGAGCCGGGAAAATTACCTTTTGGGCGGTACTTTCCCGGCTCGCGCGCGGTTTTCGGTTCAAGTTAAAGGCGGCAATTGCTCCGCCGTCTGTTTCGTGATTCCAGGAAATTACTTTCCGGACTGGATTTCAAGAATCTGATCGTTTTTCTCTTTATTCTTTACGGACCAATCCGCGGGCTGGCCTTTTCGCTGCCGGGCGAGCCACTCGAAACCCGCTTCCGCGACCAGCGTGTGCCCGCCGTCAAAAATAGTGAGTCGGACATTTCCGTCCGAGCGTCTGAAGAGGATTTTCGTTCGTCCGAACTCCGAATCTTCCAGCGGTTCCGACTTCAAATCCGCGGGAATTTCCGCTTTGGAAACGATAAAATTCATCTGTTCTCCGGTAATCTGATTTTCAGTTTTTGCCAGCAGATTAAAGGCGCGGATCGCGTGCGAGACGGGAACGCTTTGGGAATTGTGCCCGTCATGGATTCCATGGTTTATCGAGAGCGGGACGGAAGAGGCGTTGGCCAGGTGAGTCAGCGGACTTCGGACGGCGTACTGTTTGTCGATTTCAGGTGACTCTCCCGGCGCGCCGCCGCAGACGGAAGCGAGATGTTTCCAGTAACCGAGTTTTGCCTCTTTGGTGGTTCGGTACCAATCCGCGAGATCGGCGATTCCCGCCCATTCGCAAACTCCTGCCCAGATTTCCGGATGACGGGCGGCGAGAAGCATGGAGCCGTATCCGCCTCCGGAACAGCCCATGAGGTAAACGCGCGACGGATCGATTTTTGCCCTGGATTTGGCATATTCGACAGCGGAAACGATGTCCGCGACCGCCAACTCACTCCCGCAGGCTTCCGGTTTGTCGTTCCTGCCTCGGAAGTTGGGACAGATCATCGCCCAATTTCGTTTTTTGGCTCCATGGAAAAAATAGGTATTTTTCTGCCTGAAATCATGACTCCAGGTATGGAGCCCGACAATCAGGGGAATTGGTTCACTGTCCGCGTTTTGTTCCGGAGCGTAAAAAACGGCAGGCTGCGGCGTGTTATCCGCGGACGATAAATAGTAAACCGTCTTCGCCTCTTCCGGCCAGCCGGCGGGTGCGGGAGAATCGGCGGGAAGCGAGGAGGAAGCCTGCGCGAAGAGCGGATTTTCTGAAATCATGTTCAAGCATGAAACCCAAAAGAAAAGCAGCGCGGGAATGAGCGTTTTTCCTGTTTTCATAAAAAACTCCTTAATTGATGAATTTGAACTGGGATGGGCAGAGGTATTCGCGAAAGAATTTGAAACGCGGTCCAATTTACTTTCGGGGAAACTTCCGAAATTTCATTCTCTCGCTGAAAAGTGTCTGGGGGAAGGTTCCCTGGAATTCGGGAACACGCCGCGGCGTTTTTTCGGCAGAAACGATCGCGAATGACCGATTTTATTTTAGTGGAAATACTTCAAAAAATCAAGGGAGTGAAACGAAATTTTGAAAAAATTACTAAAAAATAAAAAAGATATCTTGACAAACGAATAAATTGAATCAAAATTATTTTGTTGAGGAATTTTTCTCAATCGTGCTGCCCGTTTCGGGAGTCATTTCCGGGGGAGATTCCGTCTCAAAAAATTTTTTTATTGACCGCCGTCTGGACCATTCACTCCTTTTTTACTGCCCGCGCGAAAGTTCACGGGTTTCCGTTTTGAGGGAAAGAACGGTCTGTTTCACTCGCGAATCAAACTTTACCCCTTCCAAAATCATGAAAAAGAAGAATACTTTCACTTTGTTTTTATTCTTGTGCCAGATATTATCGGGATTTGTCTTTTCGCTTTCCCTTTACGCGAATGAAGGGGAATTCACGCCGGGACATTCCAGCGCGAAAGAAGGTGAATTCGCGGAACCGCGGCTCTTTTTTGAGATTCCGGCCTGGGAAACGCTTACTCTGGAACGAACTCCGGACATTTTTCGTCTGAAGACAGCTGAAGGGCTGACTCTCGTCGAATTTTACGCGCTGAAGCGTGAAATGACTTCCAAACTTGACGTTCGGGTTGAAAAAGACTGCCTGGTGATCAATACCGGTTCAATGAAAACCGCGGAATTTGGGAATGTTCAGCTTCGGATTCGCGGATTTGATCATCGAAAACTTGAAACGAATGACTGTTCCCTTTTTTATCGTGTTCAGGGACCTGTCGGCAAGAAAGGGAACTTTTACTTTGAAGGCTATACCCGGGAAAATACGCACTATTACGAAGCGCAGAAAATCCATTTTAACGGGACGCCCCAGAAACTCGTTTTCGATAAATTCATCGACCCCAACCTTTCCTGGCTTTCGCTGCGCTACGATTTTTTTGGTGAAGGGGAATTCAGGCTTTATTCGTCGGCAATCTGGATTCAGCCGCAGGCTCCGTCCGCTTTGATTGAGGGCAGGCCGGAACTGATTTTCAGCGCGAATTTTGACGGAACGGCCGAGGCACAGACCGCCGGCGGTCAGAAAAATCCTAAACGCGCGGAGAATCTCCATTTCTCAGACGACGCGGTTTCTGGAAAGTCCATTGAATTTCGCGATGGATTTGAAAGTGTCCTTGAATACCTGACCGACGGGAATCTTCGTCAGGAATCAGGCGCCATTTCCGTTTGGGTAAAGCCGGATTGGAGCGGACCGGCAGACCGGAACACGTGGCGCACTATTCTTTCCGAGCCGTGGGAACCTCAAACGAGAATCGGCTCGGGGGCGATCTGGTGCTGGATTTACGAAGGGCGTCTGCGTTTCGATACGAGCGATATGCGTGATGAATTTCTGACATCAAATTTCCCGCGTGAGGACAAATGGACGCATGTCGTTTTTTGCTGGGACAAATTCCAGAAATCTCTCTACGTGAACGGGAAACCCGCGCGTTCGTTTAGCGACAGCGTGAATATGGCCACGCCGCGGCGTCCATATTTCACGACGCCGCTTCCAATGGAATCGTTTTTTGTCGGAAATCTCCGAGGACAGCAGGTCTTTCAGGGGAAAATCGATGAGCTTCAAATTTACTCCTTGCCAATTTCGCATGAGGAAGTTCAGAAAAAGTATCGAGAATTCCGCACGCTCCATTTCACGAAAAAAGGAAACCAGGTGCGGCTTGAGGATTCTTCGGATTTTCTCTTTGGCTCGGTAAAGAACGCGGGAAGCGAAAGCGTTTCCTGCACGGTTTCACTCCGTGACGCTCAAAAACATTTGATCGGCGAGCGGACGTTAATCATCCCTTCGGGAAATGAGAAGGAATTCAGGTTTGAGCCGCGGAAGATGAAACCGGGTCTTTATTCCCTGGACCTCCATTTCGGTAAAGAACTTCTTGATTCACGGTTGATTTTGGTGCTTGACGCTCCGCGCTCTCTGGAAGAACAGAAAGAGCTGCGGCGGAAAATTGCCCGTGAAAACGCGAGTAAATCCGTTTGGATGGAGGAACTGAAGTTAAAGCTCATCGAAGAAATTGATCCGGTCAATATTTCCGCGGAACGCGTCGCCTTCTTCGGCAAATCAGCGATTGGCGAGCTGGACGGGAAAAAGTATCTTGAGATGCCCAATGAGGCTGGGAGCCGTTTTGCTCTGCGTCTTCCCAAGCTGGAAAACGGAAAAGTTTATTGCCTGGAATGGGATATTCCGGATGACAAAATGCGCACGGTCGATATTATCGCGCAATCGGCAAGACTGACCGCCGGAAGCGAATACGAACTTCAAACGGGATACTGCACTGGAGATGAGTACCCGAATAGCGGAAAATGGCTTACGGTCCGGAATCTTCTTTGGGCGCGAAGTGACGATTACGCGCTGGTTTTCACGACTGCCAGAACCGTGACGCCGATCGATAAAAACTCCGGCGCGCCCGCGATAAAAGAATGCGTTGGGGGCGGGGCCGCCGCGGCGAATATCCGCGTCTTTGAAGTCCTGAATTCGGAACTTCCTATTGCCAGAGTCAATCCCGCGAAACCGGTTCACGGCTGGACTCGCCAGGTCGGAATTTATTTTGAGGATCCCGCGATCAATTCCGATTTCGGAGTGAATGGGGCACTGATTGAGAATTACCCAATCATGCTGGACCGAATTTGCCAGTACATGAAATTCAGCGGGCAGAATCTTTTAGCTTATCCGATGGTTTGGTACCATGGACCGATTGGGGAACGCTACAATCCGCGAAATCACGTCCCTTTTTTCTTTGAGGGGATTCTGGAACGCTTTGACCGTGAAGGCTTGGAGTTCATGGGAACGTTTAATCAGAATAATGTGAGTTTTGATGTGCCGGTTCTCAGCCGCGCGGACTTGACGAGCGGGAAACTTAATGACAGTTTTTTCTCCATTCACGGAACGACCGGCACGCCGCATCCCGGCGGCTGGCACGGAACGCCGCCGATTTTCAATACGCTTCATCCGGAAGTTCAGGCCATGACGCTCCGTCAGCTCGACGACATCTTGGCCATGGCGGTCCGTCATCCGTCATTCAAGGGAATTATTCTTCATCTTCCCCGGCATGCGCTTCATTCCCTCGGAGATATTCGCGCGGGCTACAATCGATTTTTAATTGAGGACTTTGAGCGTGAAACCGGCATTCAGATTCCGGTGGACCATTCGGCTCCACTTTTCGGAAAATTGTGTTTTGAGTGGCTGATGAAAAACGCGCGTGCGGAATGGACAGACTGGCGCTGCCGGAAAATCGCGGCATGGTACCGGAAATTGGCGGAGCGTTTGCGAAAGGCTCGCCCGGATTTGAAGTTGGGAATCAACTGCATGGTTCCGATTCTTTATGAACCGAGCGAGTATGACGCGGGGACAGAACGCGATTTCTGGGAAATTATCAATCGCGAGATGGGAGTGGACGCGAAGTATTTCGCCGATGTTCCGAATATTTTCATCGCTCAGACTGTTTTCCCGGCGGACTATCGCTGGACAGAAAACCGGAAACCGGATGATATTCGCGCGCGTCTTCGAAAGACGGAAGAAACCGCCGAAATGTACTCTTCATTGAAACCGTCCCCGAATGCCTGGATTCACCATCATGACCGGTACTGGGAATCCGCGATTGGGGCGGATGAATCGAAATCGATGACCGCCGACTGGTTCAAGGAGCACAAATGGCGCGTTTCGACACTGAATCCCGTCGATTTTTACGCGATGAAGCATTACGTCATGCCGCTGCGGTACCACGACATTCAGGGAATTACGAAAGGCGGGTTTCTCATCGGAACTTACGGAATGGAAGAAAAGCTGGCTGCGTTCAGTGCCGCGTTTCGCGCTCTTCCCGCTGTTCCGTTCGCGGATCACGACTGCTCAACGGAAGAGGTTAAGGTCCGTCAGTACTCTGACGGGAAGTTTACCTGGTTTTACGCGGTCAATACCTCTGAAAGTTTCGCGGAGGTTCAGATTCCGGTTTCGGCGGAATACGCGCTGGACCTTGCCCGAAACGTCAGAATCAAAGTTTCGGGAGAAACTCTTACGGTAAAATTGGCTCCCTATTCGCTGCGGTCGTTTCGCGTTCGTGAGTGAGAACTTGCCGTTTGCCGGAAGTTTTCGGGAGCCGCCGACTTTACTGATTTCAGGTTTTTCGGAAAATTTTTCAGTTTTTTTTCGCGAGAGGCTTGACGAATCGGCTTTAACCTGATATACTAGGTGGAAATTCAGCGAGTTTCGGTAAATTAGTGACTCCGAAAATTTTTCGCGAGACAGTTCGGGAAGTTTTCACTTGAAATCAGGCAAGGCTGCCGTTTGGATGAACCTTTCCGATTCCCACCATTCAGGAGAAAAATAAAATGAAAAGACGTGAATTTTTGAAAAACACGATGGTTTTGAGCGCTGCCGCCTCCTGTTGGAGCATGAATTCCAGTATCGTTTCGGCGGAAGAAATCAAATGGAAGACCAAACTCCAAAAAGCTTTGATTTGCGGTTACCCAACCGAAGATACGCTTGCCAACTGGAAGCGCAACGGTTTCCATGGCGCGGAAGCCACCGACTGGAAATGCGGTCCTGAAAAAGCCGCTGAAGCCCGTAAAGTGGCGGAAAAGCTCGGAATGAAGATTCACTCGGTCCTTTTCGGCTGGGCAAACGTGAATAATCCGGATTCTTTTGACAAGGACATTGAGAATATCTCACTGGCACTGAAAACGACCCAGGGCTACGGCGGAAACGCTCTTTTGATTGTGCCGTGCCGCACGGGCGGAAAGATGCCGAATCCGCGTGAATTCAAAATCGATTTTGATCCGGAAACGCTTATGGTTTCCAAAGTCGTTGAGGGCGATAACGCGCCGTACGCGGACTATATTAAGGCGCAGAATGACGCGACAAAAGCCAGTATTGAGGCGATTAAGCGCCTGATTCCCGTCGCGGAAAAAACCGGCGTTTACCTCGCGATTGAAAACGTCTGGAATAATCTGTGGGTTACTCCTGATTTTTACGCCGCGCTGGTCCGTTATTTCAAGAATCCGTGGGTCAAGGCCTATTTCGATATTGGGAACCACGTCAAGTACGCCAAGCCGGAAGAGTATCTTTACGCGCTCAGTGACACGATCATCAAACTGCACGTGAAAGACTTCAAACTTGATTTGAGCCGTCCGGACTGCGGCGGTTTTGGCGGTTTCGTCGAAATTCGCTCAGGAAGTGTCAATTGGCCGTCCGTCAGAAAGGCGATTGACGACATTGGTTATTCCGGTTTCATGACGATTGAGGGCGGCAGCGATCCGATTCAGAAAAAGAGCGCGGATCTTGATTTGATTATCGCCGGAAAATAGTATTCGTTTTTTAAGGAAATCTGACCGCTTCGCGATTTCACGTGTTTGGGCGCGTGATGGAAGATTTGAGGCGGTGGAAGCATAAAGTCCTGGTCCGTTTGTGGTCAGGGCTTTTTAAATTTTTAAGCCTTTAAGGCACAAAATTCAGGAACTGGTTTTCATGGATTATCCCCAACTTATTATTTATTTTTTTGATTTGATTGGTACCGCGGCTTTCGCGATTTCCGGCGCGTTGCGCGCGATGGATCGAAGACCGGATTTCATCGGGATGCTCCTTTTGGCTGGAATTACCGCGATTGGCGGAGGCATGATTCGCGATGCCATTTTGGGAAGAGAAGCGGCGGTACTGTCGGATCCCGCCTATTTTTGGATGATTCTCGCGCCGGTTACCCTGATTTATTTTTATCCCTCCTCGTTTTGGAAAAGAGCGGATCTTTTTAACTATTTTGACGCGTTCGGGTACGGTGCTTTCGCCGGTGTCGCGGCCAATATCGGAGTTCAGTTGGAGATGAATCTTTTCGCTGTTCTGGTTTTGGCGGTTCTTACCGGCTGCGGAGGCGGAGTGGTTCGAGACGTGATTCTCAGTAAACCCTCCCTGCCTTTGAATGATGAACTTTACGTCATTCCGGTACTTTTGGGAGCCACCGCTCTTTATCTTTTGAATTCGTGTTCATTTTTACCTTTATCTCCGGAAAGAATGAATCTTTGGGGATTTTTGGCCGCTTTTACGCTCACGACCGGCGGGCGTTTAGCCGCGATCATTCTGAAACTTCACCTGCCGAGAGTCGATTACCACGAGCGGGAAGTGAATTAAAAAAAGAGGCGAATCGGCTTCACCTCTTTTCAGGTATTCATCTTTTGTCGAGGATTGAATACGAATTTTCAGGAAACGACATTTTCCGGCATTCCGCTCAGGAACGCCTCAACATTTCTGATGACGGTATCCAGGCAGCGTTTTCGTGCCGCGAGGGTTGCCCAGGCAATGTGCGCGGTGCAGAAGCAGTTTCGTGCCGTCAGAAGGGGATTTTCAGCCTTCGGCGGTTCCTCCGAAAGGACATCAAGTCCCGCCCCTGCGATTTTTCCGTGATTCAGAGCGTCCGCCAAAGCCTTTTCGTCGATCAGGACGCCGCGTGCCGTGTTGATGAGAAACGCCGTTGGTTTCATGAGGGCCAGCGTTCGCTCATTCACCAGCTCCAGCGTTTCAGCAGTCGCGGGACAGTGAAGGCTCACGACATCCGATTGCCGGAAAATTTCCTCAATCGGAACGATTTCGACATTTTCCCCTTCATTCCCTCCTGACTTTCTGGCGGCAATGACGCGCATATCCATCGCTTGGGCGATTTGAGCTACTTTTCTGGCGATATTTCCAAAACCGACCAGTCCCATGGTCTTTCCGGCCAGTTCCACGAGCGGATGACTCCAGTAAGTGAAGTCGGGATTTCGGGTCCAGGCTCCTCCCTGAATTTCAGCCGCGTGTTCGGAGAGGTGGAAAGTCAGGTTCAGCAGGTGGGCGAAGGTTAATTGAGCAACGGACGAAGTACTGTACGCGGGGACATTCGTCACGGTTACGCCGTGCCGGCGCGCGGCCTCAAGGTCCACCACGTTGAAACCGGTCGCCTGAATGCCGACATATTTCAGGTTGGGAAGTTGAGCGAATTCCTTCTCCCCAAAAACCGTTTTGTTTCCCAGGACAATATCCGCGTCCCTGGCGAGTGCTGGAATTTCCTCACGTGAACAGCGTTCGTGAACCGTCAGCTCGCCGAATTTTTTAAGAGGCGAGTAGTCCAAATCGCCAGGATTCAGCGCGTATCCATCCAGAATCACGATTTTGTGCGTCATTGAATTCTCCTTTCAGGTTTTTGTCGGGCGGAATGGCGTGATCATGATTCCTTAACGGCGGAGTACCGCGCGTAAGCGTTCTCCCAGTCCTCGGTATTTCGCGGCAGGAAAACTTCCATTGGGAAACTGTTTCGGATGATTTCACGCGCTTCGGCAATGTCTTTGACGGCTCCGTCCTCGATGGCCTGAATCATGATGTTTCCGATTGCCGTGGCTTCGATTGGGCCGGTGACGACCTTTCTCCCTGTCGCGTTGGCAGTCATTTGGCAAAGTTGACGATTCCTGGTTCCTCCGCCCACGATATGGATCGTTTCAATTTTTTGCCCGTTGATTTCCTCGCACATGCGGAAAACGTCACGGAATCGCATCGCGATGCTTTCGACCGCGCATTTCAGGACTTCCGCCTCATTTTCCGGGACACTTTGTCCGGTTTCACGGCAGAAGGAGACGATTTCATTCACCATGTTCCCGGGCGCGAAGAAACGGGCGTCTTCCGCGTTGATGAAGCGTTTCAGCGAGGGAGCCGCGTCGGCCATTTGAGTCAGCTGGTCCCAATTCCAGTCTTTTCCTTCAGAATTCCAAATTCGTTTGCATTCCTGGAGGATCCACATTCCGGTAATGTTTTTCAGGACGCGCCAGGTATTTCCTACTCCGCCTTCATTCGTGAAATTGAGTTTCAGCATCGTTTCATTCACGATTGGTTTTGGAGACTCAATTCCCATTAAGGCCCAGGTGCCGAGCGAAACGTACGCCCAATTCGGCTGCGTTCCTGGCATTGATTCGGCGGGGACAGCCATGACGGCACTGGCGGTATCGTGCGTTCCCGGGAGAACGACGTTTACGTCAGGTCCAAGCCCGGTGAACTCCTGGACAGATTGGCGGAGCGGTCCGAGATTGGTTCCTGGCGGTGAGATTTTTCCCAGGAAATGCGTTGGAATGCCGAAAGCCTCGAGCAAATCCCAGGCCCAGTCTCCCGTTAGCGGGTTAAAGAATTGGGTGGTCGTGGCATTCGTGAATTCGTTGGCTTTTTTGCCGCTCAGGAGCCAGTGAAAGAGATCGGGGATTTGGAGGAAGGATTTTCCGACGTTGAGCAGCGGATTGTCTTCCTTTTTCATGGCGATCAGCTGGTAGAGAGTATTGAACTGCATGAACTGAAGTCCGGTCCGCGCGAAAATCTCACTTCTTGAGACCGTGGCAAAAGCCGCTTCGGGAAAGCCGTCGGTACGATTGTCGCGATAGGTGACCGGATTGGCGAGGAGCTGGTCATTTTGGTCCAGCATGGCAAAGTCAACTCCCCAGGTATCCACTCCGACACTTCGCAGCGGTTCACCGTCGAGTTCATCGGCGGCCGCGCGCAGACCTGCCTGGACATTTTTCCAAAGCGCGGGAAGATCCCAGCAGAGGGTACCGCCGACATCCGTTCCGCCGTTTTCAAAACGCCAGATCTCTTTAAGAGTAAGTTTTTTATCTTTCAGGTTTCCGAGAACGTGCCGTCCGGAGGAGGCCCCCATATCAATCGCGAGATAGTTTTTGGCTGACATAAACCGCTCCAAATCGTTTAAGGTCTGCTGGTTGGGAAGTGAACTGACGCATTTATTTTACCATATTTCGGGATAAAGGTAAATGCTTTCCCGGGTAAATTAAGAGTTTTTTCCCAATTTTCTTTGAAAATTTCCTCTTGACTTTTTATTCAAATGGCGTTAAAATCAGCAAGTGGCCGAATGTTTGCCGGAGAGAGCGTTATTGACCGATTTTTTGGGGGGATCGGATGAGTGGATTGCCGCGACACGAGAGAGACGTGCCCATTCAGGAACTGCTGGAGTCAACGAGAAGATATTTTCGCGAAAGGAGCGTTAGCGCGCCGGAGGAATGGATTCGCGCGCTCGCGGAGAAGGCGGAAGGTGAGGCCGCATATCTGAAACTTTTCTTCAGAGCCTGCGAGAAAAAGACGCTTACCTGCGCGGAGATTCCGGACCTTCCGGCCGGTTTCGTTCATTTGACGGCGATGCTTTTTGAGCGGACGCTTGCCGAGCGCAAACTTTTGAGCGCGGATGAGTTTTTCCCTCTTTTGAGTATGCTCTTGACCTCCGTCGAGCCAGTTTCGCGCGGGGTGCTGAAATACTGCTTTAATTTTCGTTTTGACTCCGGACTGAATTCGATACTGCGTTTTCTGGAGCTTTTTTTCGTTCAGAGCGGTTTGAGCGATACGGATACGGTTCAGCCTTTCATGCCGCAGATACGCGAAGCGTTTTTGAGTCCGGTTTTTCTCAAAAAATACCCAATTTCCCAGGTTCAGGCCCTTGAGCGTTTCGCGGAAAGCGGTTTGCGTCTCTGGAGATGCGGTCGGCTTCGCTGGACAACGATTTCACCTTCCGCGCCCAGCACGGCGGAACGTTACTTTTTGGAGCGTCTTCCTCTTCATCTTCTCGCGATTCACGAAAAGGACGCGGCCGCTCAAATCCTGACGGATTTCTCGTACTTAATGAAGCGCGTTCGTTTTCTTCCGCTCAAAATTCTGTTTGAGGAATACCGGCAGCTTCCGGCGGAATTTCTTGCCGAAAACGCTCAATTACGCGCGTTCGCGGATTTTCTGTGCCTGAGCGCTCCGCGTCTTGAGCAGGAAACGGAGCAGCTCCGAGCGTACCAGATTCTGCTTCAGCTCGCGTGCGAAGAGCATCCTGAAAGCCCGGTCGCCAAGGCAGCGAGGGAGTGGCTTGACCCGCCGTTTGGGCCTTCCCCATGCGACTGGTTCTGGGTTTCGGTCTCAGATCCGGAAACGGGTGAATCGCTGGAACTTCCTCAACTGAACTACGGTAACCGCCTTGGTCTTGATCTGGAAGACGTTAATCAGATTCAGGAAGAAAAAAGGCATGAGCGTGACTTTGAGAGTGAGTGTCTGCCGATACCAATTTCCATTCATCGGCCAAGTTTTTTGTTTCGGTACTTTCGAAAATTCGCGACCTGGGGATTTCTTCGCGTGATTTTGGTTCTTCTGGCACTGCTTTTCATGACGAATTGGAGTTCATGCTCCATTTTTCGCTTCTGACAGACTTTTGAGCGCGCGCTGTGAAATGTTCCTGAAAAAAACGCGGCAAGAATTCCTGAAAAAGGTTCTTGCCGCGTTTTGGGATTCAGCGGGAGTTCAGATTAAGGTTTTTCTTTCATCGCGCGGGCACACTCCGTTACGTCGTCGCAGAGCGGAAAGTCAACGCCAACTTTTTCGATCAGCTCTCGGCAATGATCCCCATTTTTGACGCCGAAATAATTGATTTTCACGCCGGCGTCATGGAGGCGCTTCACGTTTTCCGCGTCGAGAACGGGATATTTGCGGTTCGGCTGGACAAATTCAAAACCGTATTGAATCGTGCTGTCCACGTAGTCGGCAAATGTTTTTTCAGACGGCGGATTGCAGATTTTCAGACCTGGAATGACTTTTCGCGCTTCCACAGCGATTTCACGTCCGCAAAGGCAGAAAGCCTGTTCCAGCCTCCCTTCCTTTTCTAAAATTCTTCCAATTTCCAGCAGAAGATCCAGCCGGTTTTCTTTCAGGTGAATGTTGATCCAGATATTCCGCGGCGTAATGTCCAGGACCTCCTGAAAGGTGGGGACCTTCACTCCCTCGACCGGCTTGCCTTTGAAAACGATGTCGAGCGCCTTGATTTCTTCCAGCGTTTTCTGGCGAATATCTCCTTCTCCGCTGGTGGTTCGGCGCACGTTGAGATCGTGCATAATGACGAGCTTTTTGTCCTTGGAGCAGCAAACGTCAAGTTCAATTTGCGCGGCCCCCAGTTCAATCGCGCTCTTGAAGGCGGGCAGGGTATTTTCCGGAAAATGCGCGTTGTTGCCGCGATGAGCGCAGATTCCGCTTTCCGGAAGATTCGCGGCTTGAGCGGGCAATAAAAGCAATCCGCTTAACAGAGCGGCGGCTGAAAAAATAAAGTGTTTTCGAATCATGTTTTACCTCACGTAGAAAGAAGAAATCGGAAACAGGGTTAAAGCGGTTTTCTCAAACCGGCTTTTTCGTAGTCAAACGGTTTGAAACCGATTTTTTCCGCGGGTGAACCGGGTTTGAGGTGAAAGTCATTGGCCTCCGGATTTACGAAAAGCGGGTCCGCGACGAGGCCTCCGACGTCTTTTCCCTCCGCGGTCCATTGGTCATGGGTTTTCCCTTTGAAGTCAACCTCGCCGCCGTCTTTCCACCAAAGATTGGAGCGAATGTCCGCCTTCACTTTTTCCACATTGTAGCCGATCGACGTTCCGTCTTTCCAATAAATGATATTATTCTCAAAAATGACGCTCCGATGATCTTCCACCCGGGTAACCGCGACCTGATGCGCGGGCGCGTTCCTCATGGGGTTTGGCTTATTTCGCGCGAAGATATTGTTCCGGACCAGATTGTCCTTTCCGTAATGCTGGTGGAAAGAACCGTCCATCGTATCGTAAACCAGATTGTTTTCCATGGTAATTCCGGTGGTACCTTCATCAGGGTAAAGCCCCCAGCCGCCGTAACCGAACGACTCCACGTTAAAAATGACATTATTGCAGACGCGAGTTCCTGTCTGCGTTCCCAGCGTGTAGACGCCGCCCATATCCGCGAGAACGCCCTGTCCAATGTCGTGAATGCGGTTAAATTCAATGATATTGCGGAAGGAGACGCCCGCGTAGCCCCAATTCCAGCCGACAGAAACCCCAGTGTAGTAGAAATCAAAAATGTCATTGTGCGTCAGCTGGTTATCCATCGTATTGTTGCCGATCCAGACGCCGACGGCCGAGGCGTGAAAACGTCCGCCGCCGCTGATGATATTATTGTCGATGACATTTTTCTCCGCGCATCGAATTCCCTCCGCGGTTCTGGGATGTCCTCCGCCGATACGGATTCCGCCGGCGCCGATGTCAAAGAGTTTGCTGTCGCGGAAAGAGCATTCCGCCGCGTTTCGGAACCAGATTCCGTACTCGCCGATGTGCGCGATTTCGCAGTTTTTAAACGCGATACGGAGAGCCTCGTCGGCCAAAACTACCGATTTCGTGTAGAAAGCGGCTTGCGCCGGCTCAAACTGGGAAGGTCCCGGTTTGTCAAGGTCGCCCGTAATGGAAACGTCAATCTGAGCGTTGGCCATGACGTTTTTCTGGCGCGGAGTGTCGGAAAAATGGAAGGAGAGATTTTCGAAACGGAGGTCAGAAACCGTTTCGTTCGGAGACGTTCCCTGAATGACCAGGAACTGCGTCAGTCCGGGACGCGGGACGTCAAAGCGCGTATTCTGGATGGTTTCGCCCTCCATTGGCCGGTAAAAGACTTTTTTCGCGTTTCCATCGTAAAACCACTCGCCGGGCTGGTCAAACGCGGAGCGGAGATTCTCGAAGTAGTAAAGCGAAGCGGGGCGCCATGGGTTCCACGATTTCATGTTTCCGCCTTTCGCTTCAATCGTGTTGGTTTCGGCGTCGAAACCGAGGATAATTCTGCGCGTGGTGTCCCAATTATGATGAACGATCATCTGGCTCCACTTCAGCTCATTAACCGGCACATCCTTCAGGAAATCCAGTTCACCCGGTTTTCCGGTCACCCACTGGAGAGTTTGCGGCTTTTCGCTTTTTCGAGTTTTCTGATCCATTGGGACTTCTTCCCGGACGGATTCCATTCGGAGGAAACCCTCATTCGGGTAGCGGGAGCGGACCGCGCGGCGTCCGTTGACCCACATTTGCTCAAAATAGAGGGTGGAGCCTTCATATTCCGGGAGTTCTGCGGACCAGACGCCGTTGCCTTCGTCTTTCCAGTTGGAGAGTTTGAGGCTTCCGGTAAAGACCGTTTTTCCATTGTCCGCGCCGCGATAGGTGACCGGAGCGTCCGGCGTACCGGAATCTTCGGGCGTGAACGTGAGAGGACGGGTTAGAGGATACTCGCCTTCGGCGAAACGCACGGTCCATGGTTCTTTGACGGCACTGTTCGCGAGCTCCAGACGCACTCTTTCCCGCGCGCGCTCAAAAGTCGCGTACGGGGCGTCGGCAGTACCGGAGGCAGAGTCGCTTCCGCCTGGAGAAACGTAGAGTTCACCGGCCCAAACGGCAGCTGGCAGAAAAAGAAAAAAGGCGTAAAGGAATTTTTTCATGGCAGACACTTTCTATTCAATAGGGCGGGAGAAAATCAAAAAACGGCTATTAATTAAGCAATGAATAATGGATGAGTTTGACGCAACTCACCCATTATTCATGATTCAGTCAGGAGAATTACTCATTTCAGACGTCGCAGATCGCGAACGCCTCGGTCAGGCTCTTAAGGCCGTCTCTCCGCGGCACGAATTCCTGTCCGATCCATCCCTGGTATCCGGTTTCCGCGATTTCCCGCATGATTTTCGCGTAATCAAGCTCCTGTGAGGCGAGATCAATCTCGGCGCGTCCCGGCCATCCGCCCGTATGGTAATGTCCCCAGCAGTCGTGATGTTCACGAATGTCTTTGATTGGGTCTTCGCCCATTTCACGCGCGTGAAAAATATCGTAGAGGATTTTGAAACTTGGCGAGTCAAGTTTATGGGTGAGTTCGACGCACCACGCGGTAGAATCCGCCATGTAGTCTTTGTGTCCGTGGCTGTTGAGGAGTTCCATGCAGAGGATGATTCCTTTTTTCTCGGCGTACGGAATGACTTCCTTCAATCCCTTAACGCAGTTTTCCATTCCCTCTTCCTTGCCCATGCCTTCGCAGTTGCCCGACATGCAGATGACATTTTTGAATCCCCAGCTGACGGCTTCGTCAACGCACGCTTTGGTTTTGACGATGAGTTCCTCGTGGTATTTCGTGTGGTTGAAACCGCGGGTGATGCCCATTGGGGCGGAGAGCATGGCGCAGGAAAGACCGTATTTTTTCATGACTTCCCACTGGGACGGACCGGTGAGTTCGAGTGATTTCACGCCAATTTTCGCGACGGCTTCGCAAAACTGATCGAGAGAGATATTGTTCTTCTTCATGAACCCATTGTAGCACCAGAGGCAGGCGGACTGCTTGAGACCGTATTTGGCCGCGGCGGCAAATGCGGAGGGAACGCCGGGAAGAGTTCCGGCGGCGGCAAGTACGGCAAGGGATTTCATCGCTTCGCGTCGATTCATAAAAAAACTCCTGTTTTACTTTAGGTTGGAATTCAGATTTAAGATTTACTGGCCATTCAAAAAACGCTTTTCCGGAAATGGAGTTTGGGGAAGGACCGGCAAAATAAACGGTGAGAATTCACTCGGGCGGGTGGTGAGGAATCCTTTTTATTCAGCATAACCGATTTTTCGCGGAAAAGCAAGAGGGGGGAGGCGTTTTTTTAAAAAAAGATTTCTTTTTGCCCGAAAAAAACGTTTTCAGGCTTGAAGCTCTTGACAAACGGGGGGATGAAAGTAAAATAACAGAAAATGAAGAGCTTTCCCAAATGCCTGCTCTCACGAAATGGAGTTTTGGGATGGTCCAGATGATTGCCCGTGAAATATCTTTTGCGTCTTACGAAAGAAAGGAACAAAATGCCTGATTTGAATACCTCTCCGAAAGCCGACCTTGCCCGTGAACTGTTTCGGCAAGGGGCGAATTGCGCGCAGGCGGTCGCGGCCGCGTTCGCGGATGAATGCGGAAAAACGAAAGAAGAAATGGCCCGGCTTGCCTCTGGTTTCGGGGCCGGCATGGGCCGCATGAGGGAAGTTTGCGGCGCGGTCTCCGGCATGGTTTTGACCGCGAACCTCATCTGGGGCCCGGACGACCTGGCGGATAAAGAAGGGAAAGACGCCCAATACTCTCTCATTCAGAATCTCGCTGAAAAATTCAAAACGGAAACCGGCTCAATCATTTGCCGTGAACTTTTGGGACTGGCTCCAAAACAGACGGATCCGCCCGTTTCGGAGGCGCGAACGGAAAAGTACTATCAAAAACGCCCGTGCGTTGAGATGGTCGCTTTGGCCGCGGCGATTCTGGAAGAGGCTCTGGCCGCGAAAACGAATGAATGACGCCCGGCACGCGGAGAAAACCAATCCGCCCCAAAAATTCCCCTCCACCGGAGGGGAATTTGCTCTCCGCCCTCCGCCATCCGCGAAACCTTCGCGCCTTGGCGTGAGGAGAAACTCGCGCGTTGGGTGAAAATCAAGGCCTCCTCGAAA
>JAFQUP010000067.1 GCA_017408405.1 Thermoguttaceae bacterium
ATCGCCGACGTGACGGACCCAAACGCGAAGACTGGTTTCATGGCACTGGCGAATCTCTATCAGGGACGCCAGATGAAGGATCTTCCCAAAGGGACGGTCAAGGAACTCCTTGTGATGGAAGCGCTTCCGATCCCGGTCCACTTTAACGGCGGGATGATGAGCGTTTCGGCAGGCGGAACGTTCAGCCTCACCCGGCTCGTCGGGACGGTCCCGGTGAACGAAGACGGTTCGGCATTCATGGAGCTTCCGGCAGGAAAGGCACTTTTCTTCATTGCGCTCGATGCGGAAGGAAAGGCCGTGAAGCGAATGCACAGCTTCACCTCGCTCATGCCCGGCGAAACGAATCTCTGCATCGGCTGCCATGAGGAGCGGACCATGACTCCGACGGCACAGGACCGCCTCCAGTTCATGAAGGCGATGAGTGCGCCGGCCTCTGTCCCGAAGAAGGTCGAGGGAGTCCCGGAAGTCTTTGACTATTTCCGCGACATCGTGCCGATCATTGACCGTCACTGTCTGGAGTGCCACAATTCCAGCCGACGTGAGGGAAACTGCGACCTGAACAGCGACCTGCGTCCGAGTACTTTCGTCCAGTCGTTCAGCTACTTCAGCTACCATAAAATGCTCGGAGACAATCGGAACCGCCCGATGAGCAATTTCAAGCCGTACGAGATCGGAAGTAAAGCGAGTACGCTCTACCAGCTGATGGAGAGCGGGCACGCGGATCAGGACGGAAACCGCCGCGTGAACATGACGCCGGAAGAGCTGAAGACCGTTCGGTTCTGGATCGAGGCGGGGGCGAACTATGCCGGAACGTACGCCGCGAATGCGTGCGGTCTGCTCGGCTGGAGCTACTCGCCATATGGAGAAGACAGAATGCAGAACAGCCGCTACATTCGTGAGGATGAAAACTGGCCGGAACGTCATGCCGTGCTCGAAATGTTTGGGCGTCGGTGCATTTCCTGCCACAAACCGGACGACACACAGCGTGCGCGTGCCCTGCCGGCTTCCATGGCGACCGGCTCGAAAAAGTACTCGAGCAGCTGGGCGTTCAATCTCTCGAAACCGGAAGAGTCCAATTTCCTCCGCAGCCCGCTGAATCATTCTGCAGGCGGACGCCAGATGTGCAAACGGCAGGACGAGACCGGAAAGTGGGTCGGCGTGGAAGTCTTCAAGGACAAAAACGACCCGGACTACCAGATCCTCCTGAAGTACATTCAGCGCGGTGAGCAGTTCATCACGAGCGAACGTTCGCATTTCAGCAAGAAGCCGTTCTATCCGAACCCGTGGTACGCGCGCGAAATGGTGCGTTTTGGCATTCTGCCGGCGGACTATCAGGAAGGCACGCCGATTGATCCGTACGAAACGGACCGCAAGTATTGGGACGCGGTTCAGAAGAACTGAGTTTCTCAAGACGGCCGCCTTCGCGAAACGCGGAGACGGCCGTACCCTATTGGGTTCATTAAGGTAAAAACGCTTGTTTTCATCCCCCTTCTGTTAAGTTTAACGTTTTACGGCACGTGATTTTATGCTGGTAAGAATCGGGCAATTTTTACGTTATTTGGCGATCGAAAAGAATTCCTCTGATTTGACGGTCAAGAGTTACCGGGAGGACATGACTGCGTTCATTGAATATCTTTCCTGGGTTCACTGCGGGAAAATTCCCGAGCCGAGGGTCGTGACGATGCTTGAACTGCGCGCGTACGTCTCCGCGATGCATGAGGCGGAATACGCGCCCTCCACCATTGCCAGACGTTTGGCTTCGCTCCGGAGTTTTTATCGTTTCTGTCAGCGGGAGGAGCTTGTTGACGTAAATTTGGCCAAGGCTTTGCGCAATCCGCGTTCAGTGCGCCCGCTCCCGCATTTTCTGACGACTGAACAGATTGAGATTCTTCTCGACGCTCCTTCTTTGGCGGAGCCGGCCGGACTGAGGGATCGGGCGATTCTTGAAGTTACCTATTCCGCTGGACTGCGCGTGAGTGAGTTGGTCGGGCTGAATGACCAGGATATTGATTTTAAGGAAGGAATTTTGATTATTCGCGGAAAAGGAAGAAAGGAAAGACTCGCTCTGTTAGGGTCTTACGCCGCGAAAGCGCTTGCGGAGTGGCTCAGGGTACGGAAACTCGATTCGAAATTGATTGATTCCCCGGAACGGCCGGTGTTCACGAACAAATTTGGGACACGCCTCACGACGCGGAGTGTGGGCCGAATGCTGGAAAAATATTTGAAATCCACGGGTTTGGATTTGCGCACCTCACCCCACACGCTCCGACACAGTTTTGCCACTCATCTGCTTGACCGCGGGGCGGATATTCGAAGCGTTCAGGAACTCCTGGGGCACAAAAGTCTCGAAACCACGCAAATCTACACGCACTTGACGACCGCGAAACTGCTCGATATTTACGAAAAGGCCCATCCAAGAGCGAAACGGCAGAGCGGTTAACGCGATAAAAAAACGAAACGCGTGAAACTCTGAACGTTTCATCCAGAGCAATGGATGAGAAAGCGGGGAGGTTAATTCCAAAAAAATTTCCCACCCCCCCTTCACAAAAAAAAATAATCTGCTATACTTTATTTATCATTAACGGTTGGAGAGGTGGCTGAGTGGCCGAAAGCGACGGTTTGCTAAACCGTTGAGGGAATTACTCCCTCCGCAGGTTCGAATCCTGTCTTCTCCGCTTTGCGAAGCTCTGGGGTAACTCAGAGCTTTTTTTGTTTCTTTTTCTTCTTCCCGCGTTTATCCTTCTGTTCAGGTAAAGAAAAACCGCGTAAGAATCTTTTTAATCAGTGGTTTGAGAGGAAAATGAGCGAAAAAGTCGGGAAGCCCCCTTGACAAAAAACACGGATTCGATAAAATTCAATCAATTCTCTTTTTTTGGATTTTTTTGCGTATCTCGAACTGGAGGCGATCCTCCGAGGGAGAAAAAACATGAAAACGTACAAAATTGACCTGATCCCCGGTGACGGCGTTGGTATCGAAGTGGTTCGTGAAGGCCGTAAGGCGCTGGAAAAGCTCGGCGCGATGGCGGACGTGAAGTTTGAGTTCAATGAACTGCCGTGGAGCTGCGAGTACTACCTCAAGCACGGCGTCATGATGCCGGAAGACGGTCTGAAGATCCTCGACGACTGCGACGCGATCCTCCTGGGCGCCGTCGGTTTCCCGGGCGTTTCGGACGTGGTTTCCGCGCAGAATCTGCTTTTCCCGATCCGCCGCGGTTTCGACCAGTACGTGAACATGCGCCCGATCAAGCTCCTCCCGGGTCTCGTCTCCCCGATCAAAAACGACAAGATCGACTTCGTCGTCGTCCGCGAGAACTCCGAAGGCGAATACTGCTCGGAAGGCTGCATCACGGAAGATCCGGTCAAGGGTAAGAAAGTGATCCAGAACTCCATCTTCACGCAGCTCGGCACCGAACGCATTATGCGCTACGCCTACGAGTACGCGGTGAAGCACGGCAAGACCAAGGTCCTGAGCGCCACGAAATCCAACGCGCTGAAATACTCCATGGTCTTCTGGGATGAAGTGCAGGAGCAGGTCAAAAAAGACTACCCGCAGATCGAATCAAGCAAAATGCACATCGACGCGCTGACCGGCAAATTCATCATGCGTCCGGACGATCTCGAAGTCGTCGTGGCGAGCAACCTGTTCGGCGACATTCTGACGGACCTTGGTTCTGCGATGTTGGGAAGCATCGGGATCTCCCCGTCCGGAAACATCAACCCGACCGGCGAGCACCCCAGTATGTTCGAGCCGATCCACGGTTCCGCTCCAGACATCGCGGGCCGCGGCATCGCGAACCCGATGGGAACGCTCTGGGCCGTGAACATGATGCTCGACCAGCTCGGCGAACACGCTCTGGCCGATGCGCTTATGGACGCCATGTGCGCCGTTTTGGTCGCCGGTAAGATCCGTACGCCGGACCTTGGCGGAACGTCCTCGACGTCCGAATTTGGTGACGCAGTCTGCGCCGCTCTGAAATAGTTTTCTCCGTATCGAAAAGCGGTGCGTTTTGCGCCGCTTTTTTATGCTGAGATCACGAAGAGCCGCTATCCCTTAAGGAGCAAAGAGATGAAGTACCCGTTTTACGGTCCCAAGAGAAAGGAGCAGATGCCGGAGGGACGGTGTCCCGTTTGCGGCGCGGACCTCAGGGAGACCGGTTTCGTTTGGTTGACGGCAGGAGGGAGACTTCACCGTCCGAATGGCGACAGCTGCTCCAAGGATTTTTCCCCGCTGCACAATGAAGTCTGGTTTGACGTCGGATTCCACGGCGCACACGGGGCACAGGCGGAAGGCATGAGCCGAAAAGACCGGTACGTTTACGCTTGGCTTCCGATCGTAAAGCAGTACTGGAGCGACAATTTCGAGTTTCAGTTCTGCAGTACCCAGTGTGCCCGCAAGTGGTTCAATGAACTCATGGACGATCTGGACGCGGAGATCCAGAAACAGATCGATGAGACAGAATATGCAGAAGAAGAAAACGACTCAGAACAGGCAGTTTAGGAAAGTCCGCTATGTCTCGAATGGAAGAACCGTCAGCGGGGCTGGTGTTTTTTGCGGCCATACTGATGCTCGTCGGTGCGGCAGGTCCCTTGGTACGCGCCGTGCGTTTCGGGAATCTGCTTGACTGGGGCCTAATGGTATTCCTGGCCGGAATCAGTCTCGGAATGGCGATTTTAGCCCTCTGGCTCCGATCGATTCGCCGCTGAAAATTTCGCCGCTAAAAAAGCCCGGCGAGAAATTAAAGATCCCGGCGGGCTGACGTTCAAACACTGCTCAAGCAGCAAAAATGGTGATCCTAGTACTGTGCGTTCTGGGATTCACCGCCTTCCATGATGCTCTTCACCGAAGTCCAGCTCAGACCAAACAGACGGGCACCTTCTGCGTACATCGCCTTGAGCGTTTCGATATTCCGAATACCGCCGGCAGCTTTGATGCCGCAATTGTCGCCGACCGCTGCTTTCATGAGGATGACGTCTTCGACGGTCGTCTTTTTCGAAGACGGCCAACCGGTGGAGGTCTTCACCCAGTCAGACCCGACATTCATCGCGATCTTAGAGGCCGTGGTGATCTGTTCCGGCGTGAGGTACGGCGTCTCGATGATGGTCTTCAGGACGATCCCTTCCGACGCACGGCGGATCGCGGCCAGGTCTTCTTCCACGCGCTTCCACTCACCGGAAATGGCGAGTCCGACCTGAATGACGCAGTCCAGCTCATCGCAGCCGAGTTCCATCATCCGTTCCACTTCGTAGACCTTGACGCTCGTCGGATGTCCGCCGTCCGGGAAACCGACCGTACCGCCGACCTTGATGCAGCGTTTGCCTTCTGCGGCGCGGCGGGCGTTCATTTCTTTGACTTCCGGCATCACGATCTCATAATTTCCGCCCAGAAGAAACATTCCCGACGTATTGTAGCGGTCCGCATACAGAATGACGTTTCTTGCGTCTTCCAGCGTGGACTGCGCCTGAACTGCCGAGCAGTCCATCATCGAGCCGATATCTTCCATCGTCAGGTCTTCGACTTTTTTATTCAACATGAAAAAACTCCTTTCGGATCCAGGGGGAACTTACACTCACTCCGCAACTTCGCCGCCGAATCGATCGAGGTAGATCTTCCAGCGGTCACGAATGGCGTCACGTGCTTTAAGGATTTTTCGCCGCTGCACAATGAAGTCTGGTTTGACGTCGGATTCCACGGCGCACACGGGGCACAGGCGGAAGGCATGAGCCGAAAAGACCGGTACGTTTACGCCTGGCTGGAGGTCGTAAAGCAGTACTGGAGCGACAATTTCGAGTTTCAGTTCTGCAGTACCCAGTGTGCCCGCAAGTGGTTCAATGAACTCATGGACGATCTGGACGCGGAGATCCAGAAACAGATCGACGATGAAAACGAGGAAGACAAAGTGAACGCGGCAAACGCGTTTTAAGTTGGTCTGTCATGCTCAAAAGATGAATCCATCTGGGGCAGGTTCCTTCTTAACCATTCATGAAGTTCCGAAACGGAATGAAATAGCTCGTCAGGGGCTTCATCAGCGAGTTGGGCGGGATTCGCGGTGGGTGCCCAGGCGACGGCAATGACCGGTATGCCGACTTCCCGGCAGGCGAGAATGTCGCAGGGGGAATCTCCAACGTAAACAGTTTCTTCCGGTTTAAGAACGAAGTTTTTCAAAATTCGATTCAGTCCTGCCGGTTTGCTTGGTCCGGTCTCGATGCCGCCTTCAATTTGATCGAACCAGTCAAAGATACCGTAAAATTTGAGCGCGTCATCACAGGTAATGCGTCCCCTTCCAGTCACGAGTCCGAGAATGATTCCGCGCTGTTTCAGTTCGAGCAGGATTTCCCGGATAC
This sequence comes from Thermoguttaceae bacterium, assembly GCA_017408405.1. Classification (GTDB taxonomy): domain Bacteria; phylum Planctomycetota; class Planctomycetia; order Pirellulales; family Thermoguttaceae; genus RGIG3701. The sequence continues at coordinate 6,343 of JAFQUP010000067.1, forward strand.
CTGGAAAGAGATCCGGATATTCAGGTAGTAGATCGCGGCACATTTTAACGTATGCGTTTAGTGAGTTCTGGTAAATTTCTGGAGGAACGATATTTCGTATCGCGCCTTCCTCACTTGGTCCGAAGGCCGCGAGTATTTCCTCGTCCGTGATTTTGCGTCCCAAAATCGGCTCAAGTGCCAGGTGCGCCGCGCGCAGGCAAAGAGAAAGCGTGTTTCCCAACGTTCCGTCAAAATCAAAAAGGACAGCTTTGAGCGGCATTTTCAGATTCCTTTCTTTTCAAGGGTAAAATTCTTCGGCGTGGTATCAAAACGTTTTTTCAGGGACATTCTGAATGTCGTTCCATGATATTCCGAATTTCAAAAGGTATTTTCGGAGTCTGTCCGTATCGTTTGTGGTGCTTTTTTCCAGTCGCGAGGAGGAAAAAAGGATTCTTCCCGCTTCGGAGAGACTTTGCGTTTTCCGGCAGACGAGCAGCACGTCCGCCAGCTGAGTTTTGGCGAAACGGTCGAGTTGATTCCACTGATTTTCTCCCATGACCCGTCGAGCGAAATCAAGAGCGTCCGTCTCGTCTTCCAGAGGTTGACGAATGACCGGCGGTTTTCCCTCCCAGAAGTGTTTCAGTCGGGTGATCTCGCCCGAAACGGTTTCGGATGAGATGATTACGTCGTCATTGGTGATTTTGGAAAGCGAAATCATCCGGAACAGCGCGGCGCGTAAATCACGTAAATTTCCGGACCATACTGCCTCCGTGGATTCCGCGAAACGGAGAAATTTTTCAAGGGCGTTTTCATTGAATGAAACATTTTGTCCGGTGGACACTTTCCATTGCTCAATTTCCAGCTGAATCAAGTCCGGAATATCTTCCGGCCTCTGGGCTAGGGGCGGGACAGAAAGAGCCCAGACACTCAGAGCGGCCAGAAGAGCAGGTGAGAAGAGATCATTCTTCGCCAGAGCGTGAAGATCCAGGGAAGAGCTTGCGATAACGCACAGCGACGCGGGTCGCGCGGTAGAATTTTGAGTGTCCAGAAAATGGAGTAGCAATTCCTGATCCGCCCGGGAAAGAAGAGCGATTTCTTTCATGAAGAGGACTCCGCCGCCAGCCAGATCCAGAACGTTTTCCCACGTCGCGACTCGTGAACGGAGAGAATTTTCAGATAAAGTCTGTTCTTCATGAAATTTCGAAAAACTTCCGGGGAAAAAACTGACATGAAATTCATCTCCGCGTATGGCACCGCAAGGAATCTCAACGAATCCTCCGTGAAGATAACGATTTCTTATTTTGGCAAATGTTCTCGCGATAAGCGTTTTTCCTGCTCCAACGGGTCCGATGAGCATGATCGGAAATCCTGAACTTCGTTCCGGAGAGTTCATGAAACGATTGAGGAGCTGAAGCGTTTTTGAAAACTCTGAATTTCGGGACGTGAACTCCCAAGATGGTTCACCCGGAATGTTTCTGGATTTTAAGGGTTCATTTGACGATAAATTTTCAAACAGTTTTTTCTTTTTCATGATGAGGGGGTTGAGCGTATTTTGGAAAAATAGAGTTCCGCGCGTTGGAGAGGACAAACTTTGCTCCAAAGCGCGGTTGAAATAAATTTATTTCTTCTCCTTCTCATTCTGATCCAGATATTTCTGGAGCCAGTAGAGCGTGTGCGGGGTTTGACGGTGCATTTGGGAGAATGATTTTCCGCAGCCGGTTCCCGTTCCGCAGGTATTTTTCAGATGAGGTGGCATGGTGCGAAGTAAAAACTCCGCGTAACGAGGATTTTGGGTTACCTCCCCGGCATACGCGATACCTTCGGTAACCAAAATCGTGTACCAGCCGTGATCGAGATACTTGGGACAGCCCGTTTTGTAGCGGAATCCCATTTTATTTTCGTTCCATGAATAATCGAGAAGCCAATCCGCGCAGCGAACGATTGCCTGACGGGTCATTTGCTTTTGTTCCTCCTCGGGGACAGTTTCCGCGAATCGAATGAGTGAATGAAGGAGAATGCCAACCGCGAACGCTTTTCCTCCCCGATGTTCTTTCTTGTCCGGACAATCACATTCGCTTTGGTCTTGCGGAAGGTCAAAACATCCGGTAATCGGATTCTGTTTCTCAATAATCGTTTCCAGATAAATTCTCGCGGCATTCAGGAAAAACGGATTATTTGTGAAACGATAAGAGTAAACGGCGTTTTTCATGGACCATCCGGCGGAACGCTCAATCGAAAATTTATATTGCGGTGTGTATTTCTCAGCCTGATTCCATGCGGAAGAAAAAGCCGCGTCCCATAAATAGCGGTCTCCGGTTAAACACGCGACGTAATACTCGCCCGGCAGGAACGTATGGCCTCCGGATCCATCGGATTCCCATCGGAACATACTGTATTTCATGGTTCCGACAAGCGGCTGGACACGAGGGTCATCATCAGAAAAGAAGTAATTGACGTGCCCGTAGCAGTGAGTATACTGTCTTTCGCGTTCGTTTGGATTCCACGGCCAGGCTTTTCTGTCAATCGTAGCGTAGTGTCGGGCGATTTCGATGCCGCGTTTAAGATAGTCAAGATTTCCGCTTCTGGCAAAATGAAGGGCGCAAACGTACGGGAGATCATACTCGCTGTTTCCCCAATTGTGTTTCCGCTCCCCAAACCAGTCTCCGAAATTCATCCAACCGTATTCCTGCCGGCGTTGGCGTCCCTCTTCCAATTGATCGAAACTCTTTCGGACCGCTTCCTCGTACTCGTTCCATTTTCCTTCACGTACGGGATTAACGGGCGGGAAGACGCCAGTTGAGCAATAATATTCAGGATCAGCGACGGCAAAAATCGGCTCCTGAAGCCATTGAGCGTTTACTTCACGATTTGGTTTGACGACCCAAAAATCATGACGAATTTCCATTCCGCGCTTGAATTGGTAGCAATTATTTTTCAGCCAGTAGTAATGGAGAGTGAGTCCTTCCGGAGTATCGCAGTTTTCCGGAGCGTACCCGTCGGGGAGTTCCGGGAGAATCTGAAAAGTAATCGTATCTTCAGCGCATGCCATTCCTTTCGGCCAGCATTGCCAGAAATCGCGCATCCAGTAGGTTCCATCTTTCGCGGAGAGCAGGCCGTCCCATTGGTTTACGGTTGATTTTTCGGCATTATTTCCAGTCGTGATTTCCGCGTGATCCACTGTGTCCTGGAGGACTGAGAATTTTTGAGAGTCTCTGCCGCCGGGGAGTGAGACTTCCGCGCTGCGGACGAGAGTCATTGGTTTTTCAAATTCACGGTTGGCGAGGGTTGAACGGATACGGATAAAATCATCACCAAAGAAAGTGATTTCGTAGCCGGTAAGAAAATCTTTGGCAGCGTCGTCAGGCTGAAAATCATTCACGCTTTTGAGTACGGCAGCCTGGGCACCCTGAGAGATCAGTTCAAAATTTCGCGGATCGCACGCGGTTTCCGTGCCGTCATCAAACTTAACGCGGGATTTAAGCGATCGGGCAAATTTCAACATTTCTTCTTCGGAAACTGGTGACGTTCCGGGAAGAGAATGGAAATCGGGAGAAGTCTCAAGGGTAAACGTTACCGGTTTTTCTGTTTTGGGACGAGTTGAGGCTCTGAAAGAGCAAATCAGCCATTTTACGCTTCCGTCATCCCAAACGGCAAAAGTCTCAAACTGGGCAGGAATGCTGTTGCCGTTCTCGTCTTTGAGCTGAACATTTTCCGCATTCGCCAAAACACCTTTTGGGAAAGGAACGCCGGAGACAACGGGCCAATTAACGCGCGGAAGGCCGGTCGTTTCCGCAACTGTCAATTTTAAAGAGGTTTTTCGCGTTTTTTGAATGGAAGGAGAAAAACCCGCCTCAAAGTCAATTTTTTGAGAGATCGTCTGCCCCAGACGATTGATTTTGAGAAACGCTTCCGCGGAGTATTTTCTGCCTTTTTCCAAATTGGGAATGACGACGCGATGATTGCGCATGCCGTCACATTCTTCCTCGTACTCCGTTCCATTAATGATGACGGAACCTTTGGGAGAGGGAGTATCGGTAATCCATGAGATTTGGGTTTCACCAGAAGGGAGAGTGAAAGCGGTCAGATGGGACATTTCCGGGAGTTTTTCGACCGGTACGAGCCGAATGTAGTCGTAGTAAGCCCAGCCGGGGCGATTCGGCGAGGCGAAACGGTCGTCAACCCAGACTTCAAACGTTCCGTCTTGAATATTAAAAATGCCAAAAGAATTTTCCCCGAAATGGTCGAATTTGAACCAGTTTTCCCCGTCCATTGAATAGGCGAGCGGTCTGTTGCTTCCACTGACGTAGACCTGGTAAAGCCCGTTTGGGATTCCAGTGATCTTCGTATGAAGAGGCGGGGCGCCTTCTTCCGGAGAAGTTCTGTCTTCAGTTTCGTTGAGAGGCGGAGTCGTGATTGACGCTCCTCGCGAACGTTTATTGATGACATTTTCTTCTTTAGTCCAAATCTGCCAAAGGTCAGGAGAATGGTGGTCGACTTTCCATGCCTTCGGCTCTGTCCAGTCCTCAACCTCAAAAACCAGCCCTTCAAGCCGATCGGTCAGTCCCTCGGCGGAAAGCTGGGAGGTTAAGCTCGTCATTAGCAGGCATAGAAATCCTGAAAGTAAAAAAAATGGTGATTTTTTCATTGATTTAGTTCCTTTAAAATTAATAATCGGCAGGATATGAATGACAAATATTTAATAAACAAAAAAAAGAATAAAGAATAAAAGAGGGCGAGTAAAGTGAGGGAGTAAATTTTCTCACTTTTTTTATTCTTTATTAATTAATCTCATTTTTCGGTATTCTCCCATGGTGACACCAAGTTCTTTTTTGAAAAGCTGACCAAGATGATTGGCGTTTTCAAATCCAAACGATAAAGCGATTTCGTGAAAAGGAAGCGAGGTTTCTTCAATGATTTGCCTGATATTTTTCATTCGGACACGCTTGATTTCTTCCATAATCGAATGTCCGAGTACTTTTTTAAATCGTTCCTGCGCGGAACGTTCAGAAACGGGGAGCATTTCCAAGATGTCAGAAACACGAAGGTTTTGCCCTCTTGAAATGCGGATGATTTCGAGAATTTGAACGACGATTCGGTCAGAAACCCTAAAGAATTCAGTTGAATTTCTTGAAACGACCCGAATCGGCCGATAGGTGTTTTGAGCGGAAGGGATTTTTCGGTGCATCATGGAATCGAGAGCTTCCGCGCAAATCATTCCCGCGCGTTCCCAGTCGATCTCAATACTCGAAAGTGACGGGTAACTCATTTCGCAAACGGGCAGATCATTATCCACGCCCAGGACCGCCACATCATACGGTACGGAAATTCCCGCTTTCTGGCAAACCTCGAGCACCTGGCGTCCTCGAAAATCGTTCGCGGCAAAAATCGCGACTGGTTTTGGCAGCTCCAAAAGCCACTGGATAAGCGAATCGCGCTGCGTAAACCAATCGGAAGAATTTTCAGGCGGAAGAAAGTGAGCGACTGAAAAACCGCGCGACGCAAGCGTTTCGGAAAACGCCTGCCGGCGTTCGTCGCACCAGCAGACAGGTTTTGAATAGGAAACGTAGGCGTAGTTTCTGAAATCTTTTTGAAGAAAATAATCCGCTGCCATTTTGCCAATCGCGGCATTGTCGCAGCGCACAAAAACCGGTCCGGCAGGAGAGTCATTCCGGTGACATTCGGAAAGATCGTGATTGATGTCTCTCGCGAGAAGGACTGTTGGACATGATTTGGATAAAATTTCCTCGAGGGTCTCAACGTTTGGAATATGGGCGAGAATTCCGTCTCCGTTCCAGTTTTTAAGAGAGGATGGATCAATATCGTTTACTGTTTTGGAAACAAAATTTACGTTCCAGGGAGAGTTAAGCCGAATATACTGGGTGAAGCCACGCAAAATTCCACGCGCGGACTCGACTGCCAGATCGAAAAAGACCGCGACTTCGGGGCATTTTAAGGGAATACGTGATTGAGGCTTTTCTCGTTCGGACATCTTGAATTTCAGTAGAAAATTTTGTGAAAAAACGCGCGGCTCTCGATGCCGAAAAGTCTGTTTTTTCACTCACCGCTTTTCATGATACCATACGCGGAAGTTTTTTGAAAGGAGGACCCCGGAAATTTTTGGAAATTTCTCTTTTCAGAATTCTCTTTCCTGCCGCGTTTCAGGTAGTATCGTTTGGGGAGCAAGACTCCATGTTTCGTAACGGATACTTTCTCGTTCCCGCGACATATTCGACTGGCTTGAAATCAGGCATGAAAGTGAGAGCGCGAAAAGGACCACACCAAGTGTTAAGATCCAGATTCGCCAGTCTGTTGGAAGACCGAGAATGGACATCATGAGCATCATCCAGACCAGGCACGTCGCGGAACTGAGAATCAGGCATGAAAGCCGGCTCATGAGCACTCGCGTTCGGGCTTTGAATTGCGCGGCTTCGGAGCGCTCGCGTTCCAGTTCAGAAAGACTGTCAAAAACCAAAGGCAGGTTTTCCTCGTACCGCTGGGCAGTTTCCGGCTGGTTAAGGTTTCGATTCAGGACTTGAGACTGAAGTTTAAGGGCTTTTGAGATCAATCGGGAAATACTTTTTATCTGAAGTTCAGATTTGCCTGTTTCCGCTTCGTTTTGTTTTCCAGTCACGGTTTTCTTTTCACACTGAAGAGAAAAATGAATATGATCCAGATTCGCGCAAACGTCTCGAAGAAATTGAAGCTCTTCCAGATGGAAACGGTCTTTGAACGAACTTTCAGGAATCAAGGCGCTGGCAAGTAAATGATCCGCCGCGTTTAAAAGACGTGCTTTTTTTCGGGAATGAATATCGTGTTGATTTTCCTCTGATTCCAGGGTGCGTTCTGCTGGAACTTCGGGGGAGGATTTGTCTGCGATCCTTTCCGGATGAATAGTTTCTGGAATACGCGGATTTTCCAAATTTTGCGGCAGAAAATCAAGCTGCTGTTTTTCCGCCCGATATTGCGGAGTGTCCATGATTTCGGAAATCTTTTCAAGAAAAAGTTCCTGTCTCGCGGTTTTCGTTTCATCCGTTTCCCCCGGAACATAGAGTAATTCGTGCTGGAGAACTTTCGGAGGCGACACGGAATAATCAATCAGCAAAAGCGAGACCATTCCAGAGATCGATTTCGGAATCGGCAGGGTGATGACTCTTGATTTTTTTCCGGCGATGATAGGGCGGCAGGCCAAAAGAGAGTCCCCGTCCCAAATACCAAGGAAAACCGGGTGAAAATCTTTTTCCAGGGAGGTGACCTGAACATTTACGCGATGATCTGCCGCCAGACGGTCGTGACTGCTTAATGTGACGCTCACGGGAACGGACTGAAACGCGTACGGAGCCGGAAAAAAGTCCTGGCAGGTCTCAAGAGTGTCAAGCGTAACATCCGCCAGCTTTGCCGCGTAAATGGATTCAGAGAGGGATGAAGGCTCCCGGCGGAGTATGGCTTGGGAATCAGGGCACACCTTAACGCAGGATGTGAATTTAACCTGCTTTTGTCCGTCTTCCGCGTGAATGACCAGCTTCACCAGTTCCGGCATCGGCATGTTGGGGAATGGGAGCTGGAATGTTCCGCTCTTTCCTGTTTTGTCCGAGTGAAACCAGAATGGAGTACCGTCCAGGGTTTGATATTCAGCTTCAATTCGGACTCCAGGAAGAGCGTTGCCGTAGGGGTAGCGGGTTTCAACATGAAACGGACAGAAGTTCGCCGTTCGTTCACCCTTCGTTTCTTCGAGTGTGTCTGAAACCGCGGAAGACGAAAAGGATGGACAGTAAATTTTCTGCGGCCCAAAAATTTGAAGACGCATAAAGTTTTTCGTCAGTTTCGAATGTTCGTATTCGTAAAGAACGCAGGCAGTGAGCGAAATTACCAAAAGAAGCAGAGCCGCCAGACCGATCAGAAATTGGACTTTAAATTTCCAGGAGCGGCTGATCCACCAGTGAAGTGAAATAACTTGCCGGGCCTGGAGTCGGAATCGGCGTGCGCCTTCTGAACCGGTTAAACGATGAATCTGCTTCCAAAAGTGCTTGAAGTCCATACGAAAATGATTGCGAAAAACAAAATATGAAAAAAAGATTGCCGATGGCTAACTCTCCCAATTCTTACAATTATATCGTTATTTAAACTTCTTTCAAGGAGTAGACATTTTAAGAAGATGAAAAAAAACAGAATTTTCACAAAATTTTTTCCCCGCTCTTCTTGACAAAGCGAGAATTTTGAAATAAAATAAATTTCATTGTTTTTTTTCCAC
>JAFQUP010000012.1 GCA_017408405.1 Thermoguttaceae bacterium
CAGTTTTGTGAATTCACCTCCCAATGAGTCGCAGGAATGATTCAATGCCGAAAAAGCCTTTGACGCGAGATCCTGCTGGGAGGCGTTGAGAGAGGTTTTCCTGGAAAGATCCTCCAAAATTCCCACACTCTCACGCGCGGAATTACGGAACTCATCATTACGTTTCCGCAATTCCTCCATAGATTTCGCCGTCTCTGCGGTCGAATCACCAAAAGCGCCTACTAAATACATTACTCCGCCAATGGCCGCACCGATCCCCGCAAGACCGGCAATAAGCCAACCAATAGGACAACCTAAGATGGACTTACTAAGAAAATTCCAAACAATACTAAGGGTACGAGTAGCGGCAACCTGAGCATGAATTGCGGCAGTTACAAGCAATCGAGTTGCAATGCCCTTCTTCTCAGTAAGGATCACTGAACTTGATACCTTATCACTAACCATCTGTTGATATGACCAAATTGAACATGCTTCAGAAACAGAATTGAGGTATTGCGATACGGTCTTTAATGAGCCTAAAGTATGACTTAGACCGGATATACTTATCCCGCAAACACTAATTGCATCCCCTAATGGTCCCCATGAATTAAGAGCACCATTGACCGCGCCATTCATAGTACTAATAATCGAAGTGGTTTGAGAGCCTAAATCCTGAATCTGTTTGGATACATTGTTTAAACTGCGTTGTAGTTCCTCTCCGCGTACATTTAGCTGAATGAACGCTTCGCCTGCCTGAATTGCCTGGGTACTCATATATCCCCCTTGTATTTTCCTGTTAATCTTGTATATTTAACATTAATGAATGAAAGGAAAAAAATGAATGACAAAAATTTCAAATCCAGCGAAAATATTACCCAAGAGCTTGATCCGACTTATGATCCTCATATTTCCCCAAAAATGAGAAATACAGACTACATAATCGGTTGTTGCTGCTGTTCTATTTTCTTGTTATTGTTGATTTTACTGTTAGCGGCATTATTTAGTCCATACGGCGGTACAGTAATACTGATTTTTGTGATCATATGCTGGATAATAGGAATCACAAAAGCATTATGGCCAAATACCAATAACAGGATCTGCAAATAAATCACCCCACCGCGTTCCTCCACAGTTCGACGAGCTTATTTTTGCACTTTTCGAGTGCGGGGAGCATGAAGGGACGGGGATCGACCTTGCCGACGGTTTTCGTCGTCGGGCGGATCTTGCGTAACGCAAGCAGGATCTCATACTGCCGTTCCGCGTTTTCCGCCTCCTTTTCGGTCCGGAGCTTTCTCCAGATCGGATACGTGTAGTGGCTCCAGCCGGCATTCGCGCCGAAGAATTTCGGATCCTTCGTGCCGTAGCCGAACGGGGAGGTCCATGCGTTTTCCGTTTGCCGGATCGTGGCCGGTCCGTGACCGCCCGCGTTTCCGGGAAGTCCGGGCGCGAAACGCCGGATACGCTGGAAATGTTGGGGAAGTTTGACCTGTCCGCCGTGTTCAAGCGTTCGCGGCGCGCTGGAATTTTCGTATTTGACCGGGCCGACGAAGACGGAATCCGTTTTGCTGTCGTAAGCATAGCGGATCCCCTTCTTCAGCCCCCCTTTGATATTTCTTGGAGGAGAACCGGGCCGGGAAGGCGTTTTTTTGGACCGAATGAGCTGGACCGCCGTCCTGCGAAGGACCGCGCCCTGATGAAGAAGGACCTTCTTCTGCGCTTTCATGACCTCACGGGTCAGGATCTTTCCGTCAAAATGGTTTACAAAAACGGCTGATCTATCCATTTTCTTCCCTCTCCGGTCCCAGCGGGCTGAGATCCCGCAGACTTGGCAATTCTACCGAAACACCATGTCCGGCAAAACCGGCCGCGAAGATCTTCTGAAGTTCATACCGAACGAGCGTCAGATCGTCGAGCCGATTTTCCGTGTGGGCCTCCCATGCCCAATTTAATTCTCTCCACGTCACGTCTTTCAGATCGTTCCAGCTCCATCCGAGCTGACCGGCCATTCTCCAGACAAGTCTCCAGCGTTTTTGAGCTTCTTCTGGAGAGATTCCATCTGAAGAGCCGCCGTTTTCTGGATCGTCTCGACGATCTGGGCGTTGAGTTTTTCGCTTTCTTCCGCGGCGGTTTTCTGGGCGAGAGAGATCTTTCTTAAATCTCCCGCCAGTTTGCGGAAAAAATCGCAAAAAGCCTCCCAAAGCGCGGTTTGCAGGGATTCCATCGTCTCGCCGTCCAGTTCCCGCGTAAATTCCAGTTCCGCGGCAGTCTGCGCTTCCGGCGAAAAATCACCTTCCGGAGCTTCCAGTTTCTTCCGTTCCCAAACAATGGCGAACGCGATCGCGCCGAGAAGTCCGAGGTCATAGTACAGTTCATTGAAAGCCGTTTTCGTCGGGACCATGATATGAAACGGCGTCGGTGAAATTTTGGAAAAGTCCCACTGACTCAGCTTGCGGGCGAGGAAAAAATCAAGCCGCAGGTCATACTCTTTTCCGCTTTGCGTCGTGAAGATCGTACTCATTTTCCGGCCTCCTTATCGAGCGAATCGCCGAGAACGAGAGAACGGACCTTTTTCCAGCATCGGCTTCCGTCAATGGGAGAAACGGTTTCCTTCATCTCCCACGTCGCGATAACGCGGCGGTTTTCCTGAATGGCTGCGAGCGTGGTCGGAAGAACATAGCAGATCTTCTCTTCCGGAAAACCCGCCGTCGCCTTAAGAAGAGTGATGGATGATGGATGATCGGGACGAGACGCGCAAAGCGTTTTGAGTTCCTGAACGGTTTTCGGGACGAACCCGTTTGCATTTACGAGCGTTTTGCCTGCATTCCAGGCGGTTTTCAAAGTTTCCATAATTCATTCCTTAAAAAAAGGGGGAGACCGGGCGGGAACGTGCCCGGTCAGGGAAGTAAAAAATTACGAACGGAAAGTGACCCATTCAGGCTCAACAACACTGTCGCCGGACTTCATGTAGCCGTATTTCAGCGTGCAGTCATGACTGACCGCTTCTCCGGACGCCTGCGTATAGCCGAAGCCCTCAAGATACGCCGGCATGACGAGTCCCTGAACGGCATTATCTTCCGAAGCGTCCTGAATATCGCCGTCAAGCATCGCCCATTTACGAACGACTGGACCGTCGAAAAAGTCCGAAATCATCTGACTGTAGTTTTCGGAATTGAATCCGGGATAGTATTTGAACCCGAACGTCAGTGCGTTGATCTTTCCGGCAAGCGACGGCTTGCACTTCAGACTCCGCACGTTCAGCTCCACGCTGGACCGCGCAAGGTCGGAACAGGAACAGCCGTCGATCTCGCCCCATTCCGTCCAGACGGGGTCCGTACCGCTTCCAGTGTCGCAGTACAGCTTGCAAAAATCACCAAGTTTCGGTGACGTCATGATAAACCTCCTTTACGAAAGTAAACATTAAATGTCAGAACGATGAGCGAATCGTACGTTCTGATGGAATCGAGCGTCTCGTTCGAGTAGATGCTTTCCGTGGAGACCGCCGAAAGTTCCACGCCGCGGTAGAAAGTTTTCGGCTCCGGCTGGAATGCCGGAAAGGACCGCAGGTAAAGAAGCAGCGTTTCGGAAAACGCCGCAAGCTCCGGGATCTCGTCATCGGAATCAAGTTTCTTTCCGAGCGAAACGCCAACAACGAATTGAACCTTCCCGCCGTCACGGGTCAGGTTTTCACAAACTAAAGAACCGGGAACGATCGAGACCTCAAGCGTGTCGAGATCCGTCGAATCGGCGTAAAACTGATACCGGACCGCCGCGTTCCATCCTCCGGTGACTTCCGGAAGATCGGAAGCCCGCGACTGGATAAGCTTCAGTATCTTTTCGCAAATCTGGACTGTAAAAGCCGTCATTTCAAAGCTCCATGACCGTGATCTTCATGCCGATCTTCGCGGGATCGGAAAACTCATACCGAAAATGCCCCTGCGCCGAAACGACCTGAAAAGCCGCGCCGCTTTCATCTCTCAACGTGTCGCCTTCCTGGGGAAGTGACGGCGAAAGATGATGAAAAAGGTCGGAAAGGACCGTGATCTGAAAGATCCTTCCATTGATCCTCTTCGCAGGACCTCCTGCCGTTGCCGGCGGCAAAAGAGCGCGAACGCCCTGGATCGTGAAGGATCTGGACGTGCCGACAGGGACGTAAGTAAAAGACTCTCCGGCCTGCTGAAAAATTTTCGTGTACGCAAGCCGAAAGTGACTGACGATCAGAGGCGATGCCATGCTCTGCCCTCCTACTCGCTCAAACACTGGATCGTGCAGGAATACGGTTCCGCGCCGACGTAAAACGTAAAGACGACGAGATAGTATTCCCCGTAATCCGCGAACGGAAGCTGAAAAGCCCCGGAAACGCGGTACTCGAAATTGAATTGTTTTCCATTATCCGGACTGGTTTGCAATTCCGAAAAAAAGGAAGAGAGCGGAACGGAAACGTCGGAATGACCGGCGACTGACTCACGGACTCCCATCTCCTTTTTGTAGATGGCGTAACTGATCGAATCGACATCGGCGGACGTCAGGGGCGTGCCGTGACAGTCCGTGATCAAAAGCCGAAAGGTCTTGCCGGAATAGGCGCTGACCGGGTAGATAGTATCTGTCATGCGTGGACCTCCACAAGTTCAAGCCGGATCTCGTCGGAAACCCCGACAGTCTGAAAAGCGAAATCCTCTTCAATATCCTGACGGGAACTTTCCCGCGAAGCGGCGGAAAGTACGGTAAAATGAAAAGGCGGCTGGACTTCCTTCGGAATAGGAACGCGGTCAAAAAACCATTTTCGGGCCGCCGCGAAAAACGTTTTCATGACGACACCCCCACGATCTCGCCGTTCGAATCGCGCGTAAGGGTGAACGTGCCGAGAATGGAACCGGACGCGGAATACGCGGTCAGAGTATTTCCCGTAACGTTCCATCTCGCGATCAGAGCGAAGATCCGCTCAAGCATTTCCGTCACTTCCGAAAGGTCAACACTTTCCGAGGACGGATAGCTGGTAAGCGTTCGATCCGCCGCGTTCCAGACATTTTCCGGAACGCTTCCCGCAAAAAGGCTGATACTCGACAAAATATCTTCCCGCGCGGTAAGTAAAGCCTCCGAAGTCGCGAACCCGTCGGCGGTTTTCCAGTTCGTGTCGCCGTACGCCTTCAGTTCGGAAAGGTCCATTTCCTGCGTCGTGACATGGACCGTCTGTGTCGTGACCTGAAGATCGGAAGGCTTCGCCAAAGTGTCCATTTTGGACAGTATTTCCGCGAGCCGGTTTTCGATCGCCGCGATCCTTGAGTCCGTCCAGATGCACGACCCGCCGGAGGTGTTGGAACCCGAACCGGTCTCACCTTCCAGCGAATACGTTTTCGCCGAGAGTTCATCATAGGTCAGGTTTTGAAGTTCGGAATAGGTCAAATCGCTCATGGGGTCTCCTTTCTCTGTTCATAGCGTCCCGGCGCGAGTTTTAATTTGCCGTCAAGGTCGCGGAATGTAAAGGTGTTGTACCATCTTTCGCCCCGCATCTTTTGGCAAAGTTCCGACCAGCAGTCAGCCTGACCGATGAAATTCTGGAAAGGAGCGTAGCCTTTGAACGTTTCGTCGGAGTAAAGGTATCCGAGGATCTGTTCCGCGATATGTTTGCACGGCCAAGACTCTTTTTCAAGCTGAAGGCGCATTTTCCGCGCGCCTTCCGGACGGATGAGCATCGCGTTCGTGTTGAAACCCAGCGCGGGTTTGATCACGTTTTCGCTTATGCGTTTTGGCGGCCGCAAAATGCTGGCGGTGTTATTCACGCAGAGGTTCAAAACCTCCCAATCGTCGGGAACTTCCGCGAGAAACTCCTCGTATCGTTCCTTGAAATCCGGCGCGAATACGCAGTCATCCTCAAAGAAAAGCATGGTCTCGTTTCGCTGCTGGCAGAAACGCAGCACTTCCTTGAAGTTTTCAGTATGCGACCAGAAAGGTCCGGAACCTCGCCACCATGCCGGAGGGGAACACTTTTCCGGAGGACGGGCTTCCCAGACCTTGAAAGCCGGGAGCGTTTCCGGGTACGCGGCGGTGAAGTCTGCCAGACGCTTCACGCTCGTTTTCAGGTTCAAAACGTATGTCAGCATGAAAACCTCCGTCAGGATGAATAGTCATTTCCATATTCGTAACTGCTGGATTGTCCGGAGACCAGATTGTAGCTTCCGGAGAGGATCGTTCCGTGAAGTCCGACCTGAAGACAGCCGAAATTCGTCACCGGGGTGAAGTAAAGATCCCCGCTATTGACGGTGAAGGTTCCAAGGCTGGTAACTTTCTCGGAACTTCCATCGATCCCAGAGTCGAAAACGCACATCGTTCCGGAATCCGTGTAGATCGTCATGCCGTCCGAGGCTAAAAGGTCGTAGCGGACGATTATTCCGCCGGCATAGGGAACGTCGAGAAGCATTACGTTCTCGGAAGTGTTCAAGATCAAAACGCCTTTCATGAACGCTCCGGAACCCTGCCCCGCGACGTAACTTCCGGAAGAGTCCTGATTCTCGGCGGGTCCATACCCGGTGACATTACCGACGATGTTATTGTTGACGACATATTTTCCGCTTTCGAGCGTGTTGAGGTTCGTTGAATCGTTGAAAACGTTCTGCCCGCCGGCGATCATGACCGCCGCGCCCCAATCTCCGTCAGGATGGATCTGGTCGGCGAGTTTTTTCATGTTCGCGACAATATCCCCGCCGATCGTTGAACCGTCGGAAATGGTGTCCGTCCCCGAAGTTGGAACAGTGATCAGGTTTTGATAGGTTTCTTTACTCATAGGTTTACTCCTTTTCGAGTTCGTGTTCAATTTTTGTGAGTTCGGACTGAATGGAAACATGGTCTCCCTTGAGTCCTTTGATATTTTCCGAAAGTGTCCGGATCGATTCGTTGAGCTTCGAGACCGCCGTTTCCATTCGTGTCAGTGTGAACCAAACGACGAAAGCGACGATCGCGAGAGACCCGACTTCCTGCGTCCATTTGGGGAGACCGAGATCGACCTGCCCCAAAAGACAGCAGATGGACAAACTGCTGAAAATGATGAAATTATCCTGCATCGTGTGCCTCCGGATCGAGTGTCGGAGTAAGATCCGGATCGAGCGGGGCTTCCGCGTACGGAACGATCATGACGTCGCGATAGCCGGAATCCATGAATGTTTCGATCGACGCCCGGCTCATCGGTCCGCCGAAAGCGGGAAGATTCGTCGAGTAGATCGGCCCCCATGAATTCCACCAGGCGCATTGGGAACGTTCAAAATCGTAGCCTCCGAACGCCGTCGCGTGAGCGCCGCCGCGGGTGATCTCCGGTTCAAAACGGCCATTGCGGAGCTGGAAAGACTCCACGCTTTTCAGATTCCCGACAAACACGCCGCACCCTGCCCGACAGGCAAGTTCGATCTCTTCGGCGGGGTCGAAAGACTCCGGAAGAGAAGCACAGGCTGTCTGATATTTCCGGGAGGAATCGAAACGGTTCGCAAGATTCTGATAGGACAAAAACGCGGTCCGGGCCGAATACTCCCCTGTTTTCGAGACGGGAAAAGACCCGGTCATTCGGCCTGCCATCGCCATCGCCTGAAGCGTCTGACCGCCGAAAACGGAACCTTTGGAGAGTGCCCATAGGATCCCTGCGTTTTCCTTTTCGATGAACTGTTCACTTCCTTCGAGGATCTGATTCATCAAACGGATCAGACGCGCCCGGTTGAAAGCGAAACCTGCGCAGGACGGCGAAGATCCCTGACTTGCGTCAAAGACTTTCTGCCAGTCGAAAACGTCCCACCAGTTTCGATATTTCCCGGCCCGGAAAAGCATTTCGTTATGCTCTGCCCGTTCGAGGAGCCACGGACGCAGTGATTCGTAAGAGATCACACCGACGGGAGCTTCAGGATCCCAGCTGACTTTGCAAAGATCGAGAATTTCCGCATCGGACTCCCCCGGCGCACAGTCACGGGCCTGAATTTTGGAAGGAATGTACCCTTCCGGAAATTGAATGTCAGTCATGAATTTCCTCCGTCAAATGGGTGAAAACGTCCTGAAGCTCCGCAAGCGTGCCGATCGGCTCTTCCGCGGAAAGTTCCGTCAGAAAAACGGAAACATTCTCCGAAACCGCGCCTTTGAGCTGTGAGGTCAGGATCCGCTTGAATTCCATCCGCGCATGATTCGGCATCCTGACGATACCGTCGCGAATGCCGTTCAGTACGGACTGCGCCGCCGACTTGACGGCACGGCGTTCCTCCGCGGAAAGTTTTGAAAGAGTGTCCGGCCCCGGATCAGGCTCAGGATCAGGGGAAGGAGACGATCCACCGACGCGAAACTCTTTCGAGTAAATGACAGCCGTTCCTTCTTCCACCGCGGCGAAAATGACGGTAAACCAGCCATCGGACGGTGAAACGAAGAAAAGCCGTTTACTGCTGGAATCAACGGCAAAATCCGCCTTTTCGCCGGGCCAGACCTGAAAAGCACCTTCCGTCGGCGTCTCAAAGACCGCAAGCCGGCCGGGTTCGACATTTTCCGGACCGATGATAACGGGATCCGCATTCAGACCTCCGGGACTGAAAAACAGACCGCACAGAAAAATTTTCCATAAGTATTTCATGCAAAAACCTCAAGGGGCGCCGAAACGCCCCGATTGGAAAAAGTTTGGAAAGGGTCAAAAAGTCGGAGCGTTCGAGGCCCAGTGTGCCGCGAATTCCAGCGCAATATCCGATTCAAGACGGGTCTTTTCATCCGCGGAACCGCAAATGACGTTTCCGTTCGTCTTGTCGAGCAGCGTCAGGACCATTTCGGAAAACTTTTCAGCCGCCGAAGTCTCCGACGCGAACTTTTCGAGCATTTCGAGGATCCAGTCATCGACGGGAGTCTGCGACTTTGCCGCCGCGGCCTTAAGCGCGGCAAGAAGCCGCGTAAAAACGGACTGGACATTTTCGACAGTGAACACTTCGACGGCCATCGCCATCAGCCGCGTCTTCAAAAGTGAAAAAAGCAGTTCTCTCATGACTCACCTCCTCAGGATGCCGACCAGGTCTCGCCGGTGGGCGAAAGCAGGATCCGGCAAACCGACGCGTTCGCCTGCGCCGCTTCCATAGCGTAACCGACGCAGAGATACCCTGCGGCCGGAGTTCCGTAGATCTTGCCGGTGGAGGCGTTGAGCCAGACTTTCTGACCGATCGTCAAAGCCTGATTGTTGATCTTCGGGACGTTATGGAACACTCCGCGCGTCGTGATCGTGCCGAGACGTCCGGCAGTCTGCGGACTTTTCGTAATACCGACGATCGCGCCGAGGACGACGAAAACGCCGGGATCGAGATTGGAATCCGGGACGAAATCGATCGTTTCGT
Organism: Thermoguttaceae bacterium; assembly: GCA_017408405.1. Lineage (GTDB taxonomy): Bacteria > Planctomycetota > Planctomycetia > Pirellulales > Thermoguttaceae > RGIG3701. The sequence continues at coordinate 9,312 of JAFQUP010000012.1, forward strand.
CCGAACAAATGTAAACAGCATTCATACTAAAACCTTTCAATAAAAGGAGTTGATAGGATAAAAAAAGGTCAGTTGCCGGCACCGGTCGAGTAGACCGCGGCGCGGTGGTCCATGATGCCGAAGCCGTACTCAAAAAACGTCGCCCAGCTTTTGCCGATGATGTTTCCGGCCGTAGGAACGGGCGTAATGTGCGGATCGGCGGCACCGCGCAGACGGGTCTCGCCAAGGATCGCGGCTTCCGCCGGGTCGGCAAGCAGGAACCAGCACGTATTACTCCCGCCGTAAAGAGACGCAAGGTACGGTGAAACCAGCGGCTCATACTGGAGGTACGTATTCGTCAAAGCAATCGTGTTGCCCGGAGTCTGAACAGCCAGATTCGTCGCGGTGAAAAGCGTCGAGGCGGTGGAGGCAAGCTGCGGCGGAACAAGCAGATATTTCCCTTCCAGTTCCGACGCTTCCGCGTCATTCGGGTCACTTCCAAGAACCGGCATCGACATGAGCGCAGCCGCGGCCGCCGCAAGACCATCAAGACCAAGAACCGGAGTAATGGCATTTCCATGAGCGGCATTGAAGACCGTAGACGCCGCACCAACAGCCGAAAGCAGCTTCTGGATACCGCGCTTTTCGCGTTTCCGCTTATGCTTCGTGCCGAGCTGAATGACGGCATCGACGAAACTTTCGATCTCGTTCTTCAGCAGCATATCGCGGGTAAGGGTCAGAACATTGCCGGACCGGCTGATCCCGATCTCATAGTCTTCCGGAACGAGCGTCGCGTTTTTCAGCGGTCCGTCTTCCGCCTGGTCAAAAGGAAGACCATAGACAGAATAGGACGTGATCTTCGCGTCGTGAAGATTGCTGACGTCGAAACGCCGCGCGATCTTATCGACGATGGAACTGACACGCTGGGACCCCTGATAGTACGCTTTATTCAGCACATTTTCAAGGATACCGAGCGGATTCTGCGTCGAGAAGGCGCTTGCCTTGACCTTTTCCGGATAGAAAAAGGCATCGACGAAAGCGTCTTCGTTCCCGCGGTAGACTTTCCCGGTCGAATGACGCAGCATTTCGATCGCCATTTCCTTGACGGTGAAACCGTTGAACTGACGGGAAAGTCCTTCCGTCATGGCATCATCCGAGAAGCCGGACGCGCGGACCTGAGCATCGGTGAAAAGCCCGGTATTGCGCATCATGGCGACCGAGTAAACGTCCATCGGATCCGGAGCACCGCAGGAAGCCGTCACGCGGCCGTACCCCATACGCCGGGCACGTGGATTCACTTTCCGGGACGAATGGACAGCGGAAGCCCGGACCTTCCGGGCCTTGAGCTTTTTCGCCCGAACCTTCCGGGCCGTCACTTCGTCCGGGTCCTTTTCCGCCGTTTCCTCTTCCGCGTCTGCCGGAACTTCCGCGTCAGAAACGGCATCGCCGTCCGGATCGGCATCGTCAGCGTCAAGTTCATCCGGGGGCGTTTCCGGAGGAATTTCCTCTTCCGTGACTTCCGCGGGATCCGCGTCCGGATCGAGTTCATCCGCCTGCGCAGCCGTTTCGTCCATGATGGCACAATGGCGCACGAACGCCTTTTCAAAAATGCACATCTGGTCCGGGGTAAGGGATTCAGGATCATACCCGGATTCCGTAATAAAAATCTTGAGTTCTTCACTCATACTCAAATTCTCCTTTTCTATGGTGCGGGCGTGAATGACCGCGGTATTGCGGGCATCGCCGCCGCGCCGAACAAAAGAACCTTCATCCAAAGCCCAACGGCGAACGATACCGAGAGGCCCAACGAATTTCCTGCGGTTGACTTCCGCAGTTTTCCCGGCCGGAATAAATTCCATATCGCGAAATCTGCTGAAGTTTTTTGTGCCGATACTGCATTCCCAGCGGAGGTTTTTCTGTTTGAAAGCCTCCAGGATCCGCAGAGCAGACGGCGTGTTTTCAATATGTCCGTCACCGAAGATCTGCGGTTTTCCATCTTTGGTGACGATTCGCGGCCGGAACGTTCCGGCGATCGAATACTCATCATGGTCAAAGTGGGCGCGTGCCGATTCCGGCAGGGATTCCAGCCCCTCAATGTCCAAAACGACCGCATGGTCAAACCCGTTGACCCAAAGCGTCCCGCCGGAATAGAGTGGGGAAAACTCAAACCGCTTCCCCGTCAGGTCCACTGACGCCCGGATCCGTATTTCCGAAGTCATCTTCTTTTCTCTCCTGTTCCACCTGTTCAAAATCGTATCCAAGGATCGAGACCGCCATCCGTCTTGAAAGGAACCCGTGACCGACCGCGTCGCCGAGAGCCGCGATCAGATCCGCCATATCGTAAGCGGGGATCGGGGACCAGCTCCAGCTGCGCGGGATCCGCTTCAAACGTCCGCCATAGCGGGAAACGATACTTTCCGCCGTTTCATCCACACTCGCAAGACAGTCGATCCAGCGGTCAAAGAACGGATTCAGGATCATCTTCTCAAGCCGTGAGCGCAGGTAGCGGATAACGGCCCAGTAAACGATCATTTCACCGCGAAAACTCGAATAGTTATGCTTTTCAAAGTCGTTCGTCAGCATCGCCTTCGTCAGGTGCATTCCCGCAGCCTGTGCGGTCTGCTGACACTCGATGAACGGCTGATAGGAACCGCAGGGCCAGTTCGCCGCGCCCTGTTTGTAGACCAGACCGGGAAAGAGCTGCTTGATCTCGCCCGGATTCGGGGCCGTATAGGTCGGCTGAAGTTCAAAAGTCTGACCGGGAACGACACTTCCCGCAGGTGCTTCCACCACGCCGCCGGAGTTTCTCGCCGCAGCGTTGGCGGCTCCGAGATGGTATTCCTTGTAGATCTTCGTTTCCGCAATATCGTTCAAAACGGACTGCATCCACGGAAGACCACGGTGCTGATCCGGAAGACGCATGACGGCAACGTGAAGCATATCCTCCGCCGGGACCTGGATCGGTTCGCAAGGTGACGGCGTGAGCGGATTCCGGTTTTTCGGAAGGACGAAATAGCGGACCGGGTGCATCCCCTCAAACTGGATACCGCCGACAGTATCTTCCTGAAAAAGTCCGGAAACCGTCTGAACGCGCTTCGCTTCGATCTGTTCAAGGTTCATCTGAACGTCATCGATCTGCGGATCGTAGACCATCCGGAAGAAGATCTCGCCGTCATATTCGAGAGCTTCGACCGCGATCCGCAAATGCTCGCCAAGGTCAATATCTTCGGTGAAATGGAACCATGACCATTCCAGATGACTTCGTTCTTCCGGCGTAATGGCGGGCGCGAACGGGTCGGACGCCTGACGGCCCTTCTGTTTTGCCGGAATGACCGTCAGATCGGGACCGCGGTCGCCGAGGCAATGAACGCCAAGAGTAAACACGCCGTGGTTCGTGCATCCTTCCGTAAGGTAGACCTTGCGGGAATTGGCGCGCATTTCCCGACGGACGGTTTCGTCGGTGATCTGGTCGGCGTAGTCGTCCGTCGCGTCGGCAAAGAAAGCCGAAAGACGTTTGGGAGGCTGCGCCGATTCAAACATCTGAGCACGAATGACCGAAAGCGGAATGGAAAACTCCGGATCGGCGCAAAGCTCCGCAGGTCTTTCCGTAGCGGAAACCGGAACGGTCCGGGAATGAGAGATCTTTTTGTGATTCCGTTTGGATCTTCTGGACATGAGACACCTTTACCAGCGGTTATCGTAGGGAGTACTGACGATCCGTCCGACGACCGGACCGGACGCCTGACGGGCCTGTTCCTGCTGTTCCATTTTGTCGAGAACCTCAGGCGAAATGTAGGAAATACTGATGCCGGCTCCGGAAACTCCCGAAACTCCGCCGGAAATGACGGCCTTTTTGGCTTCCTGGATCTGTTCAAGCAGCGTAGGATCTTTTTCTTCAGACATATCCTCTCTCCTTTCTGTGAAACACTATACCAGAAAAAACGCAGAATGGAAGCACTTCGAAAGAGGGTGCTTGTTGTCTATCCGATAGACAACAAAAAAAGATAAAAAAAATAAAAAAACCATTCTGCCGACTGGACAAAATGGTCTTTTTACTGCCAAATCACTGACTGTCCATTTTTGGACACTCATTTTTGGAACTATGGTCACGGGTCTCCGTCGTCGTGAAAGAGTTTCCGCACGCCGGGCAAATGTAAAGCCGTTTACGGATCGATCCCTTGATCCACGTCTGACGGGACCGCATCGGCAGTCCGCACTGCTCGCATTTGAATATTTCCGAAGAACGCTTCATCACAGCCTCTGTTTCTTTCAATATGTTTCAGGGATTCGTCCGCACTTTCTTCTTCCGGCTGAAAATTCAGGGTCAGACTCAGGATCTCAATATCATCGGGGACCTCCTCCATGAAAGCATACTTCGGTTCATGGGTCGGGCCGGCATACGGGATCAGTTCGCCGTTTTGACCGGATGGATCGCCGCGGTAAATGTAAAATTCGCCGCCGGTCTTAAACGCCATGATCATCGAAACATGCTTCATGTTTGCGGTCTGAAAGGACTTCGTTTTCAGAATGAACGCTATGGAACGCATTTTTATTCTCCTTTTTCATCTGGTATCATTGCCGACTGTCCAAAATGGACACTCTGTTTCTGTTCGATCATTCGCTGAAGAGCCTGAAGTTTCAGGAAGGCTTCTTTCGCGGCCTTCTGTACTTCCGAGTCGGAACACCGGGAAACGATACACTCTGCGGACCGGACAGCACATTTCAGATTCATCAGCTCGATCGGATGGATCACATACGGTTTCTTTTTCATCAAATTCCTCCTGTGGAAATTCCTGTTCATCTTCCGATGAGATTCCAGTTTCCGGTATAAAGCGAAAGCCCCGCCGTCGCCGGAGCCGCACTTTCCAAATGACCGCCGGTGACGGAGTTCGCGACCGCCGCCATGACCAGGGAGTCCCAGAGATGGTTTTCGCGGCCGGGGATCAGCGTCCATTTGTCGATCGTACCGCGTTTCCCTTCCAGAACGTCGGACCGTTCGGAAAGCATCTGCTGAATGAAATCCCAATGGATGACTTCATCGCCGTCGAAAAGCGTCAGGGAAGCCGCGCCGCCGACCGGAGACTGCCATGACGTCCGAATGAAGGACTTCCAGTAGTCGGTATCGTATCGGGTATGGCGAACGAGATTCGCGGGAACAAGTGCCGGACGCTGCCAGCCGTCGCCGCGTTCCTCGCCGGGATGAGGCTGACCGCGGACGAAAAGGTCCGTCGCTCCCTTTCCCCAGCCGAAGACCGGTTCAAAGACGGACGCAAGATCGAAACACGCTTTTCGGACCTGCGGCGTGAAGAGACCGCGGTTCGCGTCGATCAGACCCTTTTGAATGTCAAGGACCGTTCCGTCCGCACGCTGGAATCTTCGGGAAGCAAGGTGAGGACAGAGATCCATCAGAGCCAGATAGAACGCGTCCAGCTCCGACGCAAGCGGAAAGGTGCTCTGAATGGAAGCTGATCCGCCGGGATACCGTCCGTAATCGAGAACGTGACCGCGAAAACCGTTTCCCCACGCGCAAAGGACCCAGTAGAGGCAATCCTGCTGAATGTCGATCCCGACCGTGACGCGCTCGCAGTCGATCGGGACCTGAGACCGCTGGATCGGGACGATCTTGCGGACGATGTCTTCGTAAACCAGATTCCGGCTCTGCTGATAAAGTGCAAGCGGGGTATTCTGGTATTCAGAATAGAAGGCCTTTTTGGACGCGAAGTAAAGATTCATCGCGTGCTGAATGGCCGAATGTTCCACCGGCGAAAACCCGGACTCCCATTCCGCTTCCGCTCCTTCGTCCATCGCCGCGCGGTTCGCAAGGTAGAAATCATTCGCCTCGCGTATCTGGTCCGCAGTTTCAAGGTGATTCTGGATCCCGACCTTCCGCAGTTTGTCGTACTCCAGCCAGAGATCCATATTCTTCGGCATACTCCGCAGGATCCCGAAACGCTGACCGCCCCACTCCTTCAGGATCTTCTCCGAAAGATCGTCCGGACGAATGACCGTGATCGTCGCGATCATCGAGAGGTTCGTCTGCTGACCGGCAAGACCCTTGACCGCTCCGGAAAGGTACTCCCACCGCTTTTCCGTCTGCGTCACGCTCGCGGCCGAACGCTCTGTCTGCGGGTCGTCGATGATGACCGCCGTCGGACGTGACGAACCGACTTTCAGACCGCGGACAGCACTGTCAAGACCGGAAGTCGTCACGATCGCCCCCGATGATGGAGCACCGGGAACCGTTGGACAAATCAGGATCTGAGAGTTGATCTTGATATTCGTATGCTCGCCGTTCAAAAGCTGACCCGGAGCGCGGCCGGGCGAATTTTCAAGACGCTCGATCGGATAGCATAGCGCAGGAAAACACGACTGGAAAAGCTCGTTCTGACGAATGATGCACTTCACATTTTCAAGGATCTGCGACGCAAGCGCCGTCTTGGCCGCAATGATCAGAATAAAATGCTGGTGACCGTATGCAAGCGCCCACGCGATCCCCCACTCGCAGATCGTCGATTTCCCAAACCCGCGCGGAAGACACAAAGGACGCGATCCGCCGTGAAGAAGAGTCTCCTGAACGACGTGGATCGCGTAGAGCTGCGCGTCCGAAAACGGCGACGGAAAAGCAGGGGACGCGGACGAATTGCCAAACGTCAGCATGAATTTCAGAAGGTCAAGACGGCACGAGTCCACAAGCGCAGGATCCGCACACTCCGGCAAAGGCGCGATCTCGCGTCCCTCTTCCGAAAGACGTTTCTGACGCTCTGAAGCACGGGCCGCGTGTTTCTGGTACTTTTCGGCATGAACATTCGCCCGCATATCGTAAGCGTCCTGCTGCCATTCAGCATCAAGAAGCGATCCGGAATAATGCAGGGAATGGCGGTCTATGTAGTCCTTTTGACGAACCATTTTTTCCTTTCAAAAAAAATTTTTTCTTTTTTTCTTTTTTTTC
>JAFQUP010000068.1 GCA_017408405.1 Thermoguttaceae bacterium
GATCCGAAAAGTGTGTACTCGTCCGAGCGCGGTTGAAAATTTCACGGCATACGTAATTGCCGAATAAACCGTAAAGAAGCCCAGTCCAGCCTGCTCTTTCTTTTCACGCGGCTGGAATTCGTTTGGCGTGAAAAGCCCCCTACTCCGGATCCCCTCTCCCTGTTAAAAGTTTTCCTGAAGAGGAACGGAGAGGGGAGTGGACGACCGTTCCAGTAATAAGTTGGCTCCTACTTGGTTCTGTTGTGGTCCATCTGGAAATAGCGAACCCCTTCGTATTGTAATTACTGCCGTTAAAAAAAGCAGAAAAACGCTGAAAACGCTGAAAGTCTATGGTGCGGCTCTCTCGGAAAACTTGAATTTCCTCTTTCCTTCTGTTTTAACCGGAAAAACTGGCTCAAATGTACCGTTCTCGAGCCTTTTCGAATTTTTTCTGCCTTTTTTCGAAAGTTTTCTTGCGATTCTTTAAGGAACTACCGATAAACCCAATACAGAAAATTTTTCATGGAAAAATCTGCCTTTTTTTGCTTTTCATTGGCGATTGCCTCAACTTTGGGGGTAGTGTGTGCCGATTTTATTAATGTGTTGATGAGGAGGCCCCTCTCAATGCATTAGTGAAAGCGGCAGGTTTGTTTTCTTGCAGACCTCTTCTTTCCGGTGTAATTCCTGTTCCCGTATATGTTTATGTGTTTGCGTTTGCGTTTGGTGCGTACGTGGGTACTTGGTGTGTACGGAAGTTTTCAGGATCCAGATCTGCTATCCTGCGAATGTGTATTTTTGCAGGTCTGATTTGGTGTCGATTTCAAATTTTTTGTGTTCGGGACCTGCGCAGGTCTCTGGTGGTCCTGAATGGATCCAGTGAGTGTCTTTGGACCCTGTATGCGTGTTCCGGATGACGGATGACCGATCGAATTGGGCGGTCTGGTCCTCTTCCTGTCCCGCGAAAGTTTCAAATTAGCGGACCGGGCACACTGAAAGTGTCTTCTAGACCAGTGTGCGCTGACCGTGTTTGGGATTTTTTAGAGGAACGATGTATTGTCTGGTGCTGTTTGGCGCCTTGACTGCTGTGGTATTTTCCATCGGCGGCTCATTTACGCGGATGTGTGTAAAAGTGTGCTGAAGCCGATGGAGCGGGAGATGGAGCTGCCGTGAAGAACACGCAAAAGCTGAAATTCCGTGCCTGTGAAACGGTGTTGCTGTTGGGCGCTGGAGAGCGGATAGTGTGTGCGCTTCGGATGTGTGGAAATTCCGTGTTGCGGTTGCACTGCGGTGTACAGTTCGGTATGAAAAGAACGTATCTGAAATGGTTTTGGAGCCTGCGGTCCAGCTGTATTTGACGGCGGACAGAAGGTGCGGTTTGGGGAATGTGAGCTTTCGCTGATGTTTCTAAGATCGTGCAGCATGGCCCAGCTTCCGTAGGATGTTGTTCTGTGAAAATGGACATTTGGCGGCCTTTTGGTCGTGTTATCAAATTTTTGTGACTGTACGTGACGCAAATAAATTGGAGTGTGTGGTGCGGAATGACTGGCGGCAGGCTCGTCGGTCGGGAAGACGAAAACAAAATGCAGTTTGTACGTTTTTTGTGCAGATCTGTGATTTAAAAGTTTGGCTGGAGGCAATACCAAACCTAGATCCATAGTATCGACTGAATTCGAGATCCTTCTCGTGCAGCGTCGGTACTATGCGGGACAGTGTGTAGACTGTATCCGGCCAGGAATAAAACGTTTTTTCAGCGGTGAGCTGCGGAGCGTATGCTTCGGGCTTCTTCTGAAATGACGGCAGAACAGACGGAGTCCAGAGGGTTCTGTCTGGATGTAGATCTTTTTCGCAAAGTATGGATGTGGCGCGAAACGGATCGTATAAATGCTTTTTGCAAAGCGGCGGGGAAGAATCTCCCGAAAAATGCGGCTCTGTCAAAACAGTGTGACCTGAAGCCGTTTCGGACTGTGAAAAAAGGAGGACGGTCCGGAATGGATCGGCAGCACGTGTGCAGTCGATGCCCTTCAAAACGAAATATTCAGTTTTGTTCCATTCAGAAACGAGGTTTCCAAATGGATCAGAAACTGCAGACGGCGTTTTGGAAAATTTACGCAAATTTTTTGCGGGTGCGGCTGTTTGATGTAAAGAAGCGGTAGAAATACCTCTTCTTTGCGGGATGGTATTTTTTGAAAATGCCGGTATCCCTGCTTTTTTTCAGATGGTGCGAAAAGACGTTTTGCGAACAGCTTTTGAGGTGAGTAAAAACATGGAGGAATCAATGGTTGCAGTGAATTCCAATTCGGAATCAGTCGCACAGTGGTGGGAAGAATATAAAGCGAATCCTTCGGACCAGGAAAAAAGGAATTTACTGGTCGAACATTATCTTCCGCTGGTGCGTTACCATGCGCAGAAAGTGTGGCAGCGTCTTCCGGATGGCGTGGAACTGGACGATTTAATTTCCGCAGGCGTTTTTGGCCTGATGGATGCGATCGATGCATTTGATTTGTCTCGTGATGTGAAATTTGAGACGTACTGTGCTCCCCGAATTCGCGGTGCGATGCTGGATGAACTTCGAAATATGGACTGGGTCCCCCGCCTTGTACGGACCAAGGCCAAACGTATCAACGAAGCGACGAAAGAGCTGGACAATAAACTGGGCCGCAGACCTACCGATGAAGAGCTGGCCGAGTATCTGGGAGTTTCTGTAGACGAATTTGAGAAAATGGCGAAAGAGGCAAACACGGCAAGCGTCGTGAGCCTCAATAAAAAATGGTGCGAGACAGACGGCTCCAAAGAAGTCAGCGAGCTGGATGTGCTCGAAGACCAGCGCGGCGAGGATCCGACGAGCCGAATGCAGAAGATCGACACGATGCGGCTCGTGACAAAGGGATTGAAGCGTAATGAACGTCTGATCCTTCTTCTTTACTACTATCAGGACATGACGATGAAAGAGATCGGTATGACGCTCGACCTGAGCGAGAGCCGCGTAAGTCAAATACATAGCAGTATCGTGCAGCGTCTCCAGGGAACGCTTAGTGAACGGAAACCGGAATTTACGATCTGAGTACACTGTATCGGATCTGGATCTCACGAAAGACGCGAAAATACGCGAAAGGATCTTTTAAATAAAATATTTTTAAGATCACTTCGTGAGATCCGCGTCTTTCTGTCGATTTAGAGTTGATCATCATCGGGCCGCACGCAAGGCTCAGACAGCCGAAGCACTATGGCAGGCCGAGGCGGTCCGGTCACAGGTCCCGGTTTTTTCGTGTTCTGCAGAGCGGGGTTCTGCGTTCATTTCTTTTTCGCCGTTTTGGCTCTCTTTGCAGCTGTTTTCACCGCAGCTTTTCTCTTCGCAGTTTTTGCAGCACCGCATTCCGTGAATGTTGCAGTAGGCGCGGATCCGCGGTTTTTTACCGTCTTTGAGCCATTCTTTGACGTGAAAAACGATTTTTGGCGGATCATTCGGCGCGAGGTGATGCCGCATCATATGGTTTCCGATCCAGCATTCGATCCACTGGATGAAGTGACTGGGTGTGGAGGGATGGACCTCATTTTTGCCGACTTGGACACTCAGTCCCTCTTCGGTCTCTTCAATGACGAGTTCGTGTTTTTCATCCATCGCGGCTTCGCTTGAGGAGGCGAGGAGCATCATTGGCTCACCGCAGCAGATGAGTTCACTGCCGCCGTCCTCGATCATTTCCACCTGATTTCCGCAGATCCCGCAGATGAAGAATTTTTTCGGTTCAGACATTTTTTTCTCCTATGGTTTAAATGTGAAAAAAACGGAAACACTTCCGCGTTTAAAACGATCCGGTCTGAGTACCGATACGGTCCGGAAGGGAAACGGACCGTACCGATCCCGGGAGCCGAATCGTTTTAATTATAAGATGGAGGCAAAATCAGGTTCATTTACTGCGCCGAGTTTTCAGTGATAAAAAACAGATATGGAGAAGAATGTATTTTTTGGGGAGAAAAATTTTTTTACACGCTTGACTTTTCAAAGGATCGCGCTATAATAAAATCGGAGGAGGATGCGTATGGATCCAAAACCGCGAAAAAAAGTCAGAACAAAGGCGGTAGAAAAGGCGGTGAAAAAGACTGTGAAAAAAACGGCGAGAAAGATAACGAGAAAGACGGCGAAAAAACCGATTTTTGAGCTTCCGCCGACGTCGGATGTCGTGTTTCAGTATCTATTTTCGTCGCAGGGCGCAGAAGAAGGGCTGATCGGATTCATCAATGCAGTGAATCTGAGTGCCGGCCGACCC
>JAFQUP010000069.1 GCA_017408405.1 Thermoguttaceae bacterium
AACCAATCAGAAATCAAAGAGGAGGCAAACTGAATGAAACGCTCACTCATCATCATCGGAAGCGGACCGGCAGGCTGGACGGCGGCGATCTACGCAGCACGTGCGAATTTGAAGCCTCTGCTGTTCGAGGGGGCCGTCTCGGCAGAAAATCAGGCGAAAAACACGCTCCCGATGGGGCAGCTCGCCATGACGACCGAAATCGAGAATTTCCCCGGATTCCCTGCCGGAGACCTCACCGAGTACCTGAGATCCGCGATCGATCCGGACCGTCTCGACTACCTGCCGCCTCACGGAAAACACGGCATCACCGGCCCTGAACTGATGGAACTGATGCGTCAGCAGGCCGTCAATTTCGGGACGGAGATCGTTCCGGACGACGTCGTGAAACTCGATACTTCCGCGCGTCCTGACGGTCCGTTCCGGATCGAGTCGGCAGAAGGGGACGTCTACGAGGCCGATGCGGTCATCGTCGCGACCGGAGCGAGCGCGAACTGGCTCGGTCTGCCGTCGGAGGAACGGTTCAAGAATCTCGGCGTCAGCGCATGTGCGGTGTGCGACGGTGCGCTTCCGCGTTTCCGGAATCAGCCGGTCGCGGTCGTTGGAGGCGGGGATTCCGCGATGGAAGACGCAAATTACCTGAGTCAGTTTGCTTCGAAAGTCTACCTGATCCACCGTCGGGATGAATTCCGCGCTTCCAAATTCATGGTGGACCGGACACTGGCGAATCCGAAGATCGAACCGCTTTACTCCCAGACGGTCGAAGAGGTCCTCGGCGACCCGAAAACCGGCGTGACGGGCGTTCGGATCGCGAGCACAAAAGGTGAGGCTCCGCTCGAAATCGCGGTCTCCGGGCTGTTCGTCCTGATCGGGCACACGCCGAATACGGAATTTCTTGAAGGCGTCGTGGAGCTGGACGAGAGAAAATACGTGCGCTGGACGACTCCGGGACGGACGTTCACGAGCGTTGAGGGGATCTTCGCGGCAGGCGACTGTGCGGATCACGTTTACCGTCAGGCGAACACGGCGGCGGCAACCGGATGCATGGCGGCACTGGATGCGGAACGGTGGCTCGCGGCACGATAATTGTTTACCTGAAATTCACTCAGAAAAGATGCACTCCCCCTTGAACAGGTTTCATTCCGCGAGTGTTTCTTTTCTGAATAACTGTTTCAAATTATTCATATTCCATAAATAAAATGTCAATTCAAGTCCTGGATAAAGTATTTTCCCTCTATATTTCGGAAAAAGAAATCCAACTTCAGGTTCAGCGTATTGCTGAAGAAATTCAACAGGATTTTTCAAATGAAAAACCTTTCCTGGTCTGTATTTTAAAAGGCGCTCTGTTCTTTTTTGCCGACCTTCTTGAAGCCTTGGCGATACCATGCGATTTAACATTTTATCGGGTTTCAAGTTACTCCGGACTGGCCAGTACCGAAAATATTCAGGAAGCGGCTCCTTTTCCGCGAGACATTAACGGCAGAAAAGTCATCATCGTCGATGACCTGATCGACACGGGAAACACGATGGAATTTCTTATTAGCCATCTGAAAAAGCTGGGAGCGTCTGAAGTCAGAATCGCCTCTCTGTTCTTCAAACCAGGAAAATTTAAGAAAGACTTCCCTATCGATTATTACGGAATGGAAATTTCCGATGAATTTATTGTCGGTTACGGTTTGGACTATGATGAGGAAGGGCGAAACTACCCAGACATTTATCGGGTAAATGAATAGCTTACTAAACTGTCAAAACCTGAAAATATCTGATTCCAACGCGCTTCCATCCATTATTTGGGGAAGTCACGGGGAAAGGTTTGAGGAATGAAGAAGAACGTAAAGGCTCCAGACTTTCTCTCTGTTCCCAACGATACTCCGACGCTGGAAGCAGCGTGCCGGGAAATTGCTCCTGGGGGAAAGATCTTCCTTCGTCCCGGTACGTATCGTATCCCGGAAACCCTCATACTCCGAAAGGGGATGGAAATCCGCGGAAATGAGAAGCAGCCGGAATGCGTGATCCTTGAAGGCGGTACTTCTCCCCTCTTTCACCTTGAAAAAGGAGAATGCCGACTCGTTGGGCTGACACTTCGGAACCGAGGAAGCAAAAAAGAAAATAATTCAGAAAATGCTGTTCTTCGAATCTCCTCCCGGCACACGATCGTTCACTCCTGCGTGTTTGAATCACGTTTCGGCGGAGGCCTCTCCATCACCGGTCCCAAGTCCCGGCCGGAAATTGTCTCATGCATGGTCCAAAACTGCGGAACATTCGGATTCCGAATCGAAAACGGCGCGAAACCGCGTATCTCCAATTCCACGGTATCCGACTGTTACGGCGACTGTCTGGAAGTTACTGGTCCCGGTACCGCACCGGTCGTGACGCATTGCCGATTTAAAACTTCCATTCATTCTGGAGGGATCTTTGTGCGCGATGGAGCACGAGGAATCTTCTCCGACTGTTTCATTTCGGAAAACGCGCTCGTCGGACTGGAGATCACCGATTCGGGAAGCGCGCCTGTCTTTCTGCGATGCAGATTTTCCGCGTCCGTAAAAGATCTGAGCGAAAATGAGATCCTTGTCTGCCGCGGAGCTGCCGGAACGTTCATTGACTGTGAGGCGCACCGTTTTGAGGCTCGCGGAAAAGGGACTGCCCCCTCGGTTAAAAACTGCCGATTTCACGGGGGAAAGGAAGGCGGAATCTTCGTGCATCGCGGAGCCTGCGGCATCTTTCACGACTGCACGGTCTCGGACAGTTTCTGCTCCGCGATGGAAATTTCCGGACGCGGTTCCTCACCTACCGTCCGAAACTGCCGTTTTCTCAACTCGCGAGAAGGGGCGGGAATCTTTCTCCGAAATGGGGGAGGCGGAAAATTCACCCAATGTAAAACCTCCGGAAACGCTGCCGGATCTGTCTATTTTGAAGGTCTCACAGCTTCTGTATCTTTCGAAAAATGTCGTTTTTCAGATCTGTTTCCCTCAGAAGAACAAAACGGTTGAGGAGACAGAAAAAAAGCATATCCAGAATTGTTTCGCACACGCGTGATGGATTTAAAAGAAACAAAACACTAAAAAGTTTTTGAAAGGAGACGCGAAACGCCGCACTCCATACACAAAAAAAAGCCTTCGAGAAAATTCTCAAAGGCTTTTAATATACAAAAGATGAATTCACGAAGCCTGTCAACAAGGGGCCTCCATATTTTATTCATCCAACTTATGTCGGACGTTCTAATTTCCTTAGAAAGGAGGTGATCCAGCCGCAGGTTCCCCTACGG
>JAFQUP010000070.1 GCA_017408405.1 Thermoguttaceae bacterium
CCCGGAAGAAGTATTCTGGCTAATCCGAGGGTGGGAAATCAGGCGAGGTGAGAAAAACCCAGAAAAACTTAAAGATTTTTTCAGGGTAAAATTTGAAAAAAGGGAAGTATGTTAAAAGATAAACATGCTTCCCTTTTGAAGTATTTAAATTTCTTTATCTTGATCCAGGGATTGCCGCGCGGAATCTTTGGCTTTTTCCTGATTTCGATTTCATGAATTTTTATTTTATCTGAAAAAACTCTCTCGTTTGAAATATGGACCGGGAAATGGGAAGTCCTCTTTCTGATTGGGAGGCTTGGCACAAATGCCCCATTCATTGAAAATTTTGATGGAGCCGCTGGAATAAACCTTAAATCCTGACTGATTTTTCAACTTTTTGTGGGTTTTGACTAAATTTTATTGTTTTTTGGGAAATTTTCTCTTGATATTTGGAATATTGGGGTTAAAATAGAAATGTTATCCTGAAACCTCCGTGTTATTCGCGGAGTGTTTCGTGGCTTTATCCTTAAACTTTACTGTCCTTGGATTTCAATACGCATTTTATTTCATTTAGTGCGTTTTGACGTTTTCGTCTGAGCGGAGCAGCTCTCCAGGATCGCACCAAAGGGTTTCTGTCATGAAAAATAGAAAATTTCCTAAAACTCGTGTTTTGACTTCCGTTTTGTCGCTTGCGGCACTCACTGCGCCAATGTGTGCCGAACTTTACGCGGACGCGAACATTGCCGCGAACACGACAATGTCCGGCGATTACGCGTACTCCGGAACGGTCAATATCGCGGATGGGACCACGCTGGATCTGAACGGTTTTGACCTGGGGCATCCGACAGACACCGCGGCGCAGGTTACGCTCATCAACGGCACGGGAACTATCACGAATACCAGCACGGATACGTCGCTGATCACGATCGTCAGCTCCAAGACGAATGACGGTCTGGCGCCGACGATCATCGGAAACGTTTCCGTCTCGTTCAGTCCCTCCGGCGACAATATTACCCGTCTGAAAAACGAAGCCAACGCATGGACCGGCGCGACCTACATCAACGGCGGACGCCTTCACGTCACCTCGCAGGAGTGCATCGGAAGCGGTGCGATCTACCTGAACGGCAACCTCGTGAATGACAATACCTCCGGGAAAGGAAATCTTGCGCTCAACAACGCGATCGTCCTAACCGGTTCTCAGGCCTCCATCCGCGCAGCATACGGCGGTTCGATCACCGTCAGCGGAGTCATCTCGCAGGATCCGAACGCCAAAGATGTCCGATTCACCATCGCGCTGAAGGAATCCGCTTCCAACACGTACAATATCTACGGCGCGAACACATACACTGCGGACACGTACATTGGCGACAGTGGGCATACCAACTCGACACAAAAGATCACCATCGGCGAAAATACCGGCTTCGGTTCCGGTGCTGTCTACATGGTATCTCATGCGAATCTGAATCTTGGAAGATCCGGTCAGTCCTACTCCGGCTTCAACCTGGCGAATCCGATCCACTTGAGCAACCGAACGCTGAATATCACGAACAATACCGGCTCGGCACTCACCATCAGCGGAGCGGTCGACAGCAAGAATACGTCCGGAAGCGTTGTTTCAGGCGGCACTTTGAAGATCAACGGAAACGGAAAGAATTTCACCCTCAGCGCTCCGTTCACCGGAAACATGACGCTCGACCTGACGACCAGTGAAAGTCAGACTGGATACATTAACTCTTCATTCACCGGCGATATCGACACGATCTACCGAAGCGGAGGAAAAACTGTCTACTATCGCCACAACATCAAAAACCAGCAGAATACCGGAGATACCTGGGTCTACGGCGGCAACAACACGCGCCTTCACGTTTCCTACGGCTCCGGGCTGGGAAGCGGGACGATCTATCTGGACGCCAACCTCTGCAACAACAGCCAGAGTTCCCGCCGAGTCTCGTTCGATCAGGACATCATGATCAACGGTTCCACCGCCTCCTTCCGCGTCGCGTACAAAAACGACGACTCGAAAGCCTCCATGCGGCTCAACGGCGTCATTGCGAGTGACCCGGCAAAAGACGGAAGCCATCGCCTCACGTTCAACGCAAACGAAGGCAGTCCCGGAATGATCTTCCTTTACGGCGAAAACACGTTTACGTGCGACTCCTACACGAACAGCGGATGCACAACCGAACTTACGCTTGGAACGGATACTGCACTCGGAAATCCATTGGAATCCGTTTTCCATCCGGCCGGCCA
>JAFQUP010000071.1 GCA_017408405.1 Thermoguttaceae bacterium
ACTCGCGCGGCTCGGCAAACTGACGCATGAAACGCACGAAAATCAGATCCAGCTTCAGAACTGGATGGATTATTTACTTAACGGCAATCGCAAAACGGAGGCGGAAATGGATACTTTGATCTCCACGACTCCCGGTTTGGGAGAGACACACGAACGCTACACGCAGTTCACGGAGGATGACGAACTTCGCGAACTCGCCTTTGCGCGCGAAAAATACGAACGCGACCACCGCGCCCAGCTCTCCTTCGCCGAACGTAAAGGCCTCCATCTCGGCCTCGCCCAAGGCCGTGAGGAAGGTCTCCATCTCGGCCTCGCCAAAGGCCGCGCAGAAGGACGTGCGGAAGGACGTGCAGAAGGCGAGCTTTTAATGGCCACACGGCTGCTGACCTCGATCCTTCAGGCACGTTTCCCGGAAGCGTTTACGCAGGAAGATCAGCACCGCGTTGCGTCACTCACTGATGCGGAACTCCTGAACGCGCTGGTCCTCAAGGCCACAATGGCAACAGATTACGCCGAAATCCGCGAAATGCTGGAATAGTAAGTTTATCTTTCGGCAATCCGAAATGGTTTATGATAATGAAGCGCATCACCCAAAACACAATTCCCACAATTCAATGCCCAATCATATTATTGTTCCTTTTGTTTCTTCTTTCGCAAGCGAATGCGCAGACTGCGGAATTTCTTGACCGGGGAACCATAGCACTCCAAACTCCGGAAGGAGTTTTCACTTCATGGCGACTCTTGCCCGACGACACGAATGCCGACTACACGCTTTTGCGCGATGGAAAACCAGTCGCGTCCCTAAATGAACGAACCGGAACAAACTATCTCGATCAGGATGGAAAATGCGATTCCGTCTACTCCGTTCGGCACGGAGAGAAAGTCAGTCCGGAAGTCAAAGTCTGGAAGGATGGCTTTCTGACGCTGACGCTGGATCTTCCCGACGCACAGGTGATGCCGGACGGAAGTGTCTGCCGATATCGCCCCAACGATATGAGCTGTGCTGATCTGAACGGAGACGGACGGTACGAACTGATCGTGAAATGGGATCCTTCCAACTCGCACGATAATGCGCACAACGGGTACACCGGTACGACAATTTTCGATGCCTACACACTGGAAGGAGAGAAGCTCTGGCGTGTGGATCTCGGTATCAATATCCGCTCCGGCGCGCACTATTCTCCTTTCCTGGTCTATGATTTTGACGGAAATGGAAAGGCGGAACTGGTCTGTAAGACGGCGGACGGGACCGTCGATGGTCTCGGGAAAGTACTCGGTAATGAGAACGCTGATCATCGGGATAAAAATGGCCGTATTCTCAGCGGTCCTGAGTTTCTCACCGTATTTAACGGTCTGACCGGCGCGGCAGTCTGCACGGTCAACTACCCTGCTCCGCGAACGATTCGCAAAATGGATCGGAGCCGTGAGGGATGGGGCGACGACTACGGAAACCGCTGCGATCGATTCCTCGCCTGCGCTGCCTCTCTGGACGGAAAGCGAACGTCGGCGGTCTTCTGCCGCGGGTACTACACGGCCGCGTACGTCATGGCGTTTGATTTTGACGGTGAAGACCTGAAACTTCGATGGTTCCACCGAAGCGAAACACCGGGAGAAGGACTCTACGGCGAAGGAAACCATTCTTTGGCAGTCGGCGATCTAGACCGTGACGGAAAAGACGAGATCGTTTTCGGAGCCGCCGCCTTGGATGATGACGGGACCCTCTTCTACCGCACCGGATTGGGACACGGCGACGCACTTCATCTGTTTGCGGACGGTGACGCTGAAGGTGACGATGAAAAACTCCGCGTCTTCAGTGTTCACGAATCGAAATCCGCGGAGTATGGCATGGAAATGCGTTCGGCGGAAGGTCTGATGCTCTGGGGGATTCCGGCAGGTTTTGACGTCGGGCGCGGTCTGGCAGCGGACATCGACCCGGATTCTCCCGGTCACGAAGTCTGGTCTTCAGCCACGGACGGAGTCTGGTCACTTGACGGAAAAAAGCTCTCCGGCCCAGCCAGCTCCAAACGCCGTCCGTCGATGAATTTCCGAATTTACTGGGATGGCGATCTGCAGGACGAGCTGTTTGACCGGGGAGTGATCGATTCCTGGAAAAACGGCAGACTGGTGGACTTCGGAAAAAGAAACCATTCCGCGACAATCAACGGGACTAAATCAAATCCAGCTCTCCAGGCGGACCTGCTTGGCGACTGGCGGGAGGAAATCGTCCTGGTCAATTCAGAAGATCCCGCGCAAATCCACATTTTTTCGACAACGTACCCGACCCCGTACCGAGTAAACTGCCTGATGACGGACCACGCGTACCGAATGGCGATCGTTTGGCAGAACGCGGGGTACAATCAGCCGCCGCATCTGGGACGATACCTCCCCAAAATGACGCGGAACAGACAATCCGTGAATAAGACTTCCAAGGAATAAAACGGAGAAATGAAGAGATAGAGGGATTTTTTGAGAACACCCCTTTTTTGATTTCTTAATATTGAAAATTAAATTCTCCCCCAAGCCTCATCTTCCGCCAACTCCAAGACGAACAAGTCAAATAAACTGAAAGAAAGTCCATGAAAAAGGGATGCGCAATCGCCCGCATCCCTTTTTTCATGAAATGACCGGCTTCTCGGTATTACTTTTCTTCAAGCACGACGCGGAATCCGACGTCAAAGAGACGCTGCCAGACCGGAGCACTGCGGGAAACGTGAACTGCCGCGCGATACGGTCTGTCGTACCAGGAACCGCCCTTGATCAGGAAGTTTCCGGAATCGTCTGCCGTGCGGGTCCATTCCGCGACATTGCCGTGGACATCGTAAAGTCCCCACGCATTCGGACGATACGAACCGGGTGCCGTGGTCAGGAGCACGCCGTCCGAGAAACGTTTCTCCGACGGGATCCAGTCGTCGTACTGCGTCAGGTTCGAGTACTTCTGCTCCACCGTGTACGGGTTCGTCGCGAAATCCTTCATCGAAAGGTCTGCCAGGTTGGCGTACTGTCCGAAATCCGAGTCTTTCGTCCCGTAGAAGAACGGCGTCGTCTGCCCGGCACGCGCGGCCCACTCCCACTGCGTTTCGGTCGGAAGCGCACAGGTCAGCTCACCGCCAAGCTGTTCGGTCAGCCATTCGCAAAATTCCTGCGCCTGCGCATTCGTAACGCGGCAAACCGGCTGGAACGGATTGTTCATCGGATAGCCGTGGATGCCGAATTGGTAGCAGTGTTTCGATTCCACACGGCTGTTGTGCGTCGGATCGAAGGCATGGAACTGATCGTTCCGGATCTCTTTCGTGCTGATCCAGAACGGCTTTTCGATGCGCATTTCCTTACCGTTCACCGTGTAGATCCCCGCCGGAACACGCACGAATTCCAGTGCCGGGCCGTTCGGGAGTTTGACCGTCTTCGTCTCAAGCGGAGCGTTTATCGACGCAGTTTCCGCCAGGACCTTAATGACAGGATCTTTCCGTTCGTCCGCCCTCTGAAGTTCTTCCGACGGCATGATCGGCTCACCCTTTTCGATGTCGGTCGGGTAGATCGCCTCCGCATCGTGCGGATCGAGATTTCCGTAAAGTTTCGCCAGTTCCATACGGCGCGAACGCTGTTTTTCCGGGTTCTTCGTCGCCTCGGTCCAGGTTCCGTGGAACGGGCAGTTCAGGTCGATCCAGGTCAGGAGACGATCCCACGCCTGCGGAGAAAGCCGGACTCCATGGTGTCCCTCACGCAGGATCTGCACGAGTTCCGTCGTGTCGGCCGAGAATTCCTTCGGCTCAAGCAGGTGCATATCGGACTCGATCCCCGGACGGCGGACGTACTTCTGAAGATTGAAGTATCCGACCGTGAAATGCGAGTCGCGGCGCACGTGCCCAGTCCCATTTCCGTGCTGGACAGAACGGTAGTCTTTGACGTACTCCGTCCCGCGCAGGTCGGGGTATTTGGCATCTTCTTTGGTACCGTCATGGCACGCGAGACAGTATTTGTCGATGATCGGCTGAACTTCACGCGCGTACGAGAACCCGCGGCGCTGTCCGTACCAGGGTTTGATCTCATCCGGTTTGGCAAGGAATCCCATCGAGGTCTTCGGGACGGCCGCCTGATTCAGGTCCTCATGGCACCCATTGCACTGGAGGATCTCGCCAGGCATGGCAGTCGTCCACGAGCGCATGAGCTGAAGTGCCTGTCCGGATTCATCCAGCGGCTGAAATGCGATCGGAGTGTTCGCCGGAATGCGGAATCGTGCGGAACCGTCCGGATGGACCGGGACCGTCCCCAGCACTTCCTTAATGTCCCACGGACCATCCACGCCGACAACACCCATCAGACCGCCCATGTTCTGGTAAGCAAAATGGTACGTGATCAGACGGAGCTGCTTGATCGTTCCGCGCGGCACATCTTTCAGCCCCGGCCCATTGTAGATGTCCGCGATGTACGCTTCCGCATCTTTCCGCGTCAGGTCCACGCGGTCCGGGATCACCATCGGACGCTCACGCTTCACGAGCGGGAACGGCTCAAGAAGCGCATACTGGTCGTCCTCGTAAAGAAGCGTCAGGTTATCGAAAACATCCACAAGATAAAGACCCCATTTCGACTGCGGAGTCGGTTTGCATGAAACAAGGAAGTACTTCTCGGAAAGCGGGTACGGATGCAGGAACTTCGGCCAGGAATTCTGAACGAGACCATCCTTGATGATCGGCTCGACCTTCTTTCCGAAACCGGGGATCCGCTGCACACAGCCATCCGCTTCATTTCGGCCCATCGCAGGGTCAAAGAGGCAAAGTTCCCCTGCACGATGCGAGTCGTGATGGCCCGTGATGACTGAGACGACCATCGAACGGTGACCGGGGATCGGACGCGAGTACCAGAAAGAGTTCGGCCAGTACGAATTGCTCCCATAGTAGGAGAGCTGCCCAGTCCCGTCCGGATTGCACTGGAAAAGCTGACGCGAATTGCTGTGCGGAATGTCCGCGTACTCCCACCGCTGGTAGAGAACGCGCCCGTTATTCAGGACGCACGGATTCCATGAGTGCTCCTGGTCAAACGCCAGCTGACGCTTCGCGGAACCATCTCCGTTCATCAGGAAGAGCGTCGAAATGTGCGAGTGTCCGTAAACGCACGGCACGCCGGCCATCATCGCCGTCGAAGTGTAGATGATCCGGCCGTCGGGAAGATAGCACGCATCGTAGGAGTCAATGTCCGGCTCGTCGGCAGTCAGCTCACGCGGCGCAGATTTCCCGTCAAGCGCGTACTCGAAGATCTGCCATCGGTCATTCGACCCGATCGAAGAAAAGAGGATCTTGTCCGCGTCCCAGTTCAGATCCACATCCCCAACGAAATACGGTTTTTCGGGACGGTAAACGACCGGGACTTTCGCCCAGTCCAGCTTCGTTTCAGTTCCCTTAAGCGGAACGCGCACGATGGCGTCGTCGAAACCTTTGTGCGGGAGCGTCGAATTACTTTCCCAGTTGCACGGAAGTCCCATTCGCGGTGAAGAATAGGAACGGCGGACCACCAGAAGCTCGGAAATGCCGTCGAGGAGGGGATTGGAAAGGAGAGCCTCACGCTGAAGCGCATTGAATCGCATGGAAATGTCTGCGAACGCCGCTTTCTGCGCGTCCGTGACGGAATTCTTTGGATCCGGAGTCTTCAAAACCGATTCAGTCAGCGTTTCCGCCTCTGACTTGATTTTTTCCAGGCGCGCACGGTATCCGGAATCCTTGAACCGGTCCGGATGGGAAGCGTAAAGGTCGTTCAGCGCACGCTCAAACGCCGGGAGCTTCTCGGAGATCCCCCCCGTCAGCTGCGCCAGAAACTTCGCCCGCGCCTCCGCTTTCAGTTTTTCGACCGCTTCCAGTTTGGCCGCACACCACGTTTTGTACGCGTCAACATTGGGAAAGAGGCTCTGCATCGAGTCCTCATCCGTCAGCGCAAGAAGCTCCACGACCGAGCACCAGCTCAACGCGGAAGTCTGCGCCTTGCCCGGCGTTCCCGATTTCGTGGGGTACGTTCCCCAAATTCGGTAGCGGATCCGGCTGAATCGCAGTTCCGACTCGACCGGGATCGACGTAAGGTACGGACCGGCGTCGCGCCCAATGACGCGGTTTCCGGACGAGATCGTCAGCGTGTAGCCGTCGTCGTTCAGCAGCTCAACTTCAAAATCGTGATTCGCGCGTGAGTCCGAATTGGACGTGCAGAGAACGACCCGGTCCAGCTTCACCGCACACGGCAGTTTGTATTCGACGACCGCCGGCGATTTTCCGCCGCACGCAACACGTCCTTCATTGACCCAGACGCCTGCCAGACCGTCCGTAAGCTGCGGAGCCTGCGCTTTTTCGTCGATCGAGCACGCAGTCAACTCTGTTCCAGGAATCGCAAGAACGTTTACGGGAGTCATCCCGACGATCTTTGCCTCGATCGCGGCATGGCCAGTCTCGTCCGACGGAAAGGCTTCTTCAACTCTCTGGGCCATGGAAAGCGAATTCCAAAGGAAGAAAATATTAATTAGAAACAAAAAACAAATAAATTTTTTAACCATAAAATACTCATTTCATTTAGAGAATACCCTGTATTGCGGTGGGATATTCATATTTCTCGCATTTTACGCATATTAACTTGATTCAGAATATTTTTATTTTAGCAAAGTTCTTTTTATCTGTCAAGTAGGACATCACGAAAAAACAGAAGTTTAGGCAGGATCAGGGCACCACTTCCCGTAATCAAAGAAATTTCTCTTTCCTTAATGAACCCGTTTCAAAATATTTCAAAAAGATGTAACACTTTCGCGTTTTATGGAATGGAGAGTCTCCAGAATACCGAAAAACATTAATATTCATTCATTTCAGAAAGGAAAAAAGATAAACCTTCATGAAGATGAAAGAGAACTTAAGTCAACAGGATTTACGCTTGATGAAGATTCCCAAGCGGAAAATTCATCCCGTATCGACAAAATCGGGTGCATTCTTTCAATCCTGATAAATATTTTTCTTCTTCCGCTCAGGATTTTTCTGCTTATTTTCGACGTTGAGCTAACGGAATAATAAACGCGAAATGTTTGAGTCCCCCAAACCGCCAGACCGTCCGTCCAACAGCCTGGCGGTTTCGTTTTTCCGTTTCAGCCTCAAAGCCAGCCGGAAGTCATTCTCAAATTACTCGGCAATTACGATTCGGAACCCCAGATTAGAATAGCGATAATCTTTTTCCTTTCCGTATCGACTCGCGGAACGGCAGTATGCTTTGTCATTATTCCACGCGCCTCCCCGTATGGTTCGCTCAGCAGTGGGTTCACGGACCAGCGGATCTGTGCACGACTCAGGTTTGAACGAAGGGACGAAATGGTCGGCACACCATTCCGCGACATTTCCGTGCATATCATAAATGCCCCAATTGTTTGGGCTTTTTCTGGCAACCGGATGCGTTTCCTTTATGCTGTTCGCCGCATACCATGCCATGGAGTCAATATTTTTTCCGGCATAATCCCCGTTCGTCCCCGCGCGGCAGGCATACTCCCATTGCGCTTCAGAGGGAAGAGTAACCATTAATCCCATCATCCGCGAGAGCCGCTCGCAGAATTCCTGACACTCCTCCCAGGTAACATAATACATTGGGTATTTATTTCCTTCCCCAACGATTTTGAGGTCGGACTGATATCGCAGTAATTGCGCTTTTTCTTGAATCGTTTCCTTCATGTTGCCTTTTTCAGTCATGACATTTTGCCACATTTCCTGCGTAACTTCCGTTTCCAAAATCCAAAATCCTTTTGACAGGGTGACATCGTGCGCCGCCCTCTCCACCGAAGAGGCGTTTCCTCCCATTTTAAATTTTCCAGGCGGACACCATCTGAAAGGATAATCAATACCATTTACCTGTTTGAGGGCACGGTTATCCTGGCGAGGCTGATTGCGCGGCTCCGTTTCGTCCCCCTCCGCGCCAATATCCATTCCCCCATGAATGAGTACGAGAAGCATATCCAGTTCCCATTGCCAATCCCTAAGCATCTGTTTGTCATACCATTCCCCGCATAACGAGCATTCCTCGTCACTTTTGTGGGAAAAGATCGTCTCATTATTTAATTCCGTGCAGAGAGAAAGTGCTTTTTTAAAGTATTCCGCGGCTTTTTTCGGCACTGTGTCACGCACCAGCCGCGCTTCACGCACCAACTCATGCGCCTTTTGAAGACGTTTGTTTTCATAGAGGACCAAATCCGTACTGTCCACGCTACAATACGGAATCTGGGGCGTGTCGTAGATTTTCAGGCTTTCATCATGCGTTTTCTCGATCGTGTAGCTGAGAACGTCCAAGAGCTTTAACGTACCGTCACGATCCGTGTCGGCAGCCCCGCGCAATCCCTGGACCAGATACCAGGTAAAAAGTCCATGCTCTAAAGAGTTACTTTCAAAACTAACCTGCCCGCTGGCACAGGATTGAAAAATGATCAGGTCTTTTCCCTTGAATCCAGGCGTTTCGGGCAGCTCGAAAGGATGAAAACCGGCAGTATTGACGATATTATTGCGGCAAGCGTCCGTAATAAGCAATTTGCAGCGTGCCTCTGACCGGGCCAGCTTGTCGGCGATTTCCATGATTGAGATGGCGGTGCTGGCAATCCTTTCTTCCGAAGTAAAGTCCGTATCCTGGGTACAGAAATATGAATTTTCCTGAATCTGAACCCCATGCCCCGCGAAAGCCAGACAAATCATGTCATCTGGACCAACTCTATTTAAAATGTCCTTGAGTTTATCCAGAATGAGACGTTTCAGAGGCAGCCTGTCCGCGGAGGCCAATGTTCTGAAAGTATAGATATGATCCCGTTTAAAACCCATTCTGGCGAGCTGATCACCAAGCAAAAGAATATCTTTAACAGCAAAACCAAGATCAACCTGGTTTTTATCTTCGTAATCATCAATACCGACCAGCAGGGCGTAACGATTCCCATGAATAAACGGGTCATTGGCAGCGGGTGAAATATCCTCCTCGGGAAAAATCTTGCGGGTTGAAACGTAATTTCGATCCTGCTGAGACAGTTTTTTCAACTCAGCATTAACAATCTCCCCGTCTCTATTTTGAAGGCGGATATATTTCTTATCCTCTGTCCAGCCTAACCACCTTCCTTCGAATTGATGCTGCCCTTTTTCCGAAGTCCAAGTACGAAATTTCTCATTTTCAGCCTGACGCGCCGCGTGATAATGGCCAGAAACTTTACCGGAAGAATACTCCCCGTAACTTCTCTCGCCTTTAGAGGCCAGGAAATCAGAATCCGCGTAACCGAAACCGACTGTTACTACCCCAAAAACCAATAATAGAGAGCCTAATTTTAAATTGTTCATGATAAATCAACCCAATGGCGTTCAAATTTCTGCTTAACTAAACGTAGTATTTTCATTTTACACGAAATAAAAATTTTGTCAATGGATTTTTAAAATTTTATTTCCTCAGGGTTGAAATTAAAAAATTTTATGTTAAAATGATTCTTTGGAGTATTATTTGGGACCTTCCACAAACCGTTTTTTTGGAAACGCCTCTTTGGGAAGTTCCTTATGTTTTATTCGAATTTTCAATTAAACTCAAGGAGTATTTCATGAAAAAAAATTTCCTGCCACTGTTAATCCTATTTTTGTTTCTTTTTCTGTCTCCCCCCTCTTCTGCCTCAGAAACGCTTCGAGAATGCGGCATTTTTCCCGTTCCCCGTTTTTTGACGGACACCGGGAAGACTTTCCGATTTTCATCCATTAACGAGATCCGGGTCTCCGGGATCGAAACGCCGACTTCCCGCTACGCGGAGGAAATGATCTGGCAGACACTCGCCAACCGTTTCAATTCGGGGAATCTTCCGGAGAAGGAAAAAGATGCATCCGCCCCGAAATTCACGATCATTCTCGAAACGGAAACCGCGGACACCCAGAATTGGAAAGAAGCCTTTTCCGGAGAATTCCCCGCAACTGTTCCCGCGAATGCATTCCGGATCCAGTTTGAGGAGAATTCTGTCCGGATCCTCGGTAATGACGCCAACGGTCTGATTTACGGAACGTACGCGCTGCTCGACCTTTTCTCGGCGGATCCTGAAACGAAAACGATCTCGCTCTCTGCGTTTCAGGCAGCCGACTGGCCTTCCATTCCAATGCGAGGCAGACCGCATTTTGTTTTGATGCAGAATCTGGTCCCGGGAGCACTGGACGCCTACGCGCGCGCAAGGATCAATTACGTTGATGTGCGGGACAATCCAAAAAAACCGGAAACTGCGGTTTATCCGCAC
>JAFQUP010000072.1 GCA_017408405.1 Thermoguttaceae bacterium
GCCCTGATCGTGAGCCTTGGTCTGATCCTGGGTTGGGAACTTTGTTTTTAGGAGCTAAGAATCGTTATTCAAGGAGTTTTTGCCATGAAAGAACGTTCCATTACTGCTGACGTATTTTACGTCCTCACGATCTTGGGGACCGCGTGGTTCATGTTCTGGGCATTTCCCGGTCTGTGGGTGTGGACGACGCTGGCGATCTGCCAGTGGATGGCTCGTCTGTTTCCTCACTTCAAGGAGCTGATGGTGTTCTGCCCTATCCTCGCGTGTCTCTTTCCGATCCCGTGCTGTCTGGCCGGATACTTTCTCATGCGCCGGAATAAAGAGGAGACCCGCTATCCGGGGGCGGCATTCATTTTTTGGCTGAATCTCGCGGTCATCGTATTTTTTGGGTCATTCCTCCTCTGGGGAGCCCTCACCGACAAACTTCCATTTTAACGGACGCTTGAAAAACAGATACCCCGCAGGTCCCAAATCTGCGGGGGAAATGAAAGGAGGTCTTCCATGTTTCGCTATACCGACCTGAAATACATCCTGCTGGCGTTGCTTTCGGCGTTTGCTGCGGCGGGACCAATTCTGGGTTTCCTGATACTCGCGATCCTCCATGGGGATACCCCGCCGGCGAAGGAGTTCCGCTTTCCGCTCACCGTCTTCGGAGCGTTTGCGGTGTGGGTATTTCCTTTCCTCTCTTTTCTGTTGAGTTCCGCACTCATCGCGATGCTGCTGCGTTCCTCGGAAAAGGTCTGGAAAAAGATACTCCTGACGCTTTTACTGCTTCCAATACTGTGGTGGACCTGGCCGTTCTGCAAAATGGGGCTGACTGAATTGTTTAGATAATTTGAGACTGTTTTTCTGTTTTGGATGAGAGTTAAGTTTTTCGGGACCAACGTTTTTTCGTATTAGGACAGCTGAATTTGATGTCGTTCCGAGTCTGCCTCATGGTTTTCTTGACGTAACGAATAAAATAATTTGATTTACCGCTCGTCCAGGAAGGGCGGGAGAGTTCGTATCGTTAGACACAAAGGAGGAAACCATGCGTTTACTTTATCTCATGGCGGCGATTGGAATGCCGCTTCTTTTTATTGCCGGAGTGCAGGCCGCGCTTTTGGAAAATCCGACGGAAATGACTAAAATGTTTACTGCTTTCGCCATTTTTGCCGCTCCAATTCTTGGAGTACTGGCCGGGCTGGCGTATCTTTGGAAACTTCGTCCCGCAACGGATATGGACAGGACTCCCACATTGAGAAACTGGCTTGGGTGGGGGTTGGTTATCCTGAATTTTATTATGATTTACCCGGTTCGGCATTTTTTGATGTCGATATTTTAAGGTTTGCGCTACTCGAAAATTTAAAATTTATTTTAAATTGGCAGCCGTTTATTCAAAAGAGA
Source organism: Thermoguttaceae bacterium (assembly GCA_017408405.1). Taxonomy (GTDB): domain Bacteria; phylum Planctomycetota; class Planctomycetia; order Pirellulales; family Thermoguttaceae; genus RGIG3701. The sequence continues at coordinate 1,387 of JAFQUP010000072.1, forward strand.
ATTTTGAATCGGAAACGGCTGTTTTCATCTCTTGACATGAACGTGAAAATACGGTAAACTCTGAATGGACCTATGCCGGAATTCGCTGAAACGGTTTCAGGGCATTTGTCTGTCGTCGCGTATCAGAAAATAATGTTTTTTGCGAATAGAAATCATGGCGCGTTTTCATTTTTCCGTTGGACCGTTCGCGTATCGTATCGACTCACGTATTTCCAGTGTCATTCAGGCAGTGGAACGAATGTACTCCGATTATCCTAAACTGACAGATGAAGAGTGGACGGATTTTCATGTTCGCGTTGTTCCAGACGGCGGTTATCTGAAAACGCTGCTGAAACCGCGGGCACGTCTTTTTCTGGATAATACGGAGCCGTTTGGAACGTTTCATGAAAACCAGGCCGGGGCGATTCTTGAATGGGGGATGAACTGGTGTCTTTGGCTGAATCTTTTTCACTGGATCATTTTTCACGCGGCCATGCTGGAAAGGGGAGGCCGCGGATTGATTCTCGCGGCAGATTCCGGTGATGGAAAAAGTACGCTAGCGGCAGCGCTCGCGTTTTCAGGCTGGCGGCTGCTTTCGGATGAGTTGACTCTGATAGATCCGGAGGATACGATTTGCTTAAAGGCCGGTGAGCCTCCGATAGCGAGGATGGTTCCCGTTCCGCGTCCAATATGTTTGAAAAATGAGTCGATCGAAGTTCTTAAAGGCTTCAAACCGGATTTGACGTTTTCATTGACGTATCCGGACACGAACAAAGGTTCCGTGACGCACGTGAAGCCGCTGCGGGATGCTGTGGAACGAATGTCGGAACGCCCTGCTCCGCGGTGGATCGTTTTTCCAAAATACGTTCCAGGGAGTGAACCGAAGTGGACACCGTGGGAAAAATCGGAAGCGTTTATTAAATTCGGCGGGCACGGGCGCGGATACAGTATGCTTGGTCAAAAAGGATTTGAGACGGTAGCCAATATCATTCATCACTGTGATTGCTGGAAGTTTGAGTACTCCAAACTGGAAGATGCTGTTTCAGAATTTGAAAAGCTGAAAGTCGTTGATGACTGAAATAGAGTTTTCTAAATGTTTATTTTTCAGGAATTTTAAAATGAAGCACGCGTTTGGATATTTTAAGATATTCCGATTAAAGAAAGTTTATTGGATTTGACGATAAGATTAAAAGAAGACTGATTTTCTTTCCGTTTTCCTTCAATCAGGTGCGAAGGAAACAGGTAAAACTTTTTCAGAGCATATCCAAAGGGCTTGAATCATGCCGCACACGAATGATCCGACGATTCGCATAAGCGAAGAACTCCAGCATCAGACCTCTCAAATTGTCGCGCAGCTTCGTGCGCGCGAAGATGAAGTTACGTCGCGGGAGGCAGAATTGAAGCAGCAGATAGCGCGTTTGAAGTCGGAAGACGCGGCCCGGCGCCAGGAACTTCAGGCACGTGAAACGGAACTTGAGGAGAATGAGCGGAAGTTTAAGCAGGAATCGGAGAATCTTGAGGAACGTATTCGCAGTCTTCTTGAAGCAGAGAAGAATTACGAGCAGCGCTGTCAGGAGCTTGAGTCGATCCAACAGCATCTTGAAGAACGAGCGGTTTTTCTTGATGAACGGGAGCAGAGTCTTCAGGAGGCACAGGAGGAGAATCGTCAGCATCTTCAACAGAAGATACGTGAAGTGGAAAGTGTTCGTGAAAAGCTGATTTCGGATCAGGAGAAATTCGAGCAGGATTCCCGTCTTCAGTTTGATGAGATGAAGGAGTATCTTCAGAAGCAGCGTAATATTGCCAAACAGATCGTGACGGACGCGAGCAGTCAGATTAAAAGCCGTCTGGATCAGATTAATGAGCGGGAGAAATCGATAGAATCGGCGGAAAATCGAGTGGTTCAGAAAGAAGCTCGTCTTGAAGAGGAACGTCAGAAACAGATAGAGGATCTCGCCGCGTTGAAAAGGGATCTTAATGAGCAGTACCGCAAAAAGATTCAGCAGCGAGTGGAAGAGCTTGAGGCGCAATGGCACCTTGAGTCCCAGGAGGCTCAGAAGGAGCTTGAAAATCTGAAAGAAGAGGCGCGGAAAGCACTTTTCAACGCGCAGACGGAATCGGTTCAGATTCTTCAGAATGCGGAATCGGCTTCTCAAAAGCAGCTTGAGGAGGCTCAGGAACAGTGCCGTCAAATGGTTCAGGAAGCGGAAGCGGAGATTGCGCGTAAATATGATTTTGCGGAAACGGAAGTGGAAAAGATCAAGCAGGACGCGGAATTGAGTATTCAAGCCCGTTTTCAGGAACTGGCGGAACGAGAGAACGAGCTGAAAGAGTCGCAGGCACTTCTTGAGCGAGATCGCGCGGAAGTTCGTGAGTCGCAGTTAATTGCTCTTCAGGAAGCGAAGAAAGTGGTTTCCGAGGCTAATGAGCACGCGGGTTCGCTGCTTTCGGATGTTCAGAAGCGCGCGGAAACGATCGTGGAGGACGCGAAGGCCCAGGCATCTCTTCAGATGTCACAATTGGTGATGGAGCAGAAGAAGCTGGAACGGGAAAAGAAAGATTTTCAGCATGAAATGGAGCTTCGCCGAACGAATATTGAGCAGGAGATGCTTGCTTCTTTTGAAGAAAAGTACAAAAATATGGATTCCCAGTGGAAACAGCGAGAAGCGTTGCTGATTCAGCAGGAAGTGAAAAACGCGAAGATGCAGGCTGCGGAAATCCTTAAGATTGCTCGTGAGCAGGCGGAAAAGATTATTTTGAACGCGCAGAATCATTCGGAATCAATTATTCAGAGTGCCAGTCAGCATGTGTCCGCTCCGGCGAGCGGCTGGGTGAATCAGACGAAGGAGATGATTCTCAGTCAGTCGCAGGAAAAAGCGCGTCAGCTTGAGGAGGAGACACGTCTTGAATGTGAAAAGATGAGACGTCAGGCCGCGCTTGACGTGAAGAAAATGCGTGAGGAAGCACTTTTCTCGACCAGTGGACAGAGTTCATCCGGGACATCCGCGGCAGCACTTTCCGAGCGTGAACGGCAGCTTGAAGAGCTGGCCAGGCAGTTGAAGGAAAAGCAGGAAGTTCTTCAGCAGCGGGAGATTACGTTGGCTGGTGTGCGCAAGGAAATGGAGGCTCTTGCTTACGAACTGGTAGATCGTCAGAAAGTGCCGGAAAAGATTTAAGGCCGAGGATAAATTATTATTTTTCAGAACGTCCCCCGTTTCGAGACTTGGCAGTCCGCGGAACGGGGTTTTTTTGGCGGTTTGGGACCGCGGGCAATTATTGCGGATTCAGTGCGTCATTCGTTTACTTCCAGTTCATACCAAACGGTTTTGAACTGCGGGCCGATCTCAAATACGCAGCCGTGTTCCGTATTTTGAACTGGGACTTCGGCTTTTCGGCCGCCGTTGGGGGCAAGAGCGAAGACCTTTACTTTCTCCGCGGGTACCTGAAGCGTGAGTTTTGCCGGGATGCCTTCCGCCATGACGGGTGCGTGGCCGCGATCGGGCAGCGTGATGGCTCCGGGGCCCATTTCTTTCATGGTCCTTCCGGCATTTCCGCAGTTTCCCGTGGCCGCGAGCAGTGCGGAAACTTTCCCGTTTTTGCCGTCCAGACCGTTTCCAAAACGCGACGTCAGAGAAACGGAAGCCCAACCAAGGCGCGTCGGGCCGATCTCCAATTTTAAAATTCCCCAGTCAACCGTCCGGCCTTCGGGGAATCCGGTGAAGAATTTCGTGTTGGGACTGTTCGCGGTCAGGAACGCTTTTCCGGGGATCTCTTTATTCCAGGTGATCTCACCCGTATCGCTTACGAAGACTTTCCGGCTGTCCAGCGCGGGCGGGAACTGTTCTTTCGTGAGTCCGCCCCCTTTGACGTTGAGGCTGATCTGGTGGAGCGCGGCATACTGCAGATCCAGAGGTCCCATTCCGACGGTGATCCGTTTTTGGGCCATTCGGTCCGTTCGGTAGGCGTCAAGGTCTGCCTGAACGTCGATCGATCTTCTGGCCTGCGCGAGGTCCCCGCGAACGAAAGCGCCGCAGCACGCCGGGAAGTGGGCGAGTGCGTCCGTTCGGGCGATCAGGTCAAAGAAGCACCATGGATTGGCCTGCGGTTCCCATGAATCGACGTAGTGATTGTACGTGTACTGGAAGATGCCGGACCAGTTCTGAAGCCGTCCGAAAATCGCGAGCATCGGCTGTGCTTCGGCACCGTACTGGTTCGGGTACGGATGATTGTACTCGCTGACGGTGAATGGGTATCCGGTCACGCGGTGCGAAGCGAGGTTGAGAATATTTCGGAGCGAATTGACCATCGCCGCATTTCCGGCCTTCCACGGTTTATTGGCGTAGAGAGAGATCCAGCCGCCGGAGGGATGCTGCCAGTAGGCGTGCGTATCGATCAGGTCCATTCTTGCCTGAACGTGTTCCGCCGAGTATCGGATCTGCGTGCCGTAAACGAGGGATCTGGCTCCGAGCTCTTTTTTGATGTACTGGTACATCGTGTCCCAATAGGCGCATTCGGTATCTTCGAGGAATTGGCCGAAATCATTCAGAGCGTTGGCCGGGACGCTCATTCCGGGCGTGAAGGTCGGCATCGGTTCCGCCGGATAGTTTTCGGTCAGGTCTGCGATGGATCCGCCTTTTTGGATGGAGAAATCGTCCAGCTCGTACTCGCCGGGTTTGAATCGTGTGAGCTGGAAGAGCGCGTTTTCTACCGTTTGGGTCGCGAGAAAGGTCCGGGTGATCGTTTCCCATTCCTTTCCGACGCGGACCTGTTCCACCAGTCCAAGTGTCTGAAACCCGTTTTGGAGATCGACGGCGGCAAAACTCAGATCCCATGGGTCATTTCCCGCCGTTTTGCGGATCTTCAGTCGGAAAGTGTAGAGCTGACCCTCTTCCAGGGAGATCTTCTGATAGAGTTTCGGCGAGAAATCGTCTCCCGGTTTCGTCACGGAAAATTTCAGGATACCGTTTTCGATCTTTGCCTGACATTTTCCCGATCCGCGATAGGAGTAGAGCGTTTTGCCTTTCAGTGCGGAATCATCTTCAAACGTGCCGCCGGTCACCTGTTCGTCACGGAGCGGCTCTGCTTTCGCGGTCCAGTTCCATGCATTCCGAAGGTCCGCGGCGTTGGGGTACTTCTTTTTCAGCCAGGCGTTCCATTGGCGATTCAATTCTTCACGGTAGACCGGGTCGGCAAAAGCGTACGTTCCGGAGAACCAGCCTTTCTGAAAAGAGTCCTCGTTCGTGATCTCGATCATCGCGATGGTCGGTTCGTTGACGTACGCGTTCCCGGTATACGGATTGACGTGGGTGAGGAGATCGCGCGCGTACTCTTTCTGCAGCTCGATCATTCCGGGGACGAACTGCCCGAAGCCTTTGTTCGCCCACGAGGAAGCCGGGAAACCGTCGCGCGGGTCGAGAGTACGTCCGACATGAAGATTAAGGTTGACGTAGATGCCGTTTTGGCGAAACTGGTCGATCATGAAGTCGAGTTTTTCGAGCTGTTTAGGATCGAGAACGCGCTGGGTCACGGAATCGTCCGCGAGAATGCCCTGCGTCGGTTTCGTCATGAAGTTGGTGTACCAGGTGTCCATGAAGTGCAGCCGAACGCAGTTGATTCCGAGTCTCGCAAGCCGTTTCGCCATTTTCTCCGCGTTTTCATGAGACGGGAAGTTCGCGGGGCCGGTGAGGTTCGTGGCGTTGAAACGGATGATCCCGGCATCATTGACGAAGTTTCCGTTTTCGTCTGCGCGGATGAATCCATCTTTTCCTGCGGGGGCCGCCAGAACGTGAGCCATGGAGGAAACGTTGTTCGGGGCATCGTACGAAATGACGAACGGGAACATGTCGGACTGGTCTTCCGCTATGGCGTCATGTGCAGTTTGAGCGCAGAGCGCATGTCCGCCAAATGCGATCCCCAGTGCCGTCATGACCGCCAGAAAAGAGAAACGGGCTTTTTTCATGGAATGTTCTCCATTTTTTTGAAATTGA
>JAFQUP010000073.1 GCA_017408405.1 Thermoguttaceae bacterium
GATGATCAACTCGGCGATGCCCAACGGAAAGACCGACACGAACAATGGCGGGCCGTTCTCGCATGACTTCATCGGACAGAACTACGGATACGTCGAGGCGGACGACGACGAACGCGAAAAGATCTGCCTTGCGCATGAACTCTGGCAGCGCGGTTTGATGTGGACGCTCCAAAATGACCCGCGCGTTCCGAAAGACGTGCACGAAAAGTACAAAGACTGGGGACTGGCGAAAGACGAATTTGCCGACACACGCCACTTCGGGCACAAGATCTACGTGCGCGAGGGCCGACGCATGGTCAGCGACTACGTGCACACGGAGCATCACTGCTGCCGCACGAAACCGACTCCCCGTCCGATCGGCTTCGGCTCATACACGATGGACTCGCACCACTGCCAACGCTACGTCCGCATTCTGGAAGATGGAAGAGCCGTCGTCTGGAACGAAGGCGACGTGGAAGTCTCTCCGCGCGGTGCGTACCCGATCGATTTCGGCACCATCGTTCCAAAACGCTCCGAATGCACGAACCTGCTCGTCCCGGTCTGCGTTTCCAGCTCGCACATCGCGTACGGCTCGATCCGCATGGAGCCGGTCTTCATGATCCTCGGTCAGAGTGCCGCAACAGCCGCGTGCATGGCCATCGATGAAGCTCAGGCCGTTCAGGACGTGAACTACGAGAAACTCGCCGCCCGTCTGAAAGCCGACGCTCAGGTCATCGACTACCCGCTGGCTCCGCCGGCACACAGGAATACCGTCATTCCGGAAGACCGAGTGCCGGGCATCTACTGCGGTGACGAGAAAGCGAAAATGGAAGGCGATTGGCACTTCAACGACAAAGTGTCCCCGCGCGTCGGAAAAGGCTACCATCACGATGACGGCACAAAATGCGGAACGAAAAAAGCGACGTACTCGCTGGACATTCCGAAAGCCGGCAAGTACGAAGTCCGCCTGATCTACGTCCCGCTCTCGAACCGCGCCACCAACGTCCCGGTCGAAGTCCACTCGGCAGACGGAGTGAAGACGCTCACCGTCAACCAGCAGAAATGCGCGCAAACACCGTTCCAGCCGATCGGCACGTTCCAGTTTGAGGAAGGAAAAGGGAAGGCGAAGATCGTGATCTCGAACAAAAACGTGAATGGCCACGTGCTCCTCGACGGCGTCCAGCTGCTTGAGAAAAAAAACTAAACTCAATTCTACTAATCCCAAAACTCCAGCCGCTCGAAAGAATTCCGCTTTCGAGCGTTTTTTCATTCAGGCTCTCTCACGCGCTAACCCTGATTTTTTCATGGTATTCGGGAAATTCCAGGGGCAATTTAACAGAAACTCCCATCAGCCTCAAATCACTCTATCAAAAGAACGAACCACTCCGCGATACTTAAGTAAATTCCCCAGGAAACACCGCCTGCTTAACTGCGCGGCTCTGACTCCGATTAGTCTTTTCCCGGACGTGAAAAAACCGCGGGATGAGGCAATTCAGGAGAAGAGAGTAAAAGAAACGGCGTGCCATAAAGTTCCGCGAGGGTTCTCTCATTCAAAAAATCCGCCGTTTTCCCATCAAAGTAAAGAATACCGTCTTTCAAAGCCAAAATCCGATCTGCGTTTCTCGCCGCTTCGTTAATATCATGCGTAACGGCAATAACCGTTTTTCCCAAATCCCGATTCAAACGTCTCAGTAAAGCGAGCGTCTCTTCCCGAATACGATAATCCATTTGGGAGGTAACTTCATCCAGCAGAAGAATCTCCGTTTCCTGCGCGATGGCGCCGGCCAGCCATACCCGCTGAAGTTCACCGCCGGAAAGAGTCGAAAGTTCTCGTTCCGCCAATGCCGTAAGATTCGTCACTCCAAGAGCTTTTTCTGTTTCCTTCCAATCCGCCGCGCGCGTATTTTCCCATGGAGACTGCCTTGAATAACGCGCTGCTTCAATGAATTGACGCACCGTAAATGGAAAATTCCCCGTCTGTGCCTGGGGAACATACGCCATCTTCTGAGCCAGCTTACGATCGGAAAAACGCGCGGTCTCCTCGCCTGAAAGTAAAAAAGAACTCCGGGAATCCATCGGGAAAATGCGCGTCAGACACTTCAGAAGCGTTGACTTGCCGGCACCATTCGGACCAGGAAGAGAGACGTATTCGCCGCGTTTGATCCTGAAATTGATGTTTTTCAGAATCGTTTTACCATTGCGTACGCAGCTCAGCCCGCGAACTTCAAGAATAGGAACCTCACCTTCGCCGTTCATCACCTCAAACGCCTCTTAACGTTCCGTCAAAAAAATATTAATTTTGTACACTTTTCCGCTTCGGTAAACAGTAACTGGAATTTCTTTCCCAATTTCCGCCAAATTCACCAAATTATAGAGATGCTTATCGTCCTCAACCGTTGAACCGTTAAATTTCAGAATGACATCGCCTTCCGTAAAATTCGCTTTCGCGGCTGGTGAGTCCGGCTGAACCTCAAGTACTCGCGCTCCGTAACTGTGCGGCAAACCAAGATTTTTGGCGTCATGGAGACTGAAATGAGAATCCAGCGTTACTCCAAGATACGCGCGGCGCGCTTTTCCGTAGCGGATGAGCTGGTCCGCAATGAGCGTCACCATTCGGATTGGTATTGAAAAAGCGATTCCGGCGTTGGTTCCGGAACTGCTGGCAATCGCCGTGTTCATCGCGATGACTTCCGCCTGAAGATTGACCAGCGGACCTCCGGAATTTCCCGGATTGATCGCCGCGTCCGTCTGGATAAAGTCCTGAAGATTCACGTTGGCGGCTAGATTGATCGCGCGACGCCCCTTGGCACTGATGATGCCGAATGTTACCGAACTTTGAAGACCAAATGGACTGCCAAAAGCAAGAACGAAATCACCTATCTCCATCAAATTGCTGTCGCCAATCGCTGCCGGAATCAAATCCGTTTCCTTCATTTCCAAAACAGCGATGTCCGTCTCTTCATCAAACCACGTGTGAACCGGATTAGTTCTCCGCCCATCATGAAGCTTGATCTCAATCTGCTCAGCCAAAGACTCCCGAATCACATGATGATTAGTCAGAACATAAAATTTTCCGTTACGGTCCACAATGATTCCGCTTCCCTCGTCATGAAATTTGATCTGTTCTCCGCGTGCCCCTCTTTTAAGCATATCCGCCTTGATCTGAACCACACTCGGCTCAATGATCTTCGCTGCCAGTTTAACGACTTTCGCCTGCGCCTGAAGAATTTCAGAGTGTTTTTCCAGTTCCCTCCGAAGTTCCTCACGATCAACTTTCGGAGGTACCGTTGCCTTAAGAGTTTCCATGGCGGAAGCCTCCGATTCAGCCTCAGCCACTACGATCTTTCGGTTCTGCCGATATTTCAGCTCCGAAACGTTCATGGTTCGGTTCATGCTCTTTTTCAGAGCGTTTTCGTTTTTTTTCTGAAAGTCTTCAGCTGCGGTCAAACCTTTTCCTGAATCTTCCTGGAACGCGTCTCGTGATCGCTCCAGAACTTTTTCTGGTGATTGATCTGTCATGGCGTTTAACGGGGCTTCCCGATTTTCCGACAGACTTTCCGGAAGAGTAAATGGATCTTCAATCAAAATCTGATTCCCGGCAGAACCAGATCCCTCTGCCCGAGTCAAAATACTCACTTCCGCCTCGCGGGAAGAATTTTCGCTTTCTCCATAAACTGATGATAAAAACGTGTCCTCTGGAGAAACCTGTTTTTCAACAGTTGAATCCACTCCCAAAACACCGGATTGGATTTCGCGAGTATTTCCTTCAGTTTCAGGGAGACTTAAATCCGTTTCCAAAATCTCTTCCGGATTACCCTCCTGAAAGCGTTCCATGGTCTGAACTGAATTCCCAGGAGATTCGTTCGCCAAAACAGAATGTTCTTCCGGATAAATCGCCTGTGAGAAAATCAGACCTTCCGCTTCATTTCCCCACGCCGAAAACTGCGCTTGAAAAGAAACGGTCATGACCCAAAGGATTCCCCAAAACAGAGGAGAACTGTTTGATTTTCGCATTTTACCTGCCGCTTTTTATCAGGAAATTTTCTAAATCCTTGCTTAAAGCAACCTCAAACGATTGCGTTTCCATCTCAATACTTTTTAGCAAGTCCCTAAATTTTATCTTTCAGTCAAATTTTACTGAAAATAAACTTCAGAGGTAAACCCTATTTTCGTCATAATCGGCACAAATTTTTCAAAAGTCCAGTATTTTTGCTCTTTCCCTAAAAAGAAAATTCTGATATACTGCGGTTAAAACAGCTTAAAGGAAGTTTCACAAACTGTTTGCGTCAAACGAAGAGTAAAATTTTCTGAAATAAACGCTTTTTGCCGCAGTCGGGGAGATACCCTTAAAGCCTAAACCGTAAACTTTAACTGAAATTCAGTAAAAAAACGTTATGTTCGATCAACTTCAACTCCATTCACTCGTGGAAAAGGATCCCCGATACCACCTGAACGCTTACTATTACGTTTTGGAAACGCTTGATTTTGCCCGTTCCCAGCTTGGTATGGGATGTTCATCATCCCAGGTTCCTCCCCGAAATCGTCCCGGTGAAGAGGAGAAGGATGAGCCGGATGCCAACCTCCAGCATATTACCGGCGGTGAACTCTGCGAAGCACTTCGGATTCGAGGACGGTGGATGTTCGGTTATCTCGCGAAAACCGTATTCAATCACTGGGGAGTATTCACGACCGACGATTTTGGCGAGATCGTTTTCAATATGGTGGAAGCTGGGAAAGTTCGAACCGCTCCGGGAGACAAAAAAGAAGATTTTGCCAATCTTTATGATTTTCAGAGCGCGTTTTGTGACAGTTTTGTTTTTGGAATGGAGAAATCGGCATGAAAGCTCCCATGACCAATGCCGTGCGTGCCCTGCAGAAAGCTGGTGTCGCGTATGAATTAATGGCGTATAAATACGAAGAACATGGTGGAACTCGCGTTGGAGCGCGAGAACTGGGCGTTGATGAGCACCAGGTCATCAAAACCATCGTCTTTCAGACAGAAGACAAACCGGTCACGCCTTTTATCGTCCTAATGCACGGTGACTGTGAAATCTCCGCGAAGGAAATGGCCCGTGTCCTGAACGTAAAGGGAGTAAAGCCGTGCGATCCAAAAGACGCAGACCGATTCAGCGGCTATCATGTGGGAGGAACCAGTCCTTTTGGAACAAAGCGCTCCATGACTGTTTACGTTCAGGAAAGTATTCTGGAACTTCCGGAAATCTTCATTAACGCGGGCAGCAAAGGACTTCTTTTCAAAATGGATCCAAAGGACATTGAAAAAGTCGTCGATACGCGAAAAGTGAATGTCCTTCAATAAATCAGGATCCGGCTGGGAACAGGCCTCTCCCACTTTCCGAAACTCCAAATGCCTCATTCTCTAATCGATGGAATCAGGCAAACCTGAAAGAATAAACTCCGCGAATACTTTTTTGCCGAAAAAGATTTACGCGAAGTTTATTCACATTCGGTTTCACGGCTGTTACTTTTTCTTCCAGACCCGAATATAGTCAATCTCCAAATCGACTGGGTACTGAATAGTCATATCGAGCGGCCCCGTCCATCCGGCAGCCTGAAACATGGCGGCCAGAATATACATTTCGTTTTGCGGAGTGGGACCTTCGTAAACCCGAATTTTTTTACCGTCCAGATACCAGGTCAGCCGTCCCTCTTCCCAGTTCAGCGCCCACGTGTGAAAATCTTTAGTAATATCGAAATCAAACGAAAAGGCGCAGTGTCCATTTTTCGTGAAATGAACGTTGAAAAGATTCTCCTTCGGTGAACGTCCAAGCCATTCAAAAATGTCAATTTCAAGCGCACCGTCTTTAAGACTTTTCCGAACCCCCTCCGGCGTGTACTCCTGATTTTCCGCCCCGACAGAATGAAGCCAAAACGCAGTGTAACGTCCGCTCCCGCATTTCGGCATTCGGCACCGAATCTCAAACCAGCCGTACTTCTGCGCGAAACGAACCTCATCATCAAAACTTCCGGTCTGTTCATTGTGTCGATAAATCGCGGTCGTGACACACGAAACAGTCAGTGTTTCAGGCGTTGGGCGCTTCGGCAGATCTTTGTCAACCCGAAGTTTCAGCACACTATCTTCCAGAAGGTAATGCGCCATTGGCGGCTGCGGCTGCCATGCCCGGCCATGCTCATTCGGAAAACCAAGTTTTCGGTAATACTCCATACGCCCAAGACGATACCCGGGAAACCACTTGCTCTGGTCAAGTATTCCGGCTTTAAAATCATCTTCAAATGTCAGTTCCCAGGCCGGGTCATTCGAGGGATGAAAAACGGAAACGGATTCCGTGCTGACAGTCTCCGATTTGGATTCATTCGCGTGAATACTCGCGGCCCAAAGCGCGGAAACTGAAAAAGTGGAAAGAGAAAGTACTTTTAATAGCGAACGGCGGGAAAACTTAAGCATGAATTACTCTCCATAAATGAGGAAACGCCAATCTCGGATACGGTTCCCTGAAAATCAGGACACCCGTATCCGGGAATTCAGGTTTTTATTTTTTCAAAACAGCGTAATTCATCGGTCCAATCGTTTGACCGGAGTATTCAAAATTCGCTTCCGAATAGTTGCAGATGATCTGCGTTCCGTTCGAGAACACGGAACGGAATACGCCGGGCGCGATTTCGGAATGGTCGTTGAGGAACTCGTACTGAAGTTCTTTCATCGACTCAAATTCATCGTATCCTTTTTTGATCGCCGCGACGGACTCACGGAGGATCTCGTCCGTGCCGCATTCGATGTCTGCGTCTCCCATCCAGTTTTTTCCGGTACTTCGAAATTTACTGTAGAAGTAGAACATCGGCCGTCCTCCGAATTCAACGAGCTTCATTTTCGTGAGCGGATCCTTGATCGTGTAGTTCGTCGTCGCGCAGTAC
>JAFQUP010000074.1 GCA_017408405.1 Thermoguttaceae bacterium
AAGGTGAGCGGCCGAACACGCGGCGCACACGCCCGCGATCCCGCCGCCGACGACGACCAGATCGTACGGTTTCTCACGCGCATCGGGAGCTTTGGCCGGAAGGTCCAGTGCTTTACGGCGGATCGGATCCAGAGGCTCGGCATCGTTCGGAAGTGTGCATTCGGCAGACTGCGTGAAGAAAAGCGCATCGACACGGCCGTCGAAGCCCGTCAGGTCCTCAAGTTCCACCGCGACGTTCTCGCCGTCCTTCAAAACGGTCAGAGTTCCCGCCTTCTGCCAGCCCCACTTCGCACCGTGGATGCCGAGCGTGATGCCGGACGGTTTCCCGTTGAAAAGAACACGGAATTTTCCCGGCGACCAGTCACGCGCCAGCGTTTCTTCATCAAGATCTTTCGGGAACCACGTTGAAGCCCAGTTGCGCGTACGGGCAAAGACCGTCCAGGTTCCCGCTTTCGGCAGCGTCACCGTCGTTTTGGCGTTCGCGACCGGTTTTCCCATGCCGTGCGCCAGAAGAATGACCGACCCAACATCGCCAGGCCGTTTGATGTCCATGAACTGCTGGTCCACGACCCAGCCGCCTTTTTCCTGGAAACTCTCGGCTTCCACGAAAACGTCTGACGCGTAGACAGAGGCGGAAAAAATGGTGGAAATTAAGCCGCAAACCCCTACGGCAAGTAATCTCCAAGAAGGAAATGAATTTTTTCGACACATATTGGCAGGTCCTTCATAAAAAGTAAAAACTGAAAATTTCATCAATAAATTTCCCAGTCCTGGTACTTTCAGTAACCGGATTGCGGATTAAGCGTGGTTTCGATCGATTGGGCACCAGATTGAAGTAATCAGATATTTTTCCAATTAAAACTGGTCAACCCATGAATGGATTTTTCTGGGAAATACTAAAGTAAAGAATAACCGGAATAAAAAGATTTGTCAAGGGGGAGAAGAGCATTTTTTGCCAAATTCAGCAAAAGACATTTTCCTCAAAAACAAAGATTTTCCTGAAGAGAGGTTAGGTTCAGAAAAAGGCCACACCAGATTGGAGCGGCCTTAAGTCAGTCAAAAGAAAGAGATGAAATTTAATTCAGGATAGGACGGCGCGGCACCTGAACCACTTTCGGCATCGGATCAAACATAATTCCCGCGGCGTCCTTCTTCGGAGCTTTTCCGCCAGGAATATCGCGCAACGTTTTGCGTTTGATGCTGGCGATACCGCTGCGGGAAGGATCGGTACCAGCACTGAAAAGTTTAATAATTTTCAAAACTTCAGGATCAAAGGTAAACTGACCATTGACTTCATTTCCGACATTGTCGAAACTTCCGACCGTAACGATGCTGGCGTAACGATCACGGAAAACGTACGCTTCATATCCTTTAGCGCGGAGCGCGTCGCAGAGGATAACCGCTTTTTCGTCCGCCTCGCTTAGAGTCTGCCCTTTAATGGAGAGGCCTCGCGCGTCATTTTCCTGAATTTGGGCAATGCGCTGCTGATTCAGGGTCGTGACTCCTTTAAGTACCGCGACCTGGACTGTATATTTTCCGGGGCAATCGAGCAGAGAATAGCGTTTAATGTCTTTGTTGGCGGCCAAGACGACCGAGTCAAGTCCCGGAGCGACATAGTACTCACGCGGAAGCAGGGGATTGGAGGTAACGAACGCGCGCGCCAAGGGAGCTTCATTATTTTTCGCGACCAGAGGATGAGACGAGGAACTGCTCGTCATGCACTCAGGCTTCATTACTCGGATTTGGTTCAGTGCACGCTGCGCGCGCGGGTCCTCAAGGGAAGCGAAATCCCCGACCAAAACAGCGAATTCCTTCGCGACACCCGGATTTAAATAGTAGTAACGATTTGAAATCTGCGGGGGAGCTTCCGGATTTTTAGGGTCAACGACATAGTAGGGACGTCCTTCCATCGTTTCGCCTTCGCCTTCCTTGACGTAAATATACGCGGAAAGGCGAAATTTTTCACGAAGTTCTTTCACGAGAGCAACCGCCTTCTCCGCGGCGACATTGCTGTCCGGATCCGCGAAAACGCAGGCGTTAACGAACCATGGACCATTTTTTTCGGTCACGAGGTAGGGGGTTACGTCTGCCGCGAAAAGGCAGGAAACTGTCTGAAAAGCCAATCCGATCAACAGAATAACGGCCAAATTTTTTAATTGGAAAGTCATGAACTTAATCTCCTGAAATACTCAAGGCGCCTCGAAAACGGAGGGCGCGCGAAATTTTCGTGTCTCTTTGCGTAATATAGACAAATTTCGCGAAATGCGCTAGTCCAAAACTTTAATATTTTTTCAAAAAAAGGCAAAAAAACTCAAAAAATCCAAAATTTTTATTCGCGAACATAAAAGCGATTTATTTTTCTCTGGAAGTTACTTCAATTGTTTTACTTTTTTGAAATCATGAATAGTCTGGAATTTTGGGCGAAAAGAGTTAAGAATTTTCGGAATATATTAAGAAAAATGCCTCGCGGGGACGAAAATTCTTTCTTTTTTTTCCAAGACGGTTGACTTTCAGATGAAAATCTGTTAAATTAGAGTGAGTTCAAGTTTCAGGAAAGGAAGTGAAAAATGGCCATGCTCACTCAGACAGATGATAGCAGCGGAAATTCCTCTGTGCCTGTTCGCAGCCATCAGGCAGATCGTTCTTTTTCTCTGTCAGATGCCACAGAGGTCGGCAAACCGGTGGAATCGTATTCTCAGGGCGGAGCCGGAGCAGATACGTACAGGAATTTTCCAGCTTGTCAGCCATCGCAGGAACATCTGTCAAAACCGGGTGGTGATGATTCAATTACGCGGACCCTTTCTCCAATTTATCCGAGTGAGAAAGTTTTGACCAGTGCTGGTGAATTGGCGGAGGTTCGCATAGATGGCGATCTTCTTGAGCTTGGTGTCGTCTTTGATGAATATGAACTGATTCGTTTCCTTGGCGGAGGCGGAATGGGGAATGTCTGGCTGGCGCAGGATACGAATCTGAATCGTCTTGTGGCTTTGAAAGTTCTTCATTCAGACAAAAGTCTGAATCGTGAAGTAATTCAGCGTTTTTACGCGGAGGCGCAGGTTGCCGCGCTTTTGAATCATCCCAATATCGCGCAGATTTACTCATTTCGGGATCATCGTGAAGCTCGGCGTATGTTTCTGACTATGGAATACGTAACGGGGGAAAATCTTCGTGACCGCGTTAAAACATCCGGTCCATTAACGATTTCAGAGACCGTTCTGATTGCGCTTCAGATGGCTCATGCTTTGGACCATATGGCGCAAAAACGTGTCGTTCATCGTGACATAAAACCGTCCAATATTCTTTTGACGCCTGCCGGTGAGGCGAAATTGATCGACATGGGGTTGGCGCGCGTGATGCTTTCGACATTTGAGGAAAGCATTGAAAATGAGTTTTCCGCTCCTCAGGACATTACGGCCAGCGGCGTAACTCTCGGCACTTTTGACTATATTTCCCCTGAACAGGCAAGAGATCCGCGAACAGTTGATTCAAGAAGCGATCTCTATTCTTTGGGGTGCACGATTTATTTTCTGCTTACCGCGAAGCCTCCTTTTCCGCAAGGAAATCCGCTCCAGAAACTTCTCCAGCATCAGAGTGACAATCCGCTTGATGTCCGTCACGCGCGATTTGACGTGCCGGAATCACTCAGCCTGGTCTTAAATAAAGCTATGCAGAAAGCTCCTGAAGACCGTTACGCTCATCCGCGGGAGTTAATTGCCGACCTTGAGACGGTCGCGATCGAAATTGGGCTGCCGCTGAAAAATGATCTTTTTAATGTTCCCATTCAGGAAATGAGTGTTTGGTCAGGAAACAGTTACTCTTTTCGTTTGCGGGTGATTTGGGGACATATGTTCTGGATTGTTCCGCTCTTGCTTTTTTTCTTTTCCATCTGGTTTTTCCAGAGGACCTGGGCACCAACTCCGACAGAAATGACTCTTCCGCCTGCTCCGGGGATACTCCCAATGGAATCCTCTCCCGGCAGCCCGCTTCCTCTGCCGTTTACTTCGGAACCAATCCTTCATGAAAAAACCAAGGAGAACTAAAAATGAAGAAACTTAACGTTTTGGGGATAGGCGAACTGCTCTGGGACATTTTTAATGATTCACGAAAACCCGGAGGAGCACCGGCAAATGTGGCTTTTCATCTGAACCAGCTGGGAATGAATGGAATTATTGCTTCAAGGATTGGGGAAGATTCACTTGGGGAGGAAATTCAGAAATTTCTCATGGAAATGGGAATCTCCGTTTCTTTTCTTCAGCATGACTCAAACCACCCAACCGGAACCGTTACGGTTGAGTTGGATCAATCCGGTACCCCCGCTTTTCGCATTCATGAAAATGCCGCTTGGGATTTCCTTGAGATGACTTCCGAACTTCAGGAACTGCTGCCGTCTCTTTCCGCGGTCTGCTTTGGAACTCTCGCGCAGCGTGAAAATGTTTCGCGGCGAACGATCCAGACGCTGCTTGAGCTTTTGCCGAGAGAATGTCTGAAAGTCTACGACGTGAACCTGCGTCAGAATTTTTTCAGCAGGGAACTTCTGGAGATCCTGCTTTCCAAGTCGGATATTGCCAAAATGAACCACGAAGAAGTGGAAATACTGAAACCGCTTCTGGGAATACCTCTGAACGCCTCTTTGACAGAATGCGCTGAAATTCTGTGTGATAGATTTCGGTTAAAAAAAGTCTGCGTTACGCGCGCGGAAAATGGCTGCCTGATCGTCACTCATTCCGGCGAAATAGCCGATGTTCCCGGAAAAAACATTCAGGTCGCGGATACGGTAGGAAGCGGCGACTCCTTCACTGCCGCGCTGATTTACGCCGAACTTAAAAATTGCGGCCTCCAGATCCAGGCTGAGTTCGCGAATGCCGTCGGTACCTTGGTCGCTTCGTATCCGGGCGGAATGCCTCCGCTTCGGGATGAATTGACTCAATTAAAAACACAGTTCGGCATCTGATTTGACATTGAATCATTACGAACGTAAATTTTCAATCGGATTTTTTATTTTCAGGTTTACCTCCCTTTAATTTTCAGAGAAAGGATCTTTTATGGTTCGCCCCTTAAGTAAAGTCGCTCCTCAGTGGTGGGACTACACGACGCTGGATAAGGAAATTATCGATGATGCCGCTAAATTGACGGAAGAGACTTTGTTCCAGCTCTCACGTCCCGGATTTACCGTCCATTACCATGAGACACTCGAAGATTTTTATCTTTGCGAAGCTCTGGAGTATATCGAAGCGTGGAAAATGGCCACTGCTGACAATCCGGTTGGCATTTGCGGTCCCATTGGTCCAACGGAACAGCTTCCGCTCGTAGCGAGAATCGTGAATTCGCTGGATTTGAATTTGAAACACGCCCATTTCTGGGGAATGGACGAATGGGTTGAAAATGGTGTTCCGGTCGGAATGGATCATCCTCTATCTTTCTTTAAAGCCGATTATGAACTATGTTTCGGCCGTATTCGTGAAGAATTGCGCATGCCGATTGAGAATATTCATTTTCCATCTGGTGATTTGGAAGCGTATTCCAGATCTTTTGATGAGATTCGCTGTCTCACCATGCAGGGCGGTCAAGGCGATACCAAACACTGGGCGTTCAACGATCCGGTACGCCGTGAGGGAAAATATGCCGAGCTGCCGCCAACTCCGGAAGAGTATCGTCAGAAAAAAGCAAGGGTTACGGAACTTCATCCGATCACGATACTTCAAAACGCGCGAACCAGCGGCGGCGGATACGTCGCGAATGTTCCCCAATTCGCCTGCACGGTGGGACCATATGAAACGTGGAAAGCTGAAAAAGTTAGCATTTGGCAGGCCGGAATGCACGATAATCCATTTGGAATGCGCCTTTCCGCGTGGATGATCGGAAAGAAAATCATGGATTCTGCCGTTCCGATGTCCCTCCTGGCTGACCATCCTGATGTTCATTTTCATTACTATCGGCCCGCGATCAAAACCGTTGGTGCCGAAATGCACTGAAAATCAGATAATAAAGAAACTCTTTCGCTTTATCAAAAGAATTTCCTAATGAGTCTTCCTAAAACTGATTCCAATTGGGAAAAGAATGCGGTTTTGGGATTTTTGAAAGGTGCCGTGGGTCCCGCTTATTCGAAAATACGCGGGACTTCCGGGAATGCGGTTAAAATCAGAGTTGTCCTTTTCCCGATTGGGTTTTGGGAATTTTCGAACCGACTGAATGTTGACATTTTCACGAAAATGAGATTATCCGCGGAAGTAATCTCCCAATTTTTTTCATCTGACTTGGTTTTTCCAGGTTTCCTTAATCTCAACGCGCTCTGATTCTTTTACGAAATACCTTTTTTTGAAAAAGAGCTGGTGCCATTTTCTCATTCACGGATGAAATGGGAGTCACGTTGGGGCTTGAATTTTTTCTCCGTGGGAAATCTTTGGGTACTTCTTGACAATCTCTCAAAAATCGTGTAGAATAAAAAAGATATTTTTATCCTTAATTTAGGGAGCATTCATGAAAAACTTCATTTTGATTCCGGATTCGTTTAAGGGAACACTCTCTTCTCAGGAAATCTGCTCGATTATGGCACGGGCAATTCGAAAATTCATTCCGGACGCGCGAATTCAAAGTATTCCCGTGGCGGATGGCGGGGAGGGAACCGTTGACGCTTTTTTGAAGGCACTGGGCGGTCGAAAAGTCTATGTCGAAGTAAACGGACCATTTTTTGAAAAAATGCGGGTTTTTTATGGAATTCTTCCTGATGGCAGCACTGCCGTAGTGGAGATGGCGGCCTGTGCCGGGCTTCCTTTGGTTTACGGGAAAAAAAATCCTGAAATGACCACGACTTTTGGCGTGGGAGAGCTTCTTCTTCACGCTGCTCGAAACGGCTGCTCGAAAATTATTCTCGGCTTGGGAGGAAGTTCCACAAATGATGCCGGAACAGGTGCCGCGGCTGCCTGTGGAGTTCGTTTTTTTAATGCTTCCGGAATACCTTTTGTTCCAACTGGGGGAACGCTCTCGGAAATCGCGCGAATTGACCTTTCTCTCAGAACCCCTATCCTTGATTCCGTAGAAATCATTACGATGTGTGACATTGATAATCCATTTTGCGGTCCAACGGGCGCCGCGCGTGTCTTCGCTCCTCAAAAAGGGGCGGATGAAGCAATGGTTAAGCGCCTTGATGAGGGATTGATGCACTGTGGAGAAATCATTATCCGCGATCTCGGAGATGAACTTTTGAAAAAGCACGGCATTTCCAACTTTTTTACTCTTCCCGGTGCCGGTGCCGCTGGCGGAATGGGAGGCGGAATGACCGCTTTCTTCGGATCAAAACTTCAAATGGGAATTGAAACGATCCTTGATACCGTAAATTTCGATAAACTTCTCGAGAACGCGGATATGGTCTTTACGGGAGAAGGAAAAATTGATTCCCAAAGTCTTCGGGGAAAAGTCGTTTTAGGCGTTGCCGGTCGTACTAAAAAAGCCAACGTTCCTCTGATCGCTGTCGTGGGAGATGTCGGCAAGCGGATTGAAGAAGCGTATTCGCGCGGTGTCACCGCGATTTTTAGCATTAATCAGGTCGCTATTCCTTTTCCAGCCGCCAGACGCAGGGCAAGAAAGGACTTGGCCTCGGAAATGGAAAACCTGATTCGCTTCCTGAATGCTTCCGGAACAAAAAATTTTTCAGGAAAAAGTCCTTCATCTAATTCTTGACGGAGAGCGCGGTATGTTTTTTAACCGAAAAAAAAAGGATAATTCAGCCTTTGGGGCTGAAAGTTCAAAAGAATCCGTTCGCCGGATTCCAGCAAAAAACGAAAAAAACGTTCCAGAGAAAAACCGCCTCACTCACGTCGCGATCATCATGGATGGAAACGGAAGGTGGGCGCAGAAACGCGGACTGCCGCGAGCCGCCGGTCATCGACAGGGAGCGAAAGTTGTCGAAAAAATCGTCGCGGAAGCCGTGCGAATGGAATTGGAAAATTTGACGCTCTATTGCTTTTCGCATGAAAACTGGAAACGGCCCAGATTGGAACTTGACGCTATCATGCGCCTTTTGGAACAGTTTATGGTTTCCTCCAGGCCAACGATCATGGAAAATAACGTGCGCCTGCGCGTTGTTGGAAGACGAAACGGAATTCCTGATTCCGCGTTAAAAAAAATGGACGAAACGATTGCCATGAGTGAAAAAAACAGCGGACTTTGCCTGACTCTGGCGATTAACTACGGAGGAAGACAGGAACTCGTGGATGCCGCTCGAAATCTGGCTCTGAAAGTAAAGAGCGGGGAACTTGACCCCGACGAAATTAATGAAAAGAGGCTGGAATCCGAACTTTATTCCGCTGGAATGCCTGATCCTGACCTTCTTATTCGTACTGCCGGAGAAATGAGATTAAGTAATTTTCTGCTATGGCAGCTTAGTTACGCTGAACTTTGGGTTACGGATGTCTGCTGGCCGGATTTTTCTGAGGAACTTTTTCAGCAGGCCCTGGAGTCTTTTCAAAATCGGACTCGAAGATTTGGGGCGATTACCTGAATTTCGGCTTGGTGACCGGTCATTCATAAATTTAACAGGCATTCAAAATTTTCTGCTCTGTCTGTTGAAAATTTGATTGAAACAAAAACTCCCGTCTGGAAAAAAACAGGCGGGAGTTTGAGCTAACGCCTGATTTTCCGCGGAAAATCAGGCATGATGTGCCCCGACAATGGCATTAACGATGATGGGGATGGTGAGGCGGCGGTGCCGGATGGCGATGATGGTGTGGCGGCGGAGGCGGAGCTGGACGATAATAGTGATGACGCGGTGGAGGCGGAGCGACGATATGAACGTGCGGTGCGTATCGATACGCGGGCGGATAGTATGATGGACCATAGTAGTGACCGTAATAGCCGTAGTACGGACGAGTCCCAACTCCAACCTGAATTGAAATCTGAGCCTCTGAACGCGCTGTCCACAGAAGAAGTGCCGCGCAGGCTATGATGAAAATAAGCGTTCTTTTCATGGGAGTACCCTTCGTTAAATGATGATCTTGCCAGGAAATTACTTTTATCCAAACCGTAAAAATTTGAAGCGTAAAACCTTCAACATTAATTAGCATAATTAATTATTTCAAAATGTCAATAGTTTCCCGCCTGAAACTTTCAAAAAAATCTAAATTTTTAAAAGTTTTTAGCTAATTTTTAAAAAAAGATAAAATATCTTACTAAAGAACTTTGAATTTCATGAGTAAATTTTGTTTACGGTATTGACAGGTAAAATAAAATAAGATAAAATACTAATATTAATTTTCTGATTTAAATGTCAACTTAATATTTTCCGAGGAGAGTGAAATGGAACTCAAAGGAAGCAAAACAGAAGCGAATCTTCAGTACGCGTTCGCGGGTGAATCAATGGCGCGCAATAAGTATACTTACTTTGCGAGCGTCGCGCGTAAAGAAGGCTATCAACAGATCGCGGCTATTTTCGAAGAAACCGCCGGCAACGAAAAAGAACATGCCAAACTTTGGTTCAAAGAACTTGGCGGCATTGGAAATACCCATGAAAACCTTCTCGCCGCGGCAGCTGGTGAATACGAAGAATGGACCGAAATGTACCGTAAATTCGCGGAAGAAGCCCGTGAAGAAGGTTTCACCGCGATTGCCGTGAAATTCGAAATGGTTGCTGCCATTGAAAAAACGCATGAGGAACGTTATCGCAAATTGGCGGAAAACGTTGAAAAAGGCGAAGTTTTCGTGAAAGTTGGTGAAAATAAATGGTTCTGCCGTAACTGCGGACATATCCATTACGGAACTTCTGCTCCCATGATGTGCCCGGTCTGCGCTCATCCTCAGGCTTTCTTTGAAGTAAAAGCTGAAAATTATTGAAAATAAAATTTAACCAGATCCAGTAGCAGGGGTGACTTCGGTTACCCCTTTTTTTAGGGTTTACCTGAATATTTTCAAAAACAAAGAGCGGTTTTTCCCGCTCTTTGTTTCGTTAATGGTTTTTAATAAAAAATAGCAATTTGGGAACCTTTTAAAACGCTTGCTCCATGAGAGATCCTATTTGGGGCAGTCAGTTTCAGTTTCCTTTAGTGCTTTTCGCTGCAAAGGTTCACAAACGCTTCCTCAACGCGAATCTCCTGTTCCCGATTAGTTTTGAAGCAGAAATGCTTGCCGTTCGGGTCAGGCGTGAAGTACGTCGTGCTGTCGTCACGGACAGTCACCGTTCCCATTTCTGAAAGAGTAAAGTAATCTCTTCCTTCTTCCGGACGAACGACGAACAGAACAGACGTCAGATCCCACGTCGGCTGTTCGAGTTTCCATTCACCGCGATAGGCGAGATATGATTCCTTCATGATATTCGGTTCAGGCGTCTGATAGTCATTGAGAATTGTGCAGCCGCGAACCATGATCTCGATACCGACTTCAAAACCGCTAAAAACGATCGGGGTTGGCCATTCTTTAGTCAGTTTCTGAGCGGCAGGAATGTCCTTGACCACATTGAATTCCTTGTGCTTGATGAAGCGGTCGTTTTTGAACGTAAAAGCTCCAAACATGGCGGAAACGAGTCGAACTTTTTTTGCAGCGAGTTCCTTGCCTGTCAGCGGGGAGATCTCATCGCCGGGCGTATCGAGAAGTCGGGCCAGGTTCGTGGAGAAACCAACCTGAACGATCACGATTGAATTGTCTTCTGCGGCCGCGAGAAGTTTGCGGAGCAAAACGACAGAATCCTCAGGCTCCCAACCTTCCGGAATCGGGAATGCGGGAGTGCCGTCCGCTTTTTTCATTTCAAAAACTTTCTGCACGTAACGTCCAGAATCTGGTGTCGCGCCGTTTTTTACCAGTCCGATCGGAATATCTGGATGGCCATACTGCGTATTAAACGCTTTGCAGTACTTCGCGGCATATGGATTGCTCTTGGTTAGCGTGAGGCCGAGAAGTTCGCACTTCCCGCGGTCGATCATATTGTGGATGATGGCCAGCGCGAGAGCGTCGTCAGCATCGTTTCCCATATCGGTATCGAAGATCATTTTGACCGGCTCATTTGGCGAATTCCGCACATCGAGAAGATCTTTCGCGGAAATACTGGCCGTTAAAAGCATCGTCGCGCAAAGACATACGATCATGGAGAGGCAGGGGATACTGAATTTTTTCATGAAAAACCTTTCTAAAGGTAAGGAAAATTTTACGTAAATAGAAAAAATCCCCAAAAATCTGACTACCGGCGGCTTTCTTAACCGCCGGTATGTTTTAAAATTATTGGAGGTTTCTTTTTTCTATTAAAACTCATTCCGGGAGCTTTTCGTGAACGTCCGGACCAAAGTATCGCAGAGCGACGAGCGGTTCGCAGCCGGTATTTTCCAGCGAGATGCCGCGGGCAGCCGCTTCTGCCGTTACGAAGAATTCATCGTCCGTCTCTTCTCCGAAGTGGATCATGACAGGCGTCTGGACTTTCAGACCGTTGATGGAGCCGGAACCCTGAACAAAGATCCACGCGCTCGCGCCGGGATCGCGCAGGACACATTTCGCGCCGGGATCCACAGTGATCTCTTTCGCCGTCACGATCTGCTTGCCGTCGAACAGTTTGTAGTCGATCCAGCGGTCTGTGTATCCTTCGCCGCTGTTTTCCGGATCAACGACCGGCTCCATGTAGAAGTTCTTCTTGAAGTACGGATCGACGTTCTTTTCCCAGTCGAGCATCTCGACGATGAAGTCCAGATCGTATTTTTTATCTTCCGGAACGTCTTTCGTAAGGAGATCCCAGCCGACCTGACGGCCTTCGACCAGGGACTGGAACATTCCGAAAACGTCGGAGCCCCACTGCGGTTCGTAGGTACAGAGAGAACCCGGAGCGTGCAGAACTCCCGGCGGAACGCACCAGCCGGTCCCTCTCTTCAGACGGTAGGCCGCGGAGAGGTCAAGGATCCCATTGTCCCCTTTGTTCCAGTTTTCCAGACAGCGGATGACGTCTTTCTTTTCCGTTCCGGGATTCAGACCGAAGAAAGTGTAGTCGAAATTATTTTCAGCGGCATTGAGCTGCGGCGGGAAATAGTACGATTCTGGTTTTCCTTCCTGATTCGTCAGGACGGCATCCTTTTCCATCTGGTGCATATGGTGCGGAATGGGACCCGCGTTGTCGAAGAATTTGGAGTAGACCGGCCATCTCTGGTACGTATCCCAGATCGACTGACCGACGACGCGGCCCTTAAGTTCCGCGACGACATCACGCAGCAGGAAACGCTGACCTTCAAAAACGCACCAGCTCTGCCCTTCATCCCACGTGCGGCCGTCGTTCATCGCGTCAGTCGTGGAGGAG
>JAFQUP010000075.1 GCA_017408405.1 Thermoguttaceae bacterium
AATTATCAGAACGAAAGCGGGGAGGACAGTACTTCGAATTACGGAACCGGTGATTCTGAGAATTATCAGAACGAAAGCGGGGAGGACAGTACTTCGAATTACGGAACCGGTGATTCTGAAAATTACCAGAACGAAAGCGGGGAGGACAGTACTTCGAATTACGGAACCGGTGATTCTGAAAATTACCAGAACGAAAGCGGAGAGGACGGTACTTCATCGAATTACGGAACCGGTGATTCTGAAAATTACCAGAACGAAAGCGGAGAGGACAGTACTTCGAATTACGGAACCGGTGATTCTGAAAATGTCAGTTCCATTGGCCCGGACTCATCGTCTGGAATTCCTTCTCCTGCCTCCAATGGCAGTGCGGAACCGCCATCCACAGATCCTCTGGCCCTAACGCCGCCATCACCTAAACTCAACCTGAACACGGCAGTTACTGGCCCAGACGGCTGCCCTCGGGTGGGAGAGATTCCGGTTTTGGAACAATCTTCCCAGCAAACCTTCAAAACTCCAGTAGGTCCGCCAATTTCAGATTTTTTGGAAATTTTTAATTTTGACATTACTCCTGACTGGGTGGAAGCACATTGGTCGTGCGTGACACTCGTCGGCCCATTAAGTACTCGCGGATACCGTGTTCCGATTTCGACGGGGCCTACTTCCTCCGATTTGGTTGGTTCTTTGACGTACTACTTTAATAATCGTCTTGAACTTGAAAAAATCACTTTCGAAGGTTTTACTGGTGACCTGGACCGCCTGCTCATTTCTCTCAAATACTTCCAAATGAGCAAACGCACCACCTCCGATCCCAATGCCATCCTCTACCTTTCAGAAAACCAGGCAAACGGACAGCGGAGTTTTCTGAAAACCTATTTCCGTCTTTTCCCAAAAGATGAAAAAAATCCAAATAAAAAATTCTGGATCACGATGGAGCTTTATCCACCCGAAGTAAATTAAGGGACCTTTTAAAACGATTTTCCAGTAAGCGAAAAGAGTGTTTTGAAATTTCACGAGATTTTCGGATTTCCGCAAGATCGAGAATACGTGGAACTTCCGGAAACACGGACTAAAAACGAAAGCATCCGTCTTTCCAGAATTAAGTTTTCAAAACTCCTTTAATCCACTAAAAACCAGTTTCACCTCCTGAAACTGGTTTTTTATTTAGACGGTATTTAAATTTTATGCATTCTTCCGATAATCTCACGAATATCTTTTACCTCAAAATATCCAACGGCCTCGGGCAGAGCCTTAATGATTTTCTGAGTGCAGGTTGGCGAATAAAAATTGGCAGTCCCAACCTCAACAGCGGTTGCTCCGGCAACCAGAAATTCCATGACATCATCGACAGTCTCGATCCCTCCAATTCCTACGATTGGAATCTGAACAGCTTTTGCCGTCTGATAGACCATGCGCAGAGCAATGGGTTTAATTGCCGGGCCGCTCATGCCTCCCATTACGTTCCCAAGCCGCGGCTGGCATTTTCGCCAGTCAATGGCCATCCCAAGGACGGTATTAATCAACGAAACCGCGTCTGATCCCCCCTGTTCGGCAGCTTTCGCGACAACAGTAATATCTCCCACATTCGGCGTCAGTTTCGTGAAGAATGGCAGATTGGTTGCCCGCCGTACTCCAGCAACGAGTTTTTCACACTCAACAGGATTTTTACCAAAATCCGTTCCATGAGCCACATTTGGACAGGAGATATTCAATTCCAGCGCATCGACCCCCTCCACGCCGCTTAACGCTGCCGCCATCTCCGCGTATTCTTCCGCCGTTCTTCCAGCAATCGATACGATAATTTTCGTTCCGATACTCCTGAGATACGGCATTTTTTTCACGATGAACTCATCCAATCCGTCATTATCCAATCCGATCGCGTTCAGCAATCCAGCGGTCGTTTCGCACGTTCTCGGAGCAGGATTTCCCTGACGAGGCAGTTTCGTGATGGTCTTTGGCAAAATTCCACCCAACTCCCTAAGCGAATACGCCCCATTCTCCGAATTTAATCCCGCCGCGTCTTTTGCGTAACCAAATGTTCCGGAAGCAACGAGGACTGGATTTTCCAACTTCAAGCTTCCAATTGATACTGCCAGTGAAATGTCATTCATGAAAACGTTCCTTTTCTTTCATTTAAAGTTCGTATTCCCGATTTATCCCGCAGTATCATTGCGTTCAGATCGTGAAAAAAGCAATTAAACCAAAAAGGGGAGTACGCGTTTCACCACATACTCCCCTAATTTTACCCCGTTTTCCAAGTGTTTCAATGGACCCGGCGAGAAAATTCGCGCATAGGAGGAGCAACGCGCAGTATTCTCACACTGTGTTGCCCACGAACTCCACATTGAATCCCGGAGCATACGCTGGTTCAAAAAAATCTCTCAAAAATCCAATCTTCCCTCCAAGAATCAGAATCCTTTCCAATCCTGAAGCTCTTTGTGCTTTCGTACCAAACCAAAACTAAACTCTCTAACCCTTTTCACGAAAAAACTGTTCTGTCCTAAAACAAACAGATCTTCCATGAAAACGATTCTGAATATTTTCAGCAAAAGTCCAGACGTTAGGTGAACCTGCTGAAATTTCAGGAAGCACATCCGGTCGAATACGAAGCATACCTGTTCTGGAGATGAATTTCGCATATTTCCTCGCATTTCTTAAAATACGAAATTCACTTCTTTTCAAAACTCCGCGGCGTGTCTCAATGAAATTCATTCAAAGACTTTCGCTTACGGAAATTTCCAAAATTCCAGTGTCGGATCTTCCTACTGATTTTCCTGCCAGTCAAATCCATTAACAGAGAATTAAAATTCCAAAGTTAACTTCCGTTTGCCTTAAACATGGTCCACTTTTACCACTGAATAAAATTCAAGGCATTATCGTGAATCTGCCATGACAAAAATACGCGCTCTTTGAGTTTCTCTGAAAAATTACTGACTTTCGGTGTCTTTCAGGATTCAGTTATTCCCGCCTGATCAGATCATACCGCCATGGTTACGCCACGGAGTACTGTGGTCGGGCTGATCAAGGAACCAGAAACGTTCCCAATCATCACGAATCAGACGAAGATTTTCCGAAGTATTCAGCTGCTGCTGGGTTCGACGTGCCGTATCACCGTCATAAATCGGAAGAAGACAGCCAACAGACTGAAAAACAAATAACGACAAAATGAATGCAATCAATACTTTGCGCATTTCAAATACTCCTCCTTGAATGTTTGCTCTTATCCTTGAGCGTCTCGCAAGTACTAATTATATCGTCCAGTAAAACTCTATTCATTAGCGTAATCGGGCAAAATTTAACGATTTTTTTAAATATTCCGAAAATTCTCGTTTATCGGAAAACTTTCGCCATTTTTCCAAGCACTTCTTTAATGGCAAAACCCTTGAATCGGAATCGGCTCGGAAGTTTTCCCGGCATATTTCCCCATAATCTGATCCCCTTCAATGATTCTTCCAATCCTGAAAACTGGAATTCCAAAGCGATTCGCGGCAATCTCTTCACTTTTTTCCCATGGAGCAGTAAAAAGTATCTCAAAATCCTCCCCATCCCCTAAAGCGTGTTCCAGCGGCGTGCGAACTGCCATTTTTTGGGGAATCCAGTCCCAAATGGAAGATTTCTCCGGCTCCAGACATGACAAAATTTTCGCATCCTCTGAAATAGGAATCTCATCCAGAAACAGTTCCGCTCCGCACGCGCTTTGTCGACAAAGACGCATCAAATCAAGAGTTAAACCATCACTGATGTCCATTCCAGCCCCTAGTTCAAACTCCTGATTCAGGGTCAGCATTTCACGAATTCGCGGCTGGAATTCAAACTGCCGCCGAAGAATACTTCCCCCAAGCGCTCCAGTCACAAAAATCGCGTCTCCCAATTTCGCCCCATGCCGACAAAGAGGTTTTCCCTTTACGCGGCCAATCACCGTCACTGAAAGGACCAGCGGTCCATCCCAAGTATTCGTATCTCCTCCGGCAATTGCGGCTGGAAATAGTTTTTTAGGCGTTATTTCGCCGTTTTCAGGCACATTCTCTATCCTGCCGGCTGAATCCTCAACCGCCTCAAGAAAACCGTCACAAAGCCTTTCCATCAACTCAGGAACCCCTTTTCCGGAAGGTTTCATCTCTTTCGGAAGAAAAATTTCCGAAACTCCGCCTTCTTTCAGATCTTCTTCAGTGGGGAAAACCGCTTTTTTAGGTAACGCGGCCGAAATCACGCACGCGATTGGCTCCGCTGCCATTGCCGCGAGATCGCTTAAATTAACCGCCAACGCCTTGCGCCCAATTTTCCGGGGAGACATCCGCGCAAGCAAAAAATCAACTCCTTCTGTCAGAAGGTCCGTACTCACGACAATCTCCGGCGATGAACCAGCCAGTTCCAAAATGGCGGCATCATCCCCAGGCCCCAGCTTCATTGACGGATGATCAGGAAAACGGCGGCAAAGCCTTTCAACAATCTCCAGTTCCATAAAAACTCCTTTATTACGGTTTACTCCCAAACTCTCAGGTCACCAGTCTGCCCCCAGATTCCCGCACTCAGAATTTCTTTACTCTACCGAAAAAAATGAACAACGGGCAGTGAATACTAAATTCAGCTGCCCATTATTCATCACTCACAGAGTCAATCTTTTTTCGCGGCGGTCTGCGGCTATCTGGCAGCGGGATACGCGGCAGAAGCGGTTTCAGCCCTCACAGTATTCTTAAAATCTCCAACGGCGAAACTTCCTCGAAATACCTGCCCATCACGAGCCAAAAGGAACTTGACATTTTTCTGATTCTGAAATTCCGGATGTCCAAGAATAAAAATCACATTATCCAGTGTGAGAGTCTCCCACTGAAAAATTCCCAGCAGAACGTCGCCATTTCGGATTCCCTGACGCGCGGCTGGACTATTGGGACGAACATTCTGAACTAAAAGTCCCCCATTGTACGAGCGCGAACCATGAATCGGAATATCGTTTCCCTTAATTGGTGAAACCAAAACCCCCATCTGTTTCCAAATAACTTCTTCGTTCGTAAGTTTTTCGACATGGAAAGCTGGTCTGTCGGCAATTTCCGGCGCGTAATCTGAAACTACACGATTTTGGGAAGCAACGGCTCCAAGCGCCAGTTTAACCGTAGCCACTTCCTGATTCCTCATGACTGAAATCCGAATCGTTTCACCCGATCGCATTTCCAGAATGGAACAGGCAAAATCAAGCTCATTGGAGATTTTCTTTTGATTCACGCCAAGGATTACGTCACCCGCGCGTAAACCAATCGCTTCTGCCGGGCTGTTCTTCTCAACATGCTCAACAACTGCCCCTCGGGAACTACCAATTGGATGGCTCACAAAACCAATTCCGTGCCAATTTCGGCTCGTACCGCACGATTCCGCCATTCGAGTCACGACTTCCATCGCTCGATTCACTGGAATCGCGAAACCAATTCCTTGCGCTCCTGCCCGAACCGCAACGTTAATTCCAATCATTTCTCCTTTAATATTCAGAAGCGGACCGCCTGAATTTCCCGGATTAATGCTGGCATCTGTCTGAATCAAATCCTGGTAAAATTGAACATCACTCACCTGAACAGAACGATGAAGCGCGCTGATGATACCTTTCGTTACCGTGTGTTCGTACCCATAAGCGTTTCCTACGGCAATTACCGTTTCACCCGTCATTAAATCCGACGACTCCCCTACCTGAATCGTCTCAAAAACCTCTCCTGCCAGCGCCTCTATCTTAATAATCGCCAAATCAGTTTCCCGGTCCCGGGCAAGAATCTGCGCCACGTAAGTTTTCGAATCAGCCGTCGTCACGTGGATTTCCTGAATCCCATCCACCACATGAAAATTTGTCACGATATATCCGCGAGGATCAAAGAGAACTCCTGTTCCCATCCCGTTTACGTGAGGAGACTCCGAACCATTCGGCACGTTCGCCTCACCATGCGATTTAGTGCCCGATGCGTCATATGGAACACTTTTCATCAATTTTTCACCACGGATATTAACGACCGCGGGGCGAGCAGCGCGAATGGCGCGAACGATTGCGTCCTCACGAAGCCCTATTTCATAAAATGAATGGTTCTTGTCCGAAACTAACTCTTTTTCAGACTTCGATACCTGAACCTTCTCCACATCCGATCGCACTGATTCATCTGCCGAATCCGCTCCATCTGACACCTTTTCAGTTTTTTCGGAAATCCCAAAATCCTGCGAATTTTCTATCTCCCGAGCGTCGCCTTTTGAAATATCTGATTCCAGGGAAATATCTGAATTCAAAATGGATCTTCCCTCCGAAATTGATTCCTTTTTCTGCTCTTTTTCTAAAAAAGCCTCGTTTTCCGAAGAAATCTCCATTTCATTTTTTTCTACTTCTTCAGCCAAATCAGACGAATCCGCGTTTAGTGAATGCTCATTACCTGCCGGGGAATCAGGATCCTCCCTCATCCCAGCGACTTTTTCGACCACTCCGCCGCCAGCTTCTTCTGCTCCGTCAGAATTTTTTTTCACCGTTTTCTTAATTGAAGACTGTTCCAATTCCTCTTGAGGAACGACCGGTTCGGAGACATCTTCAAGAATCAGGTCGATTTCGGAATCAACTTCCGATTCTACCTCAACTCTTTCTTCAAGAGCAGCCGCCTGAACGACTAAACTGCCTGCCAAAACATTCATTTCAAGGCGTAAAATAAACGCTATCGCGAAAATCATCAAAAAATTTCGCCAAAAATGAATACTTTTTCGTCTTACTACTGGACTCATGGCCATCATTCGCTATACTATTAATGATGACCGGGGAGCAAACCACTGCCCCGAGGTTAACTCCCCGGACGATGAACTCGTGAATCAACCGCTTCCGCGAAATTTTTCAGCTGAATTTCAGAATTTTCCGCAGCTGATAAAAAACGCCATTTTAAAGTTCAAAAAATCCAATCACCTTAACTTTAACGATTAAGCAGTTAATTCAGTGGTATCATCGACAGAACGACCGAAAACCTTAAGAAAATTTAACGATTTTAAGGATTAAACCAAATGTTCGATGGATTTTTAAATATTAAGAAACCCTCTGGAATCACGTCTTTTGACGCAGTAAAAATGGTTTTGGGGGAAATTCTTGACGGAAAAAAATTTGATAAAAAAATCAAAATTGGTCACGCTGGAACACTCGACCCACTCGCCGATGGAGTCTTGGTGATGGGCCTTGGCCGAGCTTTGAAACTCATTTCCCATGTCCAAAAACAGCGAAAAACTTACGTCGCGGAATTCCGTTTGGGCCTCTCAAGTCCCTCTGAAGACATTGAGACGGAAATGACTCCGGTTGAAAATCCGCTTGTTCCAACCCGGAATGAAATTGAATCTATCCTGCCTGAGTTTTTAGGGGAAATCCTCCAAAAGCCTCCGATTTACTCCGCTTTGAAAGTAAACGGAAAAAAAGCGTATGATCTGGCAAGAAAAGGAAAAGAGGTCGATCTGACACCGCGTCCGATTCAAATTCATGCGCTGGAACTCCTCGAATATGAGTATCCAAAGATGAAACTCAAAATCATCTGCGGCAGCGGTACCTACGTCCGTTCACTCGGCCGCGACATTGCCCGCCGCCTTGGTACGGAAGCGGTCATGGCCGCCCTTACTCGAACCGCGATTGGCTGTTTCCATTTGGAAGATGCTCTTGAAATCCGAAAACGAGATGATCCGCAACCGATTAACCGTCCCCAATGCACTAATTTTCTCCGCCCTTTTTTCGACGCGGTACCTGATATGCCGCAAATTGCCTATTCAGAAAAAGAATGCCAAAAACTGAAAAACGGCATTCCCGTCCGTCATCCAGACGCGGAAAATCTTCTGCCGAATGAAGAAGCTGTCGTCACGAGCGAGACCGGAAAATTTCTCGGTATCGTGAAAAAATGTCAAAATGGAGAATTAAGAAGTACCCTGAATTTCGCGAATGAATAAAATTCGCCTCCTTTTTGCGGTAAAAATTTTCAGAATTTAATACGCTCCGTCAGAAAACTCACACAAAATGGGAAATTTGAATAAAAAAGCCGTTCACTTAAGAACGGCTTTCGTGCGTGAAAAAAAGACTCACGAATTTTCAAAATTCACGTTTCTAAAAAACGCGTAATTTACGGAATCAGCAGATTCCTCCCATCCTTTTTCTTTATTTCGGCAGGCAGATACCGCAATTGCTCTGAGCGCGATCCAAAACCTGAGCCGCCTTGGCACGGGCACGTTTCGCGCCTTCCGCAAGAACGTCCTTCACGAAATCCGGATCTGCCGAATACTTCGCGTACCGTTCACGAATAGGAGCGAAATACTCTTCGCAAATTCGAGCCAGCTCTTTCTTGACCTGTCCATAGCCAAATCCTCCGCGGCGGTAAAGCTCTTCCATTTCCTGACGCTGTTCCTCGCTGGCGAACAATTTATACAGAAGATAGAGATTATCCGTTTCCGGATCTTTAGGATCTTCCATCGGACGGCAATCCGTCTCAATACGCATAATTTTTTTCTTCTGAACCTTGACGTCCTCAATTACTTCCAGCGTATTTCCGTAACTCTTGGACATTTTTTCCCCGTCCGTCCCCGGAACCTTGCCTGCAGCCGGCACAATGTACGCTTTGGGAAGAATAAAAGTTTCTCCAAAATTATGGTTAAACGTCTGCGCCAGGTCTCGAGTCACTTCCAAATGCTGCTGCTGATCTTCCCCAACCGGAACACAGTCAGAATCGTACGCCAAAATATCCGCCGCCATCAGAACCGGATACGTAAAAAGCCCCGCATCAGCGGTAAGACCTTTCGCCAGTTTTTCTTTGTACGCGTGGCATCTTTCCAGAAGCCCCATTGGGCAGCAAGTGAGAAGAAGCCAGGTTAATTCCGCCACTTCAGGAACATCAGACTGAACAAAAAGCGTGGATTTCTCCGGATCCAAACCAATCGCAAGAAAATAAACTGCCATATTGAACGTCTGCTGGGCAAGGCGTTCCCGGTCACGCACCGTCGTCAACGCGTGAAGGTTCGCGATGAAGTAAAACGCGTCATCTTTATTTCCCTGAAGGGTCACGTACTGACGGTTCGCCCCAAAATAATTTCCCCAGTGCGGGTTGCCGGTTGGCTGAATTCCGGATAAAATTCTCATTTTTATTCTCGTTTTTATTCTCGTTCTGAAACGGTAAAGTGAAAACACAAAGTAAATTTTATCCAATTATATCCGATTTAATTTTTTTGTAAAGGGCACACTCCCCGCCAAATCCACAGATTTCTCCACTTCCAGAGCTTTCATCTGCCGCTAATCATTAAAACATACTCTTCGAGACATGGAAAATGCCCCATTTCCCTCCACCCCCAATTGACTTTCAGCTCATTCAGTGTTAAAATAAGGTGAAAATTTTGAGGCTGAATCGTTCGGCCTTTGTTTTCGTCACACAATCCAAAAGAAAATAATAGAGACAAACCATGGCTGACTTACTCATCGTCGGTTCCTTCGCTTTCGATACCATCAATACGCAAACCGCTCGACGCGAAAATGTTCTGGGCGGAACAGGCTCCCACGCCTCTTATGGAGCTTCTTTCTTCACGAAAGTTTACGCTTCCGGAATCGTCGGAGGCGCGGACTGGAAAGCAGAAGATTCTGAACTCTTTAGTTCGCATAATATCGACATCGCGAACCTCCAGATCGTTCCAAACCAGAAAACTACGGCATGGGAAGCTGTTTACGAAGCCGACATGAATAACCGCCAAACTCTTTCCTTTGAGCCGAACTGCTGCGTAGAGTTTCATCCAAATCTGACGCCGGAAGCACGAAAATGCCCCTTCATTTTTCTCGCGAACAATTCACCCGTTTCACAGATGGAAGTAATTGACGAATGTGAAGAAGCGAAACTTATCGTTGCCGACACCATGGATTACTATATTAATGGAGACCGTGAAAATCTTCTGAAACTCCTCAAGCAGGTTGACGGTCTGATCCTGAACGACAGCGAGGCCCAGCTTCTCGCGGGAAAACAGGACATTTTCGAATGCGGCGACATCATCCGTGCCATGGGGCCGCGTTTCGTCATCATTAAAAAAGGCGCTCACGGCTGCGTTTTCCTGGGTGAGGACGGCCAAACGTGCGTTTTTCCCGCCTATCCGTCCCGAAAAGTCATTGAACCGACCGGAGCCGGCGATTGCTTTGCCGGCGCGTTTATGGGATACCTTGCCTCAAAAGACCGCGCGGACCTGAAAACCATCAAAGAAGCTCTCATTTACGCCACGGTCACGGCCAGTTTCACCATCGAAGACTTCAGTTTCGATGCCCTGAAACGCAGTTCGCGCGAAGACATCGACAAACGATTTAATGAAATGAAAGAAATGCTCACTTTCTAAGAAAACGCGGACAGATCACGTTTTCAATCAATTCCACCAACCCGGTTCCGAAGGAATTCTGCTCTTTCGGAGCCGATTCTTTTTTGAAAAAAACTATCTTCTTCCCTTCAGCGTACGATAAGCCTCTTCATAAACATCGTAAAGTGAAAAAAGCATCTCGCGCAAATTGCCGGAATATAGTTCAAAATGTTCCTCAATAACAGATTCCGGGATTCGGACAATCGTATTTTCCAAAAGCCTCGAAACAATCAGCTTCGCGACCGCCAGCTCACGCGAGGTTTGGTAAAGATCCGGATACTCCAACGGTTCATGACCGAGAATAATGACGCCAAATCCCTGCTTCGCGGATTTACTTTTGATTCGTCGGCGTGTCCAGTAAG
Source organism: Thermoguttaceae bacterium (assembly GCA_017408405.1). GTDB lineage: Bacteria > Planctomycetota > Planctomycetia > Pirellulales > Thermoguttaceae > RGIG3701. The sequence continues at coordinate 10,716 of JAFQUP010000075.1, forward strand.
AAAGCTGCTCATACCCGTCAATGGCAAGCTGCGTATTTTCATTCATCTCCAAAAAATCCGCGTCTGACAGCGGCAGCTGACGTACCCCGTCCTGAAGCTCTAAATGAACGATTCTTCTCCCGCTCTCCGCGATTTCCGGCAGAAGCGCGGCCAAAAGCGTCGATTTTCCTGAACCATGCGGCCCAATGATCTGACCGCACCACGCGTTTTCCCTCAATGTCCCAATCAGGGTTTGAAGGGAAATCCCCTCCGGAAAATAAAAAGGAATCGCTCCAGGTTTGATGCGTCGTGTGCAAAAAGGATTTTCCTCGTACATTCCGTGCTCCTTGCCCCAACCTATTCTCTCAGTTCAGGTCCACTTGAACTTGAGGCACTTTTCCAACCTGAAACATCCGCTCACTTTTCACTTCCCGGCCATTTTTCCGAAACAGACGCACTCGAACACACCAGTGAATCTTCAGTATTTTTCCAAGATACGAAAGCGGCGAAGCCGGAAGTTTTACTGAAAAGCGAAAAGATCTTCCATCCGCCTCTTCCTGATTGGGTAAAACATAATTTCCCTCCGGCTGCGCTTGAACAGTCATTCTTCCCGCCGCGTCTTCTTCATTCACCGCTCTTTCCGGCATTTTCCGCAAAAGGCCATTCATGCGGTCAAGTTCCGTGAAGAAAACGATCCCGAGATCCTCATCCCCTTTACCTTCCGTAAACCAAAGCGTTGAAAACTCGATCTGGCTTACCTCTTCCAAATCAACGTCTACCAGCCGAAACGTCCCGGTAATGGTTTCCAGCGGCTGAAATTCATGAGGCTGCCGATCAAACTGAATGATAATGGATGAAATCATTTCTTCTCCTCTTCAACTGAAATATCGGGATAAACCACCAGCGGAAAAGAACGTTCAAACATTGGATAATGCACCAATTTCCCCTGAATGATGATTCGCCAGTAAATCTGATTCCGCGGCGAAATAAACGAATGCATCGCTCCGTGAGGAATCTCCAGCGGAAACATTACTTCAAAAGCTCGCTCCGGCGCAACTTCGATTGCCTCCTCACCAAAAATCAGCCTCTGATAAATACGCTGACGTTCCCGACGCGTATTGGTGCCATGAGTAAAAACCGCCTCCTCCTCGCAAACCAAAACCACATTTAGCCACTGAAGCGGTTTAACCCCTCCCTGCGAGAGAAAAAGAGAAACCGGTTTCCCCGGAAGGATAGGAAAACTCTCTATCTCCACCAAGGTCGGCCCCACCGCGGTAGCGTTCCGCAACCGAGTGAACGTAAAAACCAAAAGCCAGATTCCAACACATAAAAAAGGCAGGAGATACGCGAGCATCATCCAATCCGCGAACGTCAAAAGAAAACTGCACGCCGCTATCGTCAGGAAAACAAGACATCCAGCATTCCACGCCAAAGTCAAAATTACCAGAATACAGAGTGCCCAGGCAGGAGAATCAATCATCGGCAATCGATATGCCAAACGCACTCCCGGACTGTCCGTAATCTCATCAATTCGTGGAAGATTGGGAAATTCCCATTGAGCGACATTTTCACCATCCAATACTCTGCGGCCCGCCGTCAAAACCGCGGTTTTTTCTTTGGAACCTCCCAGGCGAGGAACTGTTAACGCGTGAATACCAATCCCAACTCCAATAAAAAATAAAGATATTGGAATAATCAGCGCGAAGAAGTTTTCCAATTGCCAGCCGCGCATAATCACGACTTCATCCGGAGCTTCTGGATTGAAAAGACAATAATATTTTTTCCCGATGCAAAATAGCTCAAGAAATTCTTTCGCGCTCTCTTCGGTTGAAAAACGGGAAGAACGGGTAATGGAGCCAAAACTCGATGTCCAGTTGGTTCGTTCCACTCCATCCACATGATATTTCAACTGCATTTCCGGCAAATAGTACATATCGCCCAGGTTTGTCAGATTTTTTACGCCGAAGACCGAGCGATGAACGGAATCTTTACCTGAGGATAAACGTTCCCGCTCTTTCCCGGTTCGATTCCCTTCACCATCACTTTGATTTTTCCCATCCGGAGCATTCATCTCATCTTCCGCGAAAGAGAATCCTGACTCTTCTTCATTCAATGACGTTCGGTTTCCTTTATTTCCAAACTCCGTCCTATTAAAAGCCTCGCCATCACCATTAAACCTGAAATCATCCTTGTCTTCGTCCAAAATAGGGCGATTTCCCAAAACAGTTCGAGGCGAAACCCGACAGTCAACGAGTTCACAAATCGTTTTTTCATACCGTTCGTGAATTCTCAATTCCGGCAAAACGTAAAAAGACCAGAGCCATAAAAGTCCCACGACACCCGCTAAAATGCAGAATCCCGCAAAAGAAAACTCCGCGATCAGACCAACCAGACGAGAATCCGTCCGATGGTCACCTCTTTTTTTCGCTAACAGCCAGGAACGCTCTTTCATGAATGATTAAGACCAAAATTAAGGAAAACTCTTAAAATCTCCTGATTCCATTTTCATTGCCAGGAAATTTTCATCACATACGTCAGACTCTCCAAAATCCTATTTTTGAGAATCTCTTTTAAATCCCAAACGTTCCAGCGCAGCGTAAACTTCGAGCAGCGTCTTGGCCCCAAAATTCGATATTTTCAAGAGCCTTTCAGGAGAACTGTTCAACAGATCCCTAACCGTCAGAATCCCTTCCGTCTCCAAACAGTTCGTCGTCCGGACAAGTAAACCAATCTGAGCAATACTTAAATTCAGCGTTTCCTGCAGCTTCTGCCGACGCAGTTCCGCCTCACTCAAACGCACGCACGTTTTAGCCGGCCTATGCTCTACCGACATTTCCTTTTCTGATTCCATTTTATCTTTCCTCCCCAAAAAAACATCCTTTTTTCAAATTATACCACATCAGCTGAAAAATTCCAGATCTCCCCCAAAAAATTTTTAGAGACCTTCCCCAAACTGTTTTCCGCGAAAAAACGAGTGTGGGACCATTTCATTTAACCTAAAAATAAAAACACCCGTCAGAAAGAATCTTTCTCTAACGGGTGCCCAATTTACGGCCCAAGAGCAAAACACTCAATCAAATAATTTGTCGTGTTTATGAGGCGTCATGATGTCCAGCTTCACTTCACGCAGATATTCCTGCGCGCCAGACTCTTCCAGCCCTTTCACCAGGAGTTCAATCTGTTCCTGACTGGCATACGCGCGAATCGCTTCAAGTTTCCGCTCAAGAAGTTCCTGATTGGTCCTGATTCGCATAGTCGGAAGCGTCGCGAAATCACTGTACGTCGAATACTCGTAAAGTAGCGGAATCTCCTCAATCTGTTCCCCAAGTTCCGGCCAGATATTTCCCTGCGCGTGGAAAATGGAAATCATCATCTCTTTCGTCGTCAACTGATGATCCGGATGAATATCTGTCGGAGTAGGCAAGAAAATTCGAGTAGGACGAATTTTTCTCAATGCCCAGACATAGGAATTCTGAAGCCCAGTTGCTCCGGCAATGACAGGTGACTTGGTGTTTTCATCCGCGAAACGCCTGCCGGCGTTCAGATAGAAACTGCAGTCATCAAAGTCAAGAAAATGGACATTTTCTTTTTTAACACCCAGAATATCGAATGATTTCTCCGCTTCCTGACGGCGAATTTGAGCAATCGTATGACGCGATTCCTCACGACAATACCCCATATTCCCGTTCGCAGAGATAACTGCGTGAACTTCCACTCCCTCCTCGAGACCTGCCAACAAAGTCAAGCCGGCACCGCACACGATATCGTCGTCATGCGCTGCAAGAAAGAGCCAGCACTCCTTTTCTTTCTGCCAGTTAGGGAATATGATCCTGGCACTCGGAGCACGCTCCACAATACTCAGCACGCGATGATCGTAAATCACCTTGTTCTGTTCACTCATTTTGAATTCCTTAGCAAATAAACCAAAATTTTAAGATCTCAGATTTGAACCTGAAACCATCACGATTCTGTTTCTTTTATCAGTGGACCTGATTGATTCTTGCACAATTCTAATTACCTGATGGATTTTCCCAACCTCCCATAAAAACTAAACTTGCGCAATCCACTAAAGTGAGATTTCCATCCATTATACTAGGCAAATTTTGATTTGTCAAGTGTCGACTCAAGAAAGAAGCAAAAAATTCCAAAAAAAGTACACAATTAATCAAACTTAATTCGATTGGCCAGTATCGCACACGTAAAATTCATAAATTGCGCCAAAATCAAAACTCCTTTCTTCCCATTTTTAGGAAAACGAAACCACCCTCTGACTGTCTCCGGCTCCGGAACCGCTCCCCGTTTTTTTATCTCCAGCTGACTCCATTCCAAATTACGAACAGCCCGCACGATTTGTTTCCGGTCCAGCGGAAGTACCTCAAGGATTTCAAAACATGAAAGGAAAGGCTCGTTCAAAATCGGCTCGTTCCCCGTAAGATAAAGCGATCCCGGCCCCAGGCTCTTCAAGCCATGAAAGCGCGCCAATGCCCCTTCAAGCCCTGCTGCCAAAATTACCGGATCAAGGTCGAAAACAAATTTCTCCGGTTTTTCTGACACGGAAAGCGGCAACCCGCCGTCTCCTGAAAATGTTCCAAGTACCTCTGAGGAATGAGCCGCCAAAAGAGTCGCGCGATGCTTTCCCCCTCCTGATTCAGACCCGCGGATACCGCCAAACCAGATCACCTGCTGACGGCATTCCCGATTACGGCCTATCCACTCCAATTCGGTTGCGCGGTTAATCCAGGAAGAAGGAACCTTTGTCCCTGGGGCAAGTTTCACCGCAGCCGCGGTTCGCCCGGCAAGCAGTGACTCAATTACCTCCTGACCAGGTTCAAACCACGCCATTTGGCTCGCCCGAACCCCTTCGCTGCGTCGATCCGGATCAATGTGCAGGCAAGGAAATTCGTCCGGAGAATAACGCGCTAAAAACTCCTCCGCTGAAATGGGAACAGTTTTCCCCCGCGGCAATTCCGCCGAATCGTTTTGGGGAACATCATTTTTAAACACTAATCCTAAATTATGTTCCGCGGCTTTTGCGGTCAGAGGGTTGAAATCCACTCCCAAAACCTTTCGATCCCTCCCGAAAGCCATTAAATCTCCTCCGATGCCGCTGCAGACATCAGCAATCGGCAAATCCGCCGGAAACCTCCGTGATTTATATTCGGCAATCCAACGATCCGTTGACTGCTCCAGCCCGACTGGAGTAAAAAACATTTTTTCCGCTAAATCACCAAATTTCTCTCTGCCGCGTTCACGCAGCTTCATCTGTTCCGCCGCCAATGCTGCCCGAACGAGAGTAAGCCCCAGCTTTTCCCGCAGAAATGAGACTCGTTTCAATTCATCATTAATATTTCGTTTCTGGAGAGTTTGAAGAACTTTCTCTCCCTCAGAAGAAAGAAGCCATTCCCAATCCGCCGCCTGCTCTGAAATTTCATGTTCATTCAGGGGCATGGCATGATTTTCTGTCCGCATTTTGGACCCCCAACAGGATTTTTCATTTAAAAAGTTCCAAAAGCCCACTGCCTCAGCCGCGTCCTTTGGAACAATTCTTTTAACTTTTTTCAGGAACCTTCAGTCAGAAATCTTCTGCTTAAGAGATTTCTGAATAGGAAAAAACCAGGATATTACTGAAATTGAAATCCATTTTCATGAAAAACCAGGTTTCCGAATTCATGGATGGAAAAAAAGTCACTCCTCAAAAACGCGAGTACTCTCTTCTTTCACGATTGGTGTGGGAAACTCACGGCTTGAAAGTTTCACCGCCACTCGCTGATCACCGCTGGCAGCTCCGCGCAAAGTGAAGCGATACGTTTTTTTCGCTTTTGGTCCAAGTGTCGGAATTACCTCAAAAACAAGCTGTTTTCCATTAGAGGACACCGTACTTCGAACATTTTCCTCACTGGACACCACTTCAAGCCCGGTTGGCACATCAACCACGACCTGAACATTTTCCGCCTGTTTGGATCCCTGATTCACGACCTCTACTGAATAAGTCGTCTTTTCACCAACCTGAATTGGATCATTGGAATCCACCACCTGAAACATGAGTGCCGCGATACCTTCCACTGAAACACTCCGGGAATCGCTTACCCCCTGACAAATGTCCGCGGCAGCTTCGCACTGAATGGAAAAAGTACCAATCTCAGCAGGAATAAGCGTTACTTCAGCCTCAGCGGTCTCACCCGGTCCAAGTTCTTCAAGTTTCCACGCGGTCAGCCTGTCTTCAGGCAAAAACGTTCCGAAATTATTCGCGCTTCCAAACTTCCAGCCAACCGGCACGGAAGCCATCAATTCAACATTCTTCGCTGCGGCTGTTCCCGTATTTTTCAGAATCAGGGAATAAGTCCCCTCTTTATCCAAAAATCGCTTACTCGGACCGGAAAGTTTCAGCTCAAGCGCGGGAGCGGTCACCTCCATATCCAGCACACTTTCAACCTGAAGACCTGGTTCCGATTTCGCGATGACTTTATTCGCGAATTTCCCGGGACGCACCGCCGTCAGAGGAAGTTTCGTCGTTTTGGATTCACCCGGCTGAAGATCTCCCACCTGATAGAGAAGTTCCGCCCCGCCTTCAAACTGCAGTTCCGGAGGAACCGTTTCACTCAGGACCACGTTTCGGGTTACGCCGGTTCCTGGATTCGAAACAGTAATAAGTAATTCTGTCTGCTCTCCCAAAAGAATCCGGCTGTTTCCTGCCGTTTCGATCTTCAACAAAGGCCGCGTCGATTTACTTTTCGCGGACGCTTCCGAGCGTGTCGTGACACTCGCGACACTGCCGATTTCTCCTTCCTGAACCGGAAGAAGCTCAAGTTTCACGACTGCCATCGTGCCGGAAGGCATTACGCCGACATTCCACGTGATTTCGCCATCCCGGCTGACTTTCGCCGGAGGATAGGTATTCACCAGCTGCGTGCCCCGCGGAACAGTATCGTGAATCTGAACGCCGGCCGCATCCGTTTTGCCCTCATTACGGACAGTAATCGTCCAAGTGGAAACGCTGCCAACCTGAATCTCCTGCGGCGCTTTTTTCTCGATTGTCAATCGTGAACTCTGAAGACCTTCAAGCCGCGCTTCACCAGGTTTACCATTTCCCTGAACGACCACTCCATGATTTTCAATGCTCGGAACCGCGGGTTTCAGGTCCGCTGATGACATTTCATCTTCAGAAACTTCCACGGGCTGGAGACTCTCCTGTTCATTTCCTGAAACTTCTTCAAGAGGAGAGGAAAGTGGAACTGACCGCGATTCTTCATCCAATCGTTCTTCCATATTACCAACATTCTGCCCAATAGAAGAATGAAGCTCGGATGACTCAAGGACCATATCTTCATTGGAAGGAGAATTCCAACGGGAATCAGAAGCGCGCCTCTGGACTGGCACCATCTCCGAAATCTCCGAAACAGGAAATGCTCCCGAACCAGAATTTTCCTCACTAGCTAAAGTCTCCGCGCCAGACAGAACTTCCTCACCAGCTAAAGTCTCCGCGCCAGACAGAACTTCCTCACCAGCTAAAGTCTCCGCGCCAGACAAAGTTTCCTCGCCAGCTAAAGTCTCCGCGCCAGACAGAACTTCCTCACCAGATAAAGTTTTCTCGCCAGACAGAGTTTCTTCACCAGATAAAGCCTCCGCGCCACCCGAAGACATTTCACTGGTGGAAATCTCCTCGGCAAAAGACACTTGGGCGAGGGAATTGGTTTCATCGGGCAAAATAATCCCTTCCGGCTCGGAAACAGAAATTTCAGTCAGCGAATTTCCAGCGGATTGGTCTGCGGAAAACATATTTTCAGCAAAAGGCTCCGCAACGAGTTCCGCAGAGGTTCGCGTCACTTTATTTTCAGAAATATCAGCCTGTGCCGGAATGACACTTGCGTGATGGATTTTGGGGGAGACAGATTTCGCCTCGTTTCTCGTCTCCTTCTTTTTTTCAGAATGAAGTAATTGAACAGACCGCGTTTTCTGAGCATAAGAAAGGTTGGAATTTTCCAAAGCCCGTTCCGTATTTATTTTTTCCAAAAGAGAATCAGGAAATTTCACGCCGATCCCGCGTACCAAACCTGCCGTAACGGCTCCCTTTTTCACGTTTTCCGTAACCAGATCGGCCTGAAGATTTATTCCAGCCAAGCATCCTGCCAAAACGGCGATAACCAAAAGGATTCGGGTAACAGTGGAAAATTGCGTTTTCATGCTTTTGCCTGATGATTCTTTTTAATTGATTCATTATGCGATCCGGCTGCCGAAAACCTGAAAAGGATTTATCCTTTAATGAATAAACGAAAGACCAGAGTCCCTATTCTTCGAGATAAAATCCAACCCTGTTTCAATTCCCGGCAATATCGGAAACTTCTGCCGCGATGCTTCAGAAAAAGATCCGTTCTTTCCATCGAGACATAGTAGTTCCTTTTCTATCCTACTCAATATTCAGGATAAAGGAAAGAGCAATTTGAGAAAATTCAGCAAAAATCTTATTAAATTAAAGAAAGTCTGAAACCTGGAAAATTCTTTGCTTAAAATTCGCAACAGCAAGAAATTTCACACCAAGTCACCCAAAATTCCATTTTCAGGTAATGGGCAGGAGAAAATAAATTCCAAAAATCTTTTATGATTCGTCAAAAAAAGATTGACAAAAAATCCATTTTTTGTATAATTGGAGAAATTGATTAAAAAATGTGGGAACTGGTTCGTCCTCTCCTCCCGTTTCGGGATTTTTATTTTTTCAATTCCGCTAAATTTCATTTTCGCGCATTTTGAAAATCACGGACTGTTTCCTTTATTCCGGATAACCATCATTTTTAATCTGGCATTTGAAAGGATTGTCAATGGCAGGAACATTTTTCATATCTCCCAAAACCAAAGAGAATATTCTCTTTTTCACCAAAAATCAGGACTTGAACGTCAATTCCATTTCAACTGGAATTTCCTTTTCTTTCGGGTCACTTTCCCTGAGCCTGGCCCCAATGCTTCTTCTGGTCATTTCCCTGATTTTCCCTTTAACCCCCGCGATATTCGCCCAAGAAAAAGAAACAGACATGAACTCGACTTCCCCCAACACGGCTTCAGCCCAGGAAAAAAATCCGCCTCAGGCAATCCTTTCCCGCCAAAGCTATCCGAATGACATTACGGTTGCCAAACTTGGCAATGGCCTGACCGTCATCATCCAGGAAAATCACACTGCCCCCGTCGCCACGGTCCGCTGCTACGTCAAAAATACCGGCAGTATCAACGAAACCAAATATCTCGGTGCCGGCCTTAGTCACGTCCTTGAACACGTTGTCGCCGGCGGTTCCACTACCAAACGCTCTGAAGAGGAAATCCGCAAGCTCATTGACACCTTCGGCGGAATCACCAACGCCTACACTTCGCTGGACGTTACTGCCTATTTCATTGATTGCCCGGTACGTAATGTTGAGACGTGCATCGAGCTGATCGCGGACCAAATGCAGTACGCCGCCTTCGTTCCCGAGGAATTCTCTCGTGAACTGGAAGTTATTCAGCGGGAGCTTGCTGACGGGGAAGCGAACCGAAACCGCGTCATGTGGAAGATGATTCAGGAAACTTTCTACCAGGAAAATCCGGGACACCTCCCGATCATCGGTTATCTTGACGTCCTCCGTCAAACCAAACGCGAGCAGATCATTGATTTTTACCGTTCGCGATATATTCCGAACAATATGGTTTTTGTGGTCGTCGGCGCGGTGGAAACAGAAGCTGTCCTGAACCAGGTCGCCCAGGAATTCGCCAACACTCCGCGCGGTTTTGACTCGGAAGTTCTTCTCCAAACGGAACCGGCCCAGATCGCGCCGCGTCAGGCCGTTCGTGAAATGGACGGAACGACGACTGACATTTGTCTCGCGTTTCCGACTGTTGATCTTTACCACAAGGATCTCTACGCGCTGGACCTTCTTTCCTACATTTTGAGCGCCGGAGAAAGTTCTCCCATGGTTCGCGATATGCAGTACGAAAAAAGCCTCGTTCTGGGACTGACCACCTCAAGCTACACTCCGACTTACGCGCACGGATATTTCTCTGTTCGAATGAGTGTCGAACCGAAAAATGAAGCGGAAGCTGTCAAAACCGCCCTGGACCATCTCTATCGTCTCCAGAACGAAATGGTTTCCGAGACTGAACTGGCAAGGGCCAAAAAACAAAAGGCTTCTGAACTGATCTTTGACCAGCAGACCGTTCAGCAGCAGGCCGAATCGCTCGCTCAAAGTTTCATGTCAACTGGAACTCCAATGTTTGACACCATTTACGTTGAGGAACTGCAGAAAGTCACGGCTGAGCAGATTCGTGAAGTTGCCCGGAAATACTTCCGTCCCGAAGTACTCTCCACAATACGAATCGTTCCCAAAGGAACCATCGCGGCGGAAACCCTGAAAAAAGAAGCGGATAAGGATTCTGCCAAAGAAACCCATTCTTTTGAATTGGAAAATGGACTTCGGATTCTCATCAAAAAAGACTCTCATCTTCCGATGGTTGACATGAAAATTTACGCTCATGGCGGAAATATCCTTGACACTCCGGAAACCGCCGGACGTGCCGGATTCATCGCGAATATGCTGAATAAAGGGACGAGAACCCGTTCCAATGAAGAAATTATGGCCTGGTTTGACTCAATCGGAGGCTTGCTCAGTTTCTCTTCAGGACGAAATACGATCAGCGGCTCCGCGCTGGTCATGAAGGAAGATTTCCCGCAGGCACTGGAGATTTTCGCGGACTGCTGGCTGAACTCTACCTTCCCGGAAGAAAAATTTGAACAGGAAAAAACTCTCATCCTGGGAGCGATTGCCAGGCGGGCGGAGAATCCAAGCTCTGAACTTTTCGAGGCATGGGCTGACGCTCTCCCCAAAACGACTCCTTTCCACATCGTAAGCGGCGGAAAGAAAGAAACAATCAACGCGATGACCCCGGAATCTCTCAAATCCTTTTTCGTTGAAAAATGTCTTGATCCGGAAAACACCATTCTCACGATCTATGGAGACATTAATGAGAATGAAGCCTTGGCTATGGCTAAAAAGTACTTTGGCTCCATGCCGAAAGTCAAGAATCATCAAATCATTAACTTTGATCGTGCCAATGACCTTGCCGAGAATCGTGCCATCCATAAAGTAACTGGCAAAGACACGGGAATGGTCCTCATCTCCTATGCCGTCCCATCCGCGCGCGATGAAAAAGAACTGATGGCGATTCGGCTCCTCAATGCCGTCATCGGCGGCTACGGATATCCGGGAGGCTGGCTCCATAAAGAACTTCGCGGTGAAGGTCTCGTTTACTCCGTTCACTGCATTACCCGTACCGGCATGGCTCCTGGATACATGATTTTCGTCGCGCAAACCTACCCGGCAACCGTCGATGAGGTCGTCGAGCGTATCTTCAATAATATCCGTAAAGCGGCCTCCGGCCAAATTACGGAAGAAGAGCTGGAAATCGCCAAACAGAAACTCATCGCGATTCACGCGCAAAGCGACACGACAATTGGTGAGCAGGCTTCCCAACAGGCTCTGAACCTCCTTCACGGTTTCGGCATCAATTACGATAAGACGTACGAAGCCCGTGTCGAGGCAGTCACGATGGAAGACGTTAAAGCCGCCGCCGCGAAATATCTCACCCGTCCCTACCTTCAGGTCACGACTTCCAATCTGAAAAAAGAAGAGAACCAAAAGGACCAAAAATGAGATCTCATTCCACGACAATTTTAACAGTACGGCGAAACGGCATCGCAGCCATTGGCGGAGACGGCCAGGCAACAGTCGGTTCAACCATCATGAAGCACGATGTTCAAAAAATTCGCCGTATCGCGAATGGAAAAGTCCTCTGCGGATTCGCAGGAACGACCGCGGACGCATTTGCTTTGCTCGAACGTTTTGAAGCGAAACTCAAGGATTATCCAGGAAACGTTCCGCGCGCGGCGACTGAACTGGCCAAAGAGTGGCGTACCGATCGCGCTATGCGGCAGCTCGAAGCTCTCATGACGGTCATTGATGCCCAAAATACTCTTTTGGTCACCGGAAATGGAGACGTCATTCAACCAGACGATTCCGTTCTCGGTATCGGATCCGGAGGAAATTTCGCGGTTGCCGCCGCTCGCGCGCTTTTGCGAAATACCGACCTCAGCGCGGAACAAATTGTCCGCAAGGCACTTGAAATCGCGGCGGAAATCGATATTTACACGAATTCAAATATTCGTGTGGAAACGCTTCCCTGCGAAGAAATTTAATCGTTTTTTCACTTATCTGAATTTCCATGGAACAGAAAATTAAAAGAACTGAACCGGATTATTCAAAGGCAGATCCATTACGAAACATGACGCCGCGAGAAATCGTCCGCCAGCTTAATGACCACATCATAGGGCAGGAAGAAGCCAAACGCGCTATCGCGATCGCGGTCCGAAACCGTTGGCGGCGAAGTATGCTTGATGAACAGGTCCGAAATGAAATTTCACCAAAGAATATTCTCATGATTGGCCCAACCGGCGTTGGAAAAACGGAGCTGGCACGGCGGCTCGCCAAGCTCACCCAAGCTCCGTTCGTCAAAGTTGAGGCTACGAAATATACCGAAGTGGGATACTATGGACGTGATGTCGAAAGTATGGTTCGCGAACTGGTGGAAAACGCCATGAAACTCGTTCGAAACCGTGAAATGGAAAAAATTCGCTCTTTAGCCGAGGAAAAGGTGGAAGAGCGAATCTTGGATATTTTGGTTCCGCTCTCAATCTCCACTCCGGAAGAAAATCTCATGGAAAACGCCAAAACTTCTTCCGGTTTCTCAAATTTTCACGTACGTTTTCCCAAAAATTTCCCAGAGGAACTTCGAGAGTCTTTTTTGGATATGTTCCCAATTCCGCCTACTTTTTCTGAAAGAAAAGAGGAAGACACGGAAGTGTCTGAAAATACCAAGTCTCTGAAAAATGAGAAACTCATGACAGGAGACAATTCTGACGAGAAAGAGAACGAAAAAAACGACGACGTTTTTACCGATAAAGAAATTCTGAGTTCCAACGACAATTCGTCGGAAAATCAAACTGTAGCTTCTGAAAAAGAGAACGCGGAAAGTAATTCTCTTTCTGATGAAATTTCAAATCAGGAAAATACTGACCAGGAAATTACTGACCAAGATAAAGGTTCAGGCACCCCAGTGCCCGGCAAGAAGGACGACCTCTCCAATGAATCTCTTCGGGAGGCTGGAATGCGTGCCGGAGAACAGGCTCAAAAACGGTCTGAGGAAATCAGGGAATCTCTTCGCGCCCAACTCCGCGCGGGAGAATTGGAAGAGCGTGAAATCAAAATTCCAACCAGAAAAAAAAGCTCTTCACCGGTAATGATGATGAATATCGCCGGTCCCGACATGGAAAACGGTCTCTCCGACCTGCTGGGGAAAATGTTGCCGAAAAAAACAGTCCGGCGAACACTTCCGATTCGCGAAGCCCGAAAAGTCATGCTTGAAATGGAGTATGACCAGCTCCTTGATGAAGAAAAAATTCAAACCTCTGCGGTTGAACTGGCCGAAAATACCGGGATCATTTTTTTGGATGAGATCGACAAAATAGTCGCCTCAAATTCAAAACATGGAGCTGATGTCTCTCGTCAGGGAGTCCAGCGTGACCTTTTACCTATTGTCGAAGGAACCACGATTCAAACCCGCTACGGCTACGTCAAAACGGACCACATCCTTTTCATCGCGGCAGGTGCCTTCCACCAGAACAGACCTGGAGATTTAATGCCGGAACTTCAAGGCCGTTTTCCTATTCGTGTTGAGCTCCACGATTTAACGAAAGAGGATTTCTCACGCATACTAAGAGAACCTCAAAACGCTCTCATTCACCAGTACCAGGCTCTTTTGGAAACTGAAGGTCTCAAAATCTCATTCCAGCCTGAAGCAATTGAAACTTTGGCGGATTGCGCCTGGAAAGTGAATCAGATGACCCAAAATATCGGAGCCAGACGACTCTGCACTATTTTGGAGCGTCTTCTTGAGGAAATTAGTTTTGAAGCTCCAGAACGTACCGGTGAAACCATCGAGATTGACGCGGCATATGTTCAAGAACGGCTTAAAGACGTCACTCAAGATGAGGATCTTTCAAGATTTATCCTTTAAAATTTCCTTTGGAAGAGCCTCTTAAAAAATCGGGAAGACCTTAAAATCTTCCCGATTTTACCTATTTTTCACTTCTCAAACGATACGGGCAATTTTCATCCAAATGCTGAAGCAGTTTTTCTCGAATACTCTCCGGAATTACCATCGGCTTTTGCGCCTTAAAATCAAAATAAACCATCGCGACTCCGCCAAGTGCAGCGCAGGTTCCATCTTTCAAATACGCTCCATGAGAAACATGAAGAGAGGATCGGCCAAGATGGGAAATCCAGGTTCGAACCTCAATTTCTCGCTGGGTAAATTGGATTCGCTCCTTAAAATCCAGTTCCATCCGAACCAGAATTAAATTCCACCCTTCACGGCTCATTTCCGGATCAAAAATCTCAAAAATTTCATTTCTCGCTTCTTCAAACCACATTGCCGGTCCTAAATGATGGCAATGTCCAAGCATATCGGTATCAAAAATTCTCAACTGAACTCTATGCGTAAGCATTTTTACTCCTTTCATTCTTTCGGAAAATTTTCCTGTTTCCACTCCTGGTTCCTTCGGAAATTCCCATTCTTTTTATTTCATTTCCATATTCTGCTCTTTTTGAATTTCATCCAAAAGATACTTCTTCATAATGGATTCAATATTAGCGGGACCAACCGTATTTATTTCGTAAAACGCCTCATCAATTCCATTCGACACGCGTCCTTTTGCCTCATTACTGGCAATAAATTTTTCAGGAAAATATTTTCGTTGAGGATCTCCCCACAAAATTCTTGGCTGCCCGCATTGGAGCAGAATCGTTCCGTTCTTTTCGTCAATCAGCTCAACTTTTTCCTGAACCAAAGCCTCAAGTACGTTTTCTTTTCCAAGTACCCGCACGGTCATCGTTGGTGACTGATCCTGCGGAACGTAAAGAAGCCCTTCATACTCCGTATTCTCCAAAGTCCATGAGAATTCAAGAAAGAGCTGTGCGAAAAGCGGTGTGGAAGTCCCCCAAACAAACCAAAAAATGAAAATAAAAATTGAGGTTCTGCTAAAATTCATTTCAACCCCTCCTCGCTTTTTTCCGCGAAATTTAAGTATTTTTCAAGAATAGCGGACTCATTGTCACTCGTCACCGGCAAAACCAGACATGGAGACAAATTCCCATCAAGATCCACCGCCCCGCGAGTCCCGGAAATAACGATCAGCTCCGGCACTTCTTTCTCATCGCCCTCCTGATCTCCCCAAATGATTTTAGGCTCGAAACATTCGGCCAGAATCCCGTCTGAATCTTCATTACTCGACGAAAGTTCAGTCCTGGCGGCCCAAAGCCGCGTCAGACGTTCTTCCTCATCCAAAACCCTCACCAGTATCATCGGAACTTTATTCTCCGGAACGACTAAAAGAGCTTCACGCGGAAAAGCGTTTTTCAGCCAAACGACCTCCAGGAAAAGTACCTTTCCTCCTTCAAATGCCGACTGTGCGGAATCTGCCGGATCAGATTTCATGAAGGTTTCAGGTTTCTCTTCAGAAAAAGTCTCTGAATCTATTTTCAAAACAATTCGCGCCCTGTTCTCTGCCTCATTTTCTTGCGCGGCGCACTCCTTCATTCCTCCCTGAAAAAGAATGAAGAGAATGACTCCCAAACCAATCCTCCCAAAAATTACTCGCCGATCAAACCTGGCCATTAAGAAGGTCCCTCCCCATTTTACGTTTTCAATTAAAAATAAAATACGCCAAATATTTGAAAGCGAAACTTTCATCCTGCGGCCTCTTTTGAAAGTTAAAAATCATTTTACGGGCATGGCATAACAAAAATTTTATTTATTTTAATTCTTTTTATCTCTTTCAACAGGGGGGGGGAATTAACTTCCCCAAAAAGAATAAAAAAATTTCCTTAAAATTCCAAATTGCCATTTTTTTCTTCCTAAATTAATGGTATACTTGGAATGAATGGATTTTATGGACTCAAAAACTCTTTTTCAGGAGATTCCCCTAAAATGGCTCTGACCTCAAAACTTCAAAAAATTCGCATGATCCTTTCCGACGTGGACGGCTGTTTAACAGACGGTTCTCTCGTTTTCGACGAACAGGGAAATGAAATCAAAGCGTTTCATGCGCGGGATGGTTTAGGAATTACCATCTGGAAACGAAAAGGCGGCCTGATTGGATTCGTAACTCGCCGCTGCACTTCCGTCGTCAAAAAACGCGCAGAAGAACTGAAAATCCAGGAACTCTGTCAGGGAGTTGAAAATAAAGTCGCGCTTTTGGCCAACATTTGCGCAAAATATGGTCTTTCCTCTGACGAAGTTGCCTACGTTGGGGATGATCTGGTTGACTTTGACATCATGAAAGCTGTTGGCGTTTCCGCCTGTCCAGCGGACTCCGTTCCAGAGATTATCGAAATCGCGGATTACGTCTGCCAGACAAACGGAGGAAAAGGTGTCGTTCGGGAACTCATTGAGCAGATTCTTAAGGCTCGCGGGGAATGGAACAATTTCGGTTTCTGAACCTCTATTCAAAACATTCTGAAGCAATGCTCAAAATGAAGAACAAGCTGTTTCCCTTTCAGTTTATCAAAAACTTCATTTTGAGCAGTTACTTAAATTTGTCATCCCTAACTTTCACAAACAGGTTTTTCAATGCAGGCAAATCCAACCGCAGCACGTTTTTCTTCTGTCATTGCCGTAACTGGAATTCTGTTTTGCGTTTACTATTTTTTACTTGTTCCCCATCTTGAAGCCCCACTCCCTAAAACTCCCGCGTCCCAAAACACGATTTCCCCAATAAAAAGCCGTTCTCCATACGCGCGTTTCTTCAGTGAGGATTCGTGGGAACGGACAACTGATTCTGAAAACCTTCTTAAGTCGGATAACATCGTGATGCTGTTTCAGAATTTCCGCATCAACGATGAAATGAAAATATCCAGCGATAAATGCACGATTCTCATCGCTCCCGGCGAAAAAATTTTCCCAACGAAAGAAATCCCGGGAAAACCGTTCCATCCAATTATTATTTCCATCATGGAAGGTGCCGACATCCAGCTTTCCTCGGAGGAAGGAGAAAATTTCAGTCCGCGTCCGGTTGAAGGAAGGCTTCATGGTCCAGTGACAATCAAGCACAAAACAAAAGTCCAAAATCAGTTTCTTGACTGTTCTCTCACGACAAGTGATTTGATTTGCGATATGAACACGCTTCAAACTCAAAAACCTGTCAACTTCTCTTTTGGAACGATTACTGGAGAAGGAAGTCATTTAACCGTTTTCCTGGAAATCAATGAAGAGAAAAAATCGCCATTCTCCGGAATTCAAAGCATTCGTCTGAATCAGCTGAAGCACATTACGCTTGGGCTGACTCCTTTTCAGCTTAAACAAATAGTACCTAAAATTTCCGACAATACCCGTAAGCAGCTCGATCAAATGTTTGGACCAAAAGGGCTCATTCCAATTATCCTTACCTGCGATGGTCCCGTGACCTACGATGTCTCAAGCGGATCTATCTCTTTCAGCAGAAATGTTACGATTAAATGCCAATATGAAAATATGCCGCACGACTCAATCAGCTGCGAATATCTGACTCTCCAGCTTTCTCCTGAAATCAGGGAACATTTTCAGGAAAATCAGAAGCAGGAGTCCCTTTTCCCAATGGAAAACCGCCAGGTTACGGCAGAGTCACTGCTTACGCCGCAACTTTTCAATTCTCCCGTTCACTCTTCGGACACAAAAACCGTAACTCTTGCCAAACCCTCAATCAATGAAAAAAATTTTGAGAAAATCCCGCTGGAAAGAGTCTCCGCCAGAACGAACATTCAGTTAAATGTTCCGACTTTCCAATGTTCCGCCAAGGCCGACAATTTAGAATTTCATTTTCCCACTCAGACTCTTAAGCTTGAAAGCAACCTACAAGCAGAAATTCGCTTCGCGCGGGAGGGCGTTCAGAATGAATTTTACGCAAAAAACATTACTTACGTACTCCCGGTAACCAACAAACTTGGCACAATCAATGTCACCGGAAGCGGATGGTTTAGAACCTCTTTTGAAGATCCCCAAAAATCAGGCCAATTCATTCCTTTAAGAGTTAACTGGCGAGAACAAATGACTTCTGAAAACGGGCCGGAGGATCGCTGCTTGATCCGGGTCATGGGAGAAGTCCAAATTGAATCACCGCCGCTTGGAAATCTGACCGCGGATTCGATTCAGTTGTTTCTGCGTCCCCAAACGGAACGGGATACCACTTTGATAAAAAATGTTATCGCGGATATTCAAAAAATTAATCCCCAAACCAAGATTCGCAAAACCTTCAAGAAAATGGATTATCTTCCGGAAATTCTGAACGCGTCGGGAAATATCCGCTTAAATTTTCATCAGGAATCCGTTAATCTTCAGGCTGAACTCAATCAAATCCAATTCCGTTTTCAGCCTGCGGAAAAATTCCCCGAAGTTCTCGGTGAAAGTCTTCGCGATTCTTCAAAAACCGCTGCGCCTTCTTCTCCTCCGGAAATGGCTGCCCCAAACTCTGCCATTCAGACGGGATCAATCCTTGCCCCCCCCCATTCTGAACCTCCTCGGAATTTTGTGCTGGCCGCGGATTCACTCTCGGGAGAAATTTTAATGTTGCCGGGAAAAGATTCTTTTTTCGTTTCCAAAGCCACACTTTTGGAAAAACCAGGAAAAAATATTACGATCCATGAAGAATCTTCCTCTCTGACCAGCGAACAGAAAATCAAAGTGGAGGCTCAAAAAATCACACTGCACGATATTCATCGAAAATCACTTCAAGGTGTCATTCAGGGAACTCCTACCGTTCTTTCCGGAATGGGAATGCGCATGGAAACCGCGTCGATCTCACTAAACTGCGCCGCGAACAGAATTGACATTAATCATCCAGGAAAGATGAAAGTTTATTTCCGGAAAAAAAATACACTGTCTGAAACCAATATTTCCTGGCAAAAAAATCTGTTTTTTGACGGACAAAAGATTCAGGTCAATGGTGACGTTCAGGTTCGTGAAACCTCCACTGAAATTCATGCCGAAAAGGTTCTGGCTTTACTCAGTGAACCAATCATGCTCAACAAACCTCCAAAGATTTCCAAAAATACTCAGGTTTCCGCCTTTTTTTCAAATTTTTCCGCGGAAAAAAATATTTTCATCAGCCACCGGCTTTTTGACGAAAACAGTGCCTTAACGGACATTTTCTCAATCAGAAGCGGGCACCTTAATTTCGATCCCTACTCCAAAACCCTAACCGCTGAAGGAAAAGGCCAGTTACGTCTCTCACATTTCGGCTCATTTGAAAAAAAGGAAGAGCGGACCTCCCCGTTGACTACGATCAGGACACCGCCTGCCAGATCAAAACCTGAATGGAGGCAGATGCTGCTGGAATACTCCGGAGGAATTAACGCGAATCTCACGAATGGCGAGTTCTCAATCAGAGAGCATATCGCCGGAATTACTTACCCTGTGCGGGATGAAAACGACCTTATTCCAAAAGTTCGTATGGAATCCCAGGACATTCCGCCAAACGGTTTCACGTTCACGTGCTCAACCATTTTCATTAATCAGGTTCCTTCCATTCCAGATAATTCCTCCGCGCTATTTCTGGAAAAAAGAAACTACGGTGAAATGAAATTGGAATTTCTTGCCGAAGGAAAAATTCATGTGGAGGATTCAAACCATTCCATTGACGGACATTCCCTCCAGTATTCCCAAGAAAAAAATCAGTGCACGATCAAAGGAACCCCGCATATGCCGGTAAGAATTACCCAGCAGGAGTTTGTGGGGGGGCCAAGAAATGAAATGCAGGCAGGAACTATTAAAATTAACCTGGAAACCATGGAATTCAGTTCGGATGAAATAATGCTCGATGGGGCTTTTTGACGATAATTCTCTCGATTTATTTTTTTGATCCGAAAACTTTCCGGGAGAAAATCATGCCTGACTATTCGCCATATCAACAAAAAATTATTAAACGATACTACGAAAACTACGGAGACATTGGTGCCCAGCGCCTCGCGGAACTCGCTACTGACCTTTATCTGGCCGAAGGAAAAAAACTCGCGGCTGCCTGGAAAAGAGCGGAAGATACCATGCGCAAAATGAAAATACCAGAAAACAGAATCAATTTCATCATCGATTCAAAAGATCCTGCTCTCCTGGCTAAACTCGTCAAAGAATTGGGATAACTCTCTGATTTAATGACAATATGGAATCTCCGCATTAAAAATCGGCAGGTGAGTTCATCTCAACTGCCGATCGTATTACCTTTCGAAAACCGCTTTACTCACATTGCGTTAAAAAGAAACATACTCGGAAGCATTCCAAGAATCCGGGTAATCCCTTCCTCAAAATCAATATGAATTTCAACTCCCTCAGAAACTCCTTCCGCGCTAATTCGCACATCCGTCTTTTCTGCATCTTCCAGCATGGCCAAGAGAACTTCAATCGTCCGAAGTGTTTTTTTCGCCTGTTTCATTGATTCTTCAAGATCCTTCTCCTCTGAATTCCCTAACTCTTCGATGCTTTCTTCAAGTTCAGAATCAAAAATCAATTCACTCTCCGTGACATCGGATTCTTCCGTTGAGTCATTTTCAGATTTCAACTCTGACGCCTGGGAGTCATTTTCATATGAAGCAAGTGCCATTTCTGCCGACTCTGCGTAAAGTTCTGTCCACTTCGACACAAACTCCAGAAATTTCCGAACATCAATCCGGACATCACTAACTTTCTCGAAAGATTTTGGCGCGTTGGCTGGCAGCGACTCGAGTTTTCCAAGAGGATCGTTCCCAAATCCAACAACACATACGTTCTCCTTCCCCCCAACCGCAAATGTCAATGAGTCACCAATCATTCGGAAGAGAAGTTCTCGTTCTTCCTTCGTATTTTTTTGCGCGGAAGTTTTCATCTGAGACTCTGCCAAATCAATGATTTTGCCGGTTGGAATCGTAATTTGGAAAAAATTCATCCCATTTTTCAATGAAACCTCGTTTTTTACCCATGACTCATCAAAATCTTCTCCAAACTTCTCTTTAAGAAACGCCGTCACTTTCGCTGCCGCTTCACGTACTCGAGACAGTTCGTTTAGCTGAAACGCCAAAAGAAGATCCATATCCCCAAGAGATCCATCACACAAAATTCCATAGTTTTTTTCTGTTCTGGATGAAACTTCCTCAAGAACCGGTTTCAGAAGCAGCTCAAGCTCATTCAAAAGTTTATCGACATCCGAATCTGAATCCGCGTTGAAATATTTTCTGATTTCGTTTCTGATTCCTTCAAACTGATCGTTCTCAAAACTTTTCGCTCTCTCATCCTCAACAGAAACACCAAAGCCGCGAAGAAGTCCAGGATATTCCGCGAATTCAGAAAACACGGGTTTCACGTCTTCTATTTTTTTCATCATTTCTGCCAAAAGAGAATCGGGGTTCAAACCTATTTTCATCGTAAAACATACCGATTTACTTTCAGGATCAACCCGCTCCGTCAGATTGAACTCACTAAGTGAATCCCAAACCTGATTCAAGTAACGAAGCTGCTCTTCTGCCGTCTCTTTCCGCTTCGCGAAATCCTCTGCGCTTTCTCCTTCCTCCTGCTGAAGTCCAACTTCAACCCCTTCAGAAACCGCGCGGGAAAATACTTCACGGATCCCCTCCGGCATTTTCGAGTAATCCAGCCCAATTCGGAATGTCTCGTCTCCCATTGGCTCAATGATTGCCTCAATTGGACTTCTGCTGATTAGAGCAAGCTGCTCCTCACTCTGGCACATAAAGGACCAGCCTTCCTTCACCCGCAGATAATACTCTCCCCATTTTAAGATTTCATCATCAAGTATTTCAAACTCCATATCTTCATTTTTCGCCGTCAGAAAATCCATCAGGACTTCAGTATCGCCAATCGGAAAGTAATAAAGAGGTAAAGTGTCTGAAGTTCCCGGAACCTTTTGAAACGAAATCCCAATTTGACGATCCAAATCCGCCTTCTTCATCACCTCTGGACCTGTCCAAAATCGAATAGGACCTTCGATCATTGCCGCGAACGCAGGATTGGAAGAGGCCTCCCCTATCATTCGCATATCACGGATGAACGCATTAAAACTACGCGCCGAAAATGTCAGATATGTCTCCGGCAACCGTTCCTGCTCAGACGTTGCCCCCCCCTTGGACAAACTCTCTGATTCTGACCAAACCTTGCCAGAAAACAATACGCCGCAAAGAAACAACGGCACAAAAAATAAACACACGATCCTATTCTTCATGTTTTTATTCCCTTAATACCAATTTTCTTTTTCCGAAGAAAATCTTCCTGGAAAAAATTCTCTCATCGCTACACAGAATATCAAGCCTGAAAAAATACTATTTTCCCAAACGATCAACGCGCGGAAGACAGACCCCTTCCGCCGGATACCCTAAAACCTATTATATCCAGCCCGCTTTCGTTTTCAAGGAGGGGCACTATCCAGACGCCCCCAACATTAATAAAGGAACGCGTATCATTTACCGAGCTTCAATTTCTCAGCGTTCCGGATACTCTAAAGACCCCGTATCCAATTCAAGCTCGGAAACATCCTCTATTACCAGAACATCTTCGATCCCTTCTTCCTTCATCGGAACATCTGGAATTGCCACAGGCTTTTTAACTCCCCAATGCCCCGTAATCGGAGCGGTTTCAGGTTCTCCCGGCGAAACAGGGAAATTGCCCGCGCCTTCTTCCAAAACACTACGTCCCATTTCCTCCGCTCCTGAAACCGAATATGTTCTCTGCTCCGCAAACTCATCTCCAGAAAATCCCCCTTCGACAAGACCTTCAACAGCCTGTTTCAGGGACAAATCCTGAAATTCATTCTCATTCATCTCGTATTCTTTCATCTCACCGGCTATTGCCCGCGTATCTTGAACACCATCCAAACCCGCCCCGGAAACCAGCGATTCTTCTTCACCTGCCACAATACCTTCCTCGGTCACAACTGGAAATGGACGCATTTCTCCATATTTCTGCCTTTCATTCCCAGTGCTCTCTTCCATCGCGTACGACGGTTTTTCCATATCTGCCGACATATTCTCTTCAGAAATTATTCCCGTTGCCGCCCCGCTGCCGCCTTCTTGCGCCGCGGCCGTCTCTTGCGAATCCATCCCATAAACTGGTTTCATGGACAAATGCTCGGAAACTGCCACTTCCCTCTCTCCTCGGTCCACATGATTCACGGCCGAATTATCCATACCGGCAAATTCAGAATTTCTATCCTTCTCCACGCCGTCCGCGTACCCGTTTCTCACACTCTCTTCACCGTGCTCACTTTCAGGAAGAGATTCCGCCACATGAAAATCTTTCGGAAGAATTACTTTTACCGTATCCTCTACCTCACTCCGCTCTGATTCTGACATTTCGCCAGCTGCCGGTTCTTCCGATACTGAATCCGCGTTCGTTAAAATCCTGTTGGACGAAAATTTTGGAAGTTTCTGAACCTGAACCATCAAATTTGGTGCCCCCTTGTCAGGAGAAGGAACGTCCGGTATCGAAAAACGAACCATTTCCTCCTCCGTCTTCCCGCCAAACCAACAGAAGGGCCATACAGCGTTCCGCACAATAGGATCGCGGCTTTTCTCCTTTTTTTTGCTAAAATTTAGGGAAGTTGACGAATGTATCGTATTTTTTTCCGCGAAATTTATAGAAGTATTTTCAGATCCACCACTTAAAACATGATCATACGAAATGGAATGAGAACTGGCAGAAGACATTTCATTACCATATGAGACATTTAAATTTTCCCCAGTTTCCTCATCTTCACAAAATTTATGGGAATTCCAACGCAACGTTCCCTCCGCGACACCCTCAAAATCACCTGTTGTTTCGTTTGTGCCGATTGTTTGGATTTTATGTTGCAAATGTGAATTACAGAACAATGAAATATTAAACACCGATTCATCAATTAGAATACTTACTGCGAGCCATATGATAAACATTAATCCGGCAATCACTGAAGTTCGTATGGTGACGGTCATGAATTTTACCTTTAAATCCTGAGTAGCAGCAAGTAACATACACAAACTAATCCATTTCAAGTTTAACACATTATATCCGTAATGTCCACTTCCAGAAGATAATTTTTTTATCATTTCAAGAAGAAAAAAAGTAAACTTGAACCGTTACAGAAGCTGGAACGGATACGCAAAATCTCGTTTCCAAGCGCAAAGCCCCCTACATTCCGCACAATCCTCACAACATGTCGTCAGCAGTGGTTTTTCGAAACTTTTTTAAAAAATTTCGAGAGCCTCCCTTGAAATTATCAGGGTTATGTGGTATAGTAAAAATAAGCAAGACGTGAGCCTTGCAAAACCTTGGCAAAAAATCGAATTTTGGTTAAAGGAGTAAAATCCAAAAGACGATAAAAATAAGAAGTTTGAAAAAATCAGACAATGCCAAGCAATTAATAACTTTCATTATTTAGAATTTTCAAAGAAAATAGAAAATTTGAGAAAATTTTAAATAAAATGAAAAAATAGTCAAAAAAATTGCCTAGGAGAGGATTGACAAAATCGAATTTTTAGGCAAAATATATGAAAGGAATAAAAGAGCAAATTAAAATTCACCTACAGGGCAGGAAGTTTTTTTAATTTGTGATTTAATAAAAAGATGGTTTTGTGGTATAGACCATCATTTTAGTCCCAAAGGACACAATGGTATCTCAAAGTTTAAACGGAGGATATTTTTATGAAACGTACCGTTTCCCTGATGGCTCTCGCCGTCCTGTTCGCCAGTGTTTCCGCTGCTAACGCTGGTTTCTTCAAGAAATGCGCTCCCGCTTGCGCTCCGGCTTGCGAAGCTCCGGCTTGCGAAGCTCCCGCTTGCGAAGCTCCGGCCTGTGAAGCTGCTCCGGCTTGTGAAGCTCCGGCTTGCGAAGCCGCTTGCGCTCCCAAAGCCAAGAAATGCAAGATCAACTTCAAAAAATTCCGTTGCGCCAAAGCTGCTTGCGCTCCGGCTTGCGAAGCTCCCGCTTGCGAAGCTCCGGCCTGTGAAGCTGCTCCGGCTTGCGAAGCTCCCGCTTGCGAAGCTGCCTGCGCTCCCAAATGCTGCAAAAAAGCTTGCCTGAAGAAACTCTTCGCCAAAAAATGCGCCAAGAAAGCTTGCGCCCCGGCTTGCGAAGCTCCGGCCTGTGAAGCTGCTCCGGCTTGCGAAGCTCCCGCTTGCGAAGCTGCCTGCGCTCCCAAATGCGTCAAAAAAGCCTGCCTGAAGAAAATCCGTTTCTGCAAAAAAGCTTGCGCCCCGGCTTGCGAAGCCCCGGCTTGCGAAGCTCCCGCTTGCGAAGCGGCTGCTGCTCCGGCTTGCTAATTTTTGAAACATATCAGATTCACCGGGATTATTTCTAAGTAATCCCGGTCTGGTAAAAGCCCTGTTTACCCTCAGCTGGTCCTACCAGCTTTAATTTTTTTCTTGAACGTCCGATCTCTTTCTTCTCCTCCATCTCATATTCGCGCCCTCGTCATTCGCACCTCCAAATTTCACGAGTGTTCATATTTTTTGAGCTTTTTTCTTAAATTTCCCCATAAAATATCTGGGGGTACTTGATTTAATTCCAGAATCTGGTATAATTCAGCTTTCTATAAATAAGACTATTTACGTGGGGTGGTTTATCACCCTGTTAATTTCATAATTTTGTTAGGAACATTAGTATGCCGACAATCAATCAATTAGTTCGCAAGAACCGCGTGATGCCGCGCAAATTCAGCAAAAGCCCGGTTCTCGAGAAAAACCCGCAGAAACGTGGTGTCTGCCTTCAGGTTCGTACCATGACGCCGAAAAAACCGAACTCCGCTCTTCGTAAGATCACGCGTGTTCGTCTTTCCAACGGCAAAGAAGTCACGGTTTACATTCCGGGCGAAGGTCACAACCTTCAGGAACACTCCATCGTGCTCGTGCGCGGCGGACGTATCCGCGACCTCCCGGGCGTTCGTTACCAGGTTATCCGTGGTACTCTCGACGCTCAGGGTGTCAAAAACCGTCGTCAGGCCCGCAGCCGTTACGGCGCGAAGAAAAATCAGCCTGCTGCGAAGAAACGCTAAGGGTTGCCCCATGATCCTGTGATCATGAGAGGGGACGGCTGTGAGTAATTGAGCCTTTGCGCGGTTGAACATCGGGTTTGCCGCATGCTCTATGAACAGATGGAAGCGGTCGTCGGTATGTGTCAGAAAGCAGGATCTAACCGGCAGGGAGTGTGGACCGCATACTTCAGCTCTCTGCCACCTGGTCGGGGTTTATTCCCGAAGGTTTCATTCAACTAAAAACTTATTTTTAATTAAGAGGATAAAATGGGTCGCATTACTGCAAGCCGCAAGCAGCTCGTTGGAGATCCGGTTTACGGTTCCCTGCTCGCCAGCAAATTCATCAACTGCCTTATGTACGACGGCAAAAAAAGCGTTGCTCAGGAAGTTTTTTACGGCGCGTTGGCTGAAATTGAAAAAAAGATCACCGATAAACCCGGTATCGAAGTTTTCACCCAGGCTTTGGAAAATGTTAAACCGACGATCGAAGTTCGCTCCAAGCGAGTCGGCGGTTCTTCCTACCAGGTTCCGATGCAGGTCAACCGTGTTCGTCAGCAGTCCTTGGCCATTCGTTGGATTCTGAACGCTGTTCGCAGCAAAAAAGGGCTCCCGGTTTCCAAAAAACTTGCCGATGAACTCATTGCCGCCTACAATAAAGAAGGTACGGCCTACAAAAAACGTGAAGACGTTCACCGTATGGCTGAAGCCAATAAAGCGTTCGCCCACTTCGCGTGGTAAGAATGTTTTATTCAGATTGCCTGATTATTTTCTGGCATTTTGAATCTTGAAATTCAACCCCTGAAGAAATTCTTCAGGGGTTTATTCTTAAAATTTCCAATACCATAATTCTCAGGAGCTACGAATATGGTAAGATACAAGATGCAAGATATTATTTTTCGTCCATTATTTTGGTTTCTTGTCCTTATCACAATAGGGGCCTTTTCTATTCATCCAATTTATAATCGAACAACGTTTCCATCTTATTATTATGTCGGTGCCGATACTAACGGATACACTCAATATCCATACAATATTTTTAACGGAGAATTTGGTAGCTCGCGGACGCCGCTTTACCCGTTATTTCTAAAGCTTGTATATTGGGGGTTTAATTGCGACAGTATACTCAATGAAGTTGAGCATACCCCTCAGGGAACTCCTGTCTCGGATCACATTGTTCAGGGAGAGGAGACCTGTTTTTATGTAGTTTGTTTTCAATTGTGCCTTTATATATTGACGCTAATTCCTTTTTATTTCGCCTGTGGTAAATTTCTACATCATCCAGTAATTCACTTTACAAGCGTTTTATTGATTGGAATGCTTTTTCTACGCTACCAATGGTGGATATTGACTGAACCGCTTGCCATTACTGGAAGTCTTTTATTTCTTTCTCTCATAACCTTTTATCATTTTCATCCAACGCATGGACTTTCAATTGGTGTCGGCATTCTAACTTTTTTCTTAATTATGCTCCGTCCTGTATTTATTTATCTTCTGCCGCTCCTTTCTGCTTTTTGGCTCCTGCGCTTTTTTATTTGTCCTCAAGACCGGCAATATTCTATCTCAGGTATTTTAACCATCCTACTCGTAATTTCTGGACTATTTGGTTATGCCAAAATGAATTTAAAGAATCATCAATGTTACACCATATCAACGACTGCCCTAAATAACCATTTTATCATTATTTTTCAAACCGACTACTATTTAAGAAGCTCTGACGCTGAGATCCTGGAATATATTTCCAATTCCCCGCTTAATTGCAAGGCAAGTAAATACATTCTTTTTAACGACTTAATTGAACGATTCGGCTATGATAGAATCAAGTGTTTTGTCCATACTACCATCAAAGACAATCTTTTTGATTTTGCCGTTTTTAACATCAAAAGAATGTGGTGGGAAAAAGATATTTATTTCTTTACCCCGTTGTATTTTCTCATTGCCTTTGAGTTCCTGATTATGCTGTGTTTAGGAATCTATTTCAAGCAGTTTCCCTGGTTTCATGGAATACTCTTCTTTAATATATTTACCTATCTGTTCGTTATGTATTTTGGAGGTATAGATTGTTATGAAAGGTTAATTATTCCAGTAATGCCAATCGCGATACTTCAGTTGGCGCGCCATGTCGATTTATTTGCCACGATAAATTCTGGAAATACTGAAAACACAATCAAATATCTGCAAAATACCCTATAAACAGCATTTTTTAATAAGCGTATCCCCAAACGCTTTGCCAGAACAACCTCTCAGAACAGTGCCTGATTTTTCGACGCTGTGAATCTTGAAATTCAACCTTGGGGTTTCCCCAAGGTTTTTTTATCTAAAAAATGAATCCGTTACCAAAAAACCACGCGCCACCAACCGGTTCACGCGTGGTTTCTGATAGAAAATAGCCAAGTATTAAAACTTAGTTGAATTTCACCAATGAGGGGCAATAATCCGCAGGAGCTTCGTAGCCGAGCAGGTTCAGGACCGTCGCCGCGACGTTCGCAAGACCAGGTTTCTCGACGTCAGCCATTTCGTATTCGCCCTGGTATCCGGGGTCGAAAATGCAGAACGGGACCGGATTCAGCGTGTGTGCCGTGCGTGCTGTGCGAACGCCTTTTTTCTCGGTCCACATCTGGTCCGCGTTACCGTGGTCCGCCGTAATGATCGCAATGCCGTTGAGCTTTTCGATGACCGCGAGGATCCGACCAACGCATTCATCGACTTTTTCGACGGCTTTGACCGTCGCTTCCATGTTCCCCGTGTGTCCGACCATGTCGCCATTCGCCAGATTCAGACGGCCAAACTTGAATTTTCCGGACGCAAGCGCGCCTTCAACCCACGTGGTAATCTCTTCCGCCTTCATGAGCGGCGCTTTGTCGAATTCGATACGGTCGGACGGAATCTCTTCGTAATCCTCACACTGCGCGTTGATGTATCCGGAGCGGTTGCCGTTCCAGAAGTACGTGACGTGCCCGAATTTCTGCGTTTCGCTGATGGCGAACATCGAAACCTTTTCCGCGCAGAGGTACTCGCAGAACGTCCGGTCGATCACCGGCGGAGCGACGAGGAAGTTTTTCGGGAGTTTCAGGTCGCCGTCGTACTGCATGATACCGGCGTAGAAGACGTTCGGAACGCGGACGCGGTCAAATTTATTGAAATCGGCACCGCCTTCAAATGCCTGGGAGATCTCGATCGCACGGTCCCCGCGGAAATTGAAGAAAACGACGGAATCGCCGTCCTGGATCGTTCCGATCGGCTGGCCGTCTGCGTCAGCGACGACGAACGATTCAAGGTACTGGTCCACCGCTTTTTCATCTTCGGCGTACATGGTCTCGACGGCTTCTTTGGCGGATGCGAATTTGCGGGCATCGCCAAGCACGTGTGCTTTCCAGCCGCGTTCCACGATCGTCCAGTCCGCTTCGTAGCGGTCCATGGTCGTGATCATACGGCCGCCGCCGCTTGCGATACGGTAGTCGAAACCATACTGCGCATTGATCTCAGCCAAAACATTTTCCGTCGCCTCAATGTACGTGAGGGCTGATTTTTCCGGGACGTCGCGGCCGTCGTGAAGAATGTGGAGACGCACCTTCTCCACGCCTTCCTTCGCGGCCTGCTTCAGCATCGCGTAAAGCTGGGAAGTGTTGGAGTGAACGTTTCCGTCCGAATGCAGACCGATGAAATGGAGCGTCGCGTTCTCTTTCGCCTGGGCGACGGCTTTTTTCCAAACTTCCCCCTCGTACATGGAGCCGGTTTCCAGCGCGCGGTTCACCAGTTTCGCTCCCTGATCGAAAACACGTCCGGCACCCAGGGCATTATGGCCAATCTCAGAGTTCCCCATATCGTCATCGCTCGGAAGACCGACGGCCTGACCGTGCGCCTGGAGCTGCGTATAGAGTTTCGCGCCGAAAAGTTTATCGAGCGTCGGCGTTTTCGCGACGAAAACGGCGTTGGACTCATCCTGCTTGCCGATGCCGATGCCGTCCATCACGATGAGGCACATCGGGCCGGGCCGACCGGCGAAAGAGTTTTTGTTCAATGAAAGTTCAGCCATGATTTTCTCCTGCTCTGCGTTAAGCGTTGAACGAAAATGGAATTTCTTCTGCCCCGCGGTCCAATCCAGGATACCGCCGGTTCCACAAACAAAATTTCAATCCTTTATTTTATCATTTTATGAGAATTTGGCAATGGGAGAAAGGCTTTTTTTTATGAAAACTCCCATTTTCTTAAAAAGATATTTCCATTCTCCTGAAAGAACTTTCGCGCATTCTTTCCCCAAAAAGAAAATTTATCCCTATTTAACAAAACGCGAAATCAAGAAATTAAAGCAATTCCCGGTCAGAACTTTACCAGCTAATAAAAAAATTAACGAATCCAGCTCACCAACAAATCTCAACGCGCATAAAAAAAACGCAGCTAAAAAATCGTGACGAACCCAAACGTCGAGGATGGAAGCAAACAGCATCCCCTGATTTTCTGAACTGCGTAACTCTGACAGATAACTGTCAGATTTTACCATTATCGTATTTTTTTACTCTGAGATTTAATCTAAACCCAAAAAATAAAGGAGTTTGAATATCCTCAAGCGTACGTTTTCCACAATTAATGATTTTCGGAAAATTTAAGAGTTCCTTTCATTTTCTCCCTCCCCCCGCCTTGCGTTTTTTTTCAAGTAGGGTAAACTATTAATTGAGGAGTAAAATTGCTTTAAGCCTCCGCCCTGGAAGCGGAAGCAAAAGTAAATAATCTGTCTGATTTTGACGATAATCCCCAAAAGGCATTTCGTCACGGACGATTTTTTAAGTCACCAAACCAGTTTTAAAAAACCAGAT
This sequence comes from Thermoguttaceae bacterium, assembly GCA_017408405.1. Taxonomy (GTDB): domain Bacteria; phylum Planctomycetota; class Planctomycetia; order Pirellulales; family Thermoguttaceae; genus RGIG3701. The sequence goes on from JAFQUP010000075.1 coordinate 41,593, forward strand.
AAATCCAATGTCTATCATCGTACAGAAATTTGGCGGTACGAGCGTTGCCGACAGTAACAAAATCCTTGCCGCAGCCCGTAAAGCCATCCGCGCACAAGAAGAAGGGCATCAGGTCGTTATGGTCGTCAGTGCCATGGGAAAAAATACGGATAAACTCATCGCGCTGGCCAAGGAGATTGATGAGAATCCTCCCGCGCGTGAAATGGACATGCTCCTCTCTACCGGTGAGCAGGTTTCCGTGGCTATGGTCGCCATCGCCATTCAGCATCTCGGGTACAAAGCGGTAAGCATGACCGGCGCGCAGATCGGAATCAAAACCAATAATTCATTCATGAAGGCCCGTATCGAATCCATTTCGACAGACCGCATCCGTAAAGCGCTCAATGATGGAAATATTGTCATCGCAGCCGGTTTCCAGGGCGTTGATGACAATTTCAACATCACGACACTTGGGCGCGGTGGAAGCGACACGACAGCAGTCGCGCTGGCGGCGGTTCTTAACGCTGAATCGTGTGAAATTTACACGGATGTGGATGGAGTTTATACCGCAGATCCCCGTGTCGTTCCCAAAGCACGCAGAGTCAAGCAGATCAGCTACGACGAGATGCTCGAAATGGCCAGTCTCGGAGCTGGTGTCATGCACAGCCGTTCCATTGAGTTCGCGAAGAACTTTGATGTCCCGGTTCACGTTCGCGCGGCGTATAGTGATGAATCGGGAACCATGATCGTCGCTGACCCGGAATCTTATGAACGGGCTGTTTGCGGCGTAGCCATCGCAAAGGACGAAGTTCGTTTCTCTATCTGCGGCGTTCCGAACGTCCCGGGTATGGCAGACAGAATTTTCCGTCCCATTGCCAACCGCCAAATTGCCATGGACATGATCGTTCAAAATTTTGGAATGGACGGCAAAGCGGAAATCTCCTTCACGATTCCCGCTACGGAACTTTCTTCCACCCTCAAAGCACTGGATGAAGTAAAATCAAACGTTCCTGAAGCGTATGATACGTTCTCATACGACAATAATCTGGCTAAAGTTTCAATCGTCGGTCTTGGTATGGAACGGCAGATTGGCGTCGCGGAAAAAATGTTTGAGACGCTTGCCGCGAAAAATATCAATATTCAGATGATTTCCACCAGTGAAATTAAGGTCTCGGTACTTGTCGCGAAAGATCAGGGAGCGGAAGCTGCCCGCGCGGTTCACGAAGCGTTTGAGCTGGGCACGACCCCATCTGACGTTAAACCACTGGTAAAACCGGAAATGATTTCCGACGAGGAAAAGATTCGCCTGATCAATCGTCTGGAACATATGGAAGATTTGCTCATTGAGTCAGTTAACCTGGATGAAACGCAGGCGAGCGTTACTCTTTTCGACCTGCCTCAGGAACCAGGTCTTGCCTCAAATATTTTCCGACGCGTGACAGAAGCCGGGATTATCGTGGACATGATCGTTCAAAGTTCCGGTGATAAATTCACGAATTTAACATTTACCGTTGAACGGGCGTGTGCCTCCGCCGCGCTGGAACTTGCTAACTCCGTCGCGGCGGAATTGGGCTGCTCCGCGCCGAAAACCTGCCCTAATGTGGCCAAAATCTCACTCAGCGGAACAGGAATGCGCAGTCACACGATGATCGCAGCGCGTATTCTCAAAGCCATGGCGGATAATAAGATTAATATCGACATGATTAATACGAGTGAAATGCGCTTTAACCTGGTCGTGAACGAGGAAGACGGACAACGCGCTCTTGAAGTCCTTAAAAATGAATTAAAAGACGTCATTGCCGATTAAGTTTTTCATATTTTGAAGAACTCGGTAAACAGCGTTTTCAGAAATTTTCACCGAAAGACACAGTCTTCAAACTGTGTCTTTTTTTATCTCATAAAAAACGCCGTTCTTCCTGAAGAAAAACGGCGGGTAAATTTCAATCCCTGAAAATCTGATGATACTCTAAATATCAATCATGGAATTTCAGAAGACGCGCGCTGTTAATGATGACAAACGCTTCACCAAAATTATGCAGAATAGCACTGGCTAAAGAGTTAATGACTCCCATCGAAGCCAGCCAGACAAAGAAAAATGTCATAGCTAATCCGCCGATAATATTGATGTGAATCGTCATCTGGGTCGCTCGTGCCAGACGAATGGTCATCGGAAGCCGGCGCAGGTCGTTAGTCATGAGCGCGATGTCGGCACTCTGAAGCGCGATGTCACTCGCCACGGCACCCAACGCGATACCGACGTCACCGCTGGCCAGGGCCGGGGCATCGTTCACGCCGTCGCCAACCATCATGACGGAGCGTCCCGCGGCCTTTTCCTGCGCCACGACATCCAGTTTCTGCGAGGGAAGCACTTCCGCAATAACCTGATCGACTTTCAGGAACCGCCCAATATCCTCAGCCGTCGCACGGCGGTCGCCCGTCAGGAGAACACTGCGCTCAATGCCAAGCGCACGGAGTTCATCCAGTGCCTCGCACGCCTCCGGACGCGGCCGGTCCGCAAGCAGGAAGCATCCGCCAAGCTCTTTACGGACAATCCCATCATCTTCCGTAATCTCACGCCCAAGCCAGACAATCGTCCCAATGAAATTCTCCGGCACGAGTGCCTCACATTCCGAAACGTCAAACCCATCTTCTTCCAGCCAGCCGAGACGCCCAAGCCAGGTCGTTTCGGAGGTTTCTTTCAGCAGAACACCTTTTCCGGGTACTTCCTGAATCGCGGCGCTTGGAGGGGTGAGCATCGTGACGTCACGGTCCTGCGCGGCTTTCACGATCGCTTTCGACGCGGGATGACGCGAGCCGGACGCGCAGCGAAGTGCCTCAACCATGAGGTCTTTTTCGCTCTCCGCGTCTTTCAGAACCATGCCGGAAAGCTGAAGATGCCCGATCGTAACCGTTCCCGTTTTGTCGAGAACCACCGTATCAATCCCGGAAAGAGCTTCGAGGAATCGCGTGTTTTTGATGAGAATACCGAGTTTCGACGCGGCTGCCAGCGCCGCGATCATGGCAGCGGGACCCGCGAGAACCAGTGCTCCGGGGCATCCGACGACCAGAACGGCCATGGCACGGTCAATGTCGCGAGTAAGAAAAAGAACAACGCCCGATACGGTCAAAATAATCGGAATATAGTAGGCGGCATACTTTTCGATCAATTTCATAACCTGAGTTTTGGCGTTTTCCGCTTCCTTAAGCAGCTCCATCACGCGGCCGATAGCAGTCTTTTCACCGGTTTTGGTTACGCGAATTTTCAGAACACCAGTCATATTGATCGTACCGGCAAAAACGTTCTTTCCAACCGAAACGTCTTCCGGAAGCGACTCGCCGGTAATTGAGGACTGGTCAATCGTCGAAATACCTTCCACAATCTCACCGTCCGCCGCAATAATGTCGCCCGGACGCACGAGGAGCAGGTCGTTCACTTTCAGTTCGCTTGGATCCACTTCACGCTGGGAGCCATCTTCACCAATGATCGTCGCGTTTCGCGCCTGAAGAGTCTTCAGCCCATCAATAGCTGCCTGCGCCCCAAGAATACTTCGTTCTTCCAGGAAATGCCCAAGATTCATGATAATCGGAATAAGCGTCGCGACGACAAACTGCTGATTCATCATGGCCGCGAGCGTCGCGAGGGCCACCAATTGATCCGTCATCGCGTGCGCGTCCGCGTCACGAGTAAAAATCCCGTAAATGGACGTCATGAAGATCGGAGTCGCCACAATGAGTGAGGCAATGGCAATGATCAGGTTCCCCACTACCTCCATCTCAAAGACCTTCCACTCGACCAGTCCCACGACCAAAAGGCCGCCCGCGAGCATTGCCGAGCCGAGCTGAATCACGATTTTGAGCCGCTCCATTAGAGTCAGCGGAACTTCAAGGTCGTGAATTCTGTTGGAAAGGGGATTCGCCAGATTTTGAGTACTCATTCTTCATCCTCCTGTTCATCCTGGAGTACCACTCGGGAATTCGCAGGAACAAATTTCAGTTCACCGACATTCGCCCAGACATTTTCCATAGTATTAAGATATTCACGCTGCCAGACATAATCGGGAGCGTCAAGGAATTCACGAAGTTTTGGTAAATACTCACGCGCGTCCTTGATCGCGTTGGCGAGAACCTGCTGGCGGTAAATCTCCGCGTTTTTACGAAACTGGACAGCCTGGGTCTCCGCTTCCGTCCGCAGACTGTTCGCCTGCTTCATCGCTTCGTCAAGCGCGACCTGCACTGAAATATCCGCGGTCTGTTTATTCTCAAAATCAGCCTTTACGTGACGAAGATGATGAACATCCACAAAATCCACATTACTTATGCGAATGGCGCTTTTTCCTGTCTCCGCGTTTCCTGTTCGATCCAAGCGCTCCTGGAGATTTTTCGCGACGACATCATCAAGTGTCTCTTTTCGTGTTTCCGTAACAGTCTGCTCCTTACCGTCAACCATGACTGGAACCGTCACCGTAACTTCTCGGTTCATATGCTGAACTTCCTCGAATTTCCATGACGCGATGCACTCCGTCAGCGACGCAACGGTCATGGAGTCAATCATTTCTTTCGGATTAATCATATTGAATTCATATTCAACCGGATCCGAAATATAGTATTTTACGACGACCTTTACCTGAATAACGTCTTTCTCCGCAGTCAGGCAGTATCCTTCAATCGTAGGATCAATTTCGTCATTCCATTCTTTATCGTCAAGAGCAGCCCAGACATTCGTCACCTCAAGCTGCTGTTCCTGAGTATTGGGCAAAAGGATAAGCTGGTCAATCGGATATGGAAACGCGAGGACAAATCCAGGCTCGCGAATATCCTGTCCCGGACCAACCGGAACGAGTTTTCCAAAGCGAGTCAGAATACCGATATGAGTTGGCTGAACTTTCGCCAGTCCCGAAACCAAAAAGAGGATCACGAGAACAAGCACCATCCAGCGAAAGACTTTCATCCCGGACTCGATTCCCTGGAAGAGGACTTTTCCTGGTTTTTTCTGTGCCATAGTAATATTTCCAATTTGCTGATTCAAATTTAAATTTTCGTTACGATGAACTCAGGGTCATTCCCCCCAATGACCCGAAATCTTATTTTCCCAAAATTGCCGACATTCCGCCCTGGCCAAGAATTTGAGCGGCGGGAACAGCCGCGGCTGCTTCCGGAGAAGGCGCGGATCCGGAAGGAGTACTTTCAGCCGGCGCAGAAATCTCAGCTCCCGGAGCGGTGTTTTCCTCTGCCTCTGCCGCCGGAGAAACTGCCGGAGCAGGGGATTCCTCTGGTTTCGCGGCCGAAATGGACACTTCCTGATCCAATTTCGTTTCATCCTGACGCAAAAGAGCTTCCGCTTTCTCAATATTCGCCTTGGTAGCCGTCGAGGTCTGTGTCCATTTCGGCATTTCAAATAATGGCCTAAACACATTATTGTCGTGCTTAAGCACCAGCGTCGTGCGTGCTCCAATCGTCTTTCTGATCGTGTTCATCGTCTTCCAGAATTCATAAAATTCCGGTTCAAGCTGGTGAACACGCGCCGTAATCATCATCGCCTCATTATCCGCCTGCTGCGTAATTTTTGTCGCCTCATTAATTCCACGGGCGATGATTCCCTGAGCGTCAACTTCCGCCTGCTTCGTAATCGCTTCGACATCACGTGCCCCCTTCTGCGCGATATTACTCGCGGCCGTCGCTCGATTCGCACGCATTTTCGCGATAATATCCTTCATATTTGTCTCAGGAAGCGAAATACGCTTGATACCGATCTGAAGCACTTCAATCCCGGAATCTTTCTCTTTTAAAACTTCATTAACGGCTTCGCAGATCCTTTTTTCAATTTCCGCGATCTTCACCTCGGATCCGTTGGTAGAGATAAGGGCCGACATTGGATAATCTCCAAGGACAGGATTTTTCATCCCAATGACCGATGATTCAAGATTTTTCTCCGCGGCTTCCACGTCACCTCCAAACGCGCGGATAAATTTCAGTGCGTCACAGACTCGCCACGTCATGTAGGTCTTGAGAATGACCGTTTTGTCATCCTTTGTCTGATTGGAAACATGAGGCGTTTCGTAAATGCGTTTGCGCATATCGACAATCCTCGTCTGATCAATCGGCCAAGGGAGCTTGAAATGAAGCCCCGGTTCCGTCGTCACGGGTTCCATGGGACGGTCAAAACGGGTCACGACCGCGTTTTCATATTCGGAAACCTGATAGCTCATTCCGTATCCCAAAACGATCGTAATGATCAGCAGGGAAAGGAAAATGCGGAAAATGTACGTTCTCATCGAAAGTTTATTTTCCGGATCATGATGATGGCAATGGCAGCCGTGACCGTGATGATGGTGATGATGGGACATGAAAAAAACTCCATTTATTTCTATTCTGATTTGTTTCTTAAATACGTGAGAAGGCTCTCTGTTTCACTAATTCCGACATAACCTTCCACGCTATTTCGCATTACTCAAAATCGCGCGTGACATGCCGTTGCCTCCGGACTTCTGGGAATCAAAAAAGACTTCAATTGATTCATCCACAAGTACCAGACGCCGATCTTCAAGGACAGACTGCGCGTTATCAAGCCAGAATTGGAAACGATAGCAGCCCGGATTCAGACGATAGGTTTCATGCGCCTGAAGAACGCCCGCCGTTTCATTCTTCGCGTTTTGCACTTTGATAATTCCGTTGACTTTCGCCTGGGCAATCTCCGCCGCGGCCTGAACCTCTGCCTGATACTGTCGGCAAATCCCCTGTTCGCGCGCCGTGTGCAGCTTGCTCTCCTGGCGAATTTCCTCAGAAAGAACCTCCAGATAATCTTTAGCTGCCGAAACAGGCGGATGAAGATTCAAAAGCGAAACCTCAAGAACCTGAATACCGATTTCCTCCGCGTCAAGCTGCTTCTGGAGTCTGTCGGAGAGTTCTTTTGCGAACGCCGCCCGGTCCACACTCATGACATATTCCATCGTACGCCCCATCGTCGCGTCAACCAGTGCGCGGTAAGCAAACTCTGAAACCGCGTTTTCCGGATTCTGACACTTTTCAACATAATTAAAGAAACCGGTCGGATCCTCTTTAATCTTAAATTGAACCATCGCGTTCACGACAAATGATTCTTCCTGATTCAGAGGAATCTCAAACTCGGTACCATGCTCTTTCGTCCAAATATACGAATATTCCGCCGAGGTCTTTTTTTCGTATCCAATCGGAAGCATTGAGATTTTCTTGACCGGAAACGTCATAACGGTTCCAAATGGATACGGATATTTGAAATGAATGCCCGGTTCAATGATCTCATGATGGATTTTTCCAAAATCTTTACGCACGCCGAATTCTCCAAGTCCCACGACATAAAGGCATGAAAGTGCCCACGCCATAAAGAAGACTAAAACCAATGACGGAACCATAGCGCGCGCGACAAAGCGAATCGACCATGAAGATCGGAAACTCACCCCCCATTTCTGCTCCATCGTAAAGAAGAAACTCTTAATCGGATTCCCGCGCACAAACACCATGTACCGCAGAAAAACGACTGTGGGCGATTTAAAAGAATCGTGCGTTGCTTTTGCCGTCATCCATCCGGAAAATAATCGGCAAAGCTGCTCAACAGAAACCAGCAGGGACCAGGCTAAAAAGAAGATACTCAACACCGTTTCCGGCCAATCCACGATTTGACGCGAAAGCATCACCACCGCCAGAAAAGCCATGGCCCAGCAAGATTCCCAAGCGGCTTCCATCATCGATTCCGCCTCTGGAAGATCCCGCGAATTCTCCTCATCTCCCGCAATCGCGTCGAAAGATCGAGCAAGCATCAGCCACACGATACTGCACGTCATCGCCAAAATCGCGATGAGAACAGTTTGCCCGGCAGGAATCAGCAGCACATTCTCAACCGGAAACGTCCACTTTGAAAGAACAAGCGCCGCGAAACCAGCAAAAATAACCGTAGGAATGATCCCAATAAGCAGAAAATGGATCGTTTTGGACTGATCAAATTCAATCTCATACGGATTTTCAACGTTATTTCCCCATTCCGGACGGCGCCAGTTTTTCACTTCAAGAAGTTTCGCGCGAAGACGGCCCGCATGCGCCACGAGAAAGGACGTGATCGCGACTAAAGAAAGCTGAATCCCCAAAACTGTCGTCAAAAGCGAGCCGGATCCCCAGATCCGAAGCCCATAGACAAACATCACTATCGCGGAAACCGTCGCGAAACCTGCCGTTCCGAGAACCAGACCGCGCCAGCTCCCCGAACGATAACCAACTTTACTGGATGATGTCTCGCGAACGACTCCGGCAGAGTATTCTGAACGACCTCCGGATGAAGGACTTTCAGAAGAAGCATGCTCATATTCGGATTTACTCATATTTTATCTTCCCATTTTTTTCAGGGCATTGACTCAGCAGAGTATGGGGACGCACAAGAAGGCAAATAAAAACCACCTCAAATCAACGCAAACACCCCAATCTGCAAAAAATCTCTATTTTCGTCTTGCCTAATTATACCACAAAACTATTTAAATGCAATAGATTCCCCAAATCCCCTGTCTTAAATTAATAAAAATTTCACACAGCAACCGGAAGAATCGTTAAATTTCGCGCAATCTCGCTTCAATTACGGATAATACGTAAAACAGGGGGTTTTGGTTCAGAAAGGCGGGCCTTTTCTTTTTTTCGTGACGTGCTATAATGAACAAAAGTATTAAGGTTATTTCCCTTTCCACGAAAGACATTTTCATGAATACCATTTTTCATCAAACCGTAAAAATCATCAGAAATGAAGCCGTCGGCGATCAAATTTGGCGAATCCGCATTGCCTCAAAGGAAATCGCCCGCACAGTTAAACCTGGACAGTTCTGCATGCTGCGTCTTCCCGGTTTTCACGCTCCGCTTTTGGGCCGTCCTCTCGCGATTTTTCGAGCGGACAGCGATTCCATTGATGTCGTCTACGCCGTTGTCGGTAAAGGAACGGAACTCATGGCAAAGTTCGTTCCAGGGCAGGACATTGAGATCTGGGGTCCTCTTGGGAACGGTTTTCCGCTTAATTCAGACAAAACGCAATGGCCAACACGCCCTCTCCTCGTCGCTGGCGGTATCGGACAAACGCCCATGTTCCTCTTGGCTCAAGCATTCCTGAACGAATCCCGAACCGAAAAAGTCACCCTTCTCTGGGGAGGAAGAGACAAAGCTCATTTGGCCTGTCTTGAAGATTTTGAAGAACTTGCGGCCCAATTCCCGGGACGTCTTGAGATTTTAAACGCGACAGATGACGGCAGCTACGCCCATCACGGATTCGTCACCGAACTGGAAAAAGAACAGCTCGATTCCGGAGAATTTACTTCAGAAAATTCCTGTGTCTATTCCTGCGGTCCTGAACCAATGCTGAAAAAAGTCGCGGAATTGGCACAAAACGCCAGCCTGACATGCTGGGTCTCACTGGAAACCCCCATGGCTTGCGGAATGGGAATCTGTTTCACCTGCATCACGAAATGCAAAGACAAAAACGCGCCGGAAGGGTGGGATTACTGCCGCACCTGCACCGAGGGACCGGTTTTTAACGCGGAAAAACTCGTATGGGAGTGAACGCGCGTAAAACATAAATAAAAAAAGAAGAAGAATGAATCACGTAAAATTTAATCCTGTGATTCATTCTTCAAAATAAAACTCAAAGGACCTCCTAAACTCTGTATTCAGAAGGTCCCGTTAAAAACTAATTGGGCGCGCTTACTTTCGGACTGTTTTTCTTAAACGGTACGGTTCCGTATTCTGACGGTGGACATTCAAAATAATGAATCGCGGCAGCAACCAGAACGAAAATCAGTGAAAGGGTCAAAAGGACCGTGTAAAGATCCATGCGCGGCGGTCGGTACATTATCGGCTTTTCGTCCTCCTCCGGCCCTTCCAGAGGCATAGCCTCGTCGGACATGGGATCCGCCTCAAACTCACCACCGTCCATTGACTCAGGCATTTCACCTTCAGCAAACTCTTCGCCAGCCTGGAAATCCTCTTCCATCGGCATTTCTTCCATCAGTTCATCATCCGAAAGGAAATCGTCATTCTGTTCTTTACTCATGATTACTCCTTGGAATTAAAGAGGCTGAACGATGCATCCGGGAATAATGTTAATAGTCTGTTCACTTCGCAAATTCGCGAAAGTACAGGTAGCAGTATCAGGCAGAACCGCTTCAACCTCTACGTCGCAGAGATACATACTGCCGTCTTTGGAGAGGAGCTTAAATTTATGCCCAACGCGCACACCGTCATCGCTTCCGACATTAACTTTGATTTTTCGTCCGGCCTGCTCAATGACACGCCCCTGCATCGCGGCAGGCGGAGCCTGGGTCCGATAGTAATCCAGGTCATTAATCATATTATTATACGTAAGTACCTCATTCGCGCGAACGTTCTCATTTTTCAGGTCATCATTTCTGGAAGCCAGCTCTTTATTGCGGCGTTCCAGCTGAGTAATCTGATTCATATAGTCCGTTTTGTCGGCGAGCTGATCAGAAATATCGGTAATCTCACGCTGCAGCCCCTTGACGGCATCCCGAAGAAGCTCATGTCCGCTGGCGATAGTAACCAGCGCTTTGTGCGTATTGTCAAGATGACCGTTCGTTTCGGCATAGGAAGTCTCAATAGACTGTTTGAGGTTTTCGACTTCAGTCGTCTGCTTGTCCCTCAAAGCCGTCACTTCACTTTGGGCATTCACGCTTCTCTGAAGAGCCACTTCATACGTACCAACCAGAATGGCATAGGCACTGCGAAGCTCCTGAATTTCTTTCTGAGCGTTTTCCAACTGCTGTTTGATGCCCATGGGATACCCTTGAGAGGTATCCGTATTATCCACCATTCTGCGCCAGTTGGTGTGAGTCATATAGACGGCAAGCGTCAAGGTCATCAAAGCCAGACTCAAAACAAAAATGAGTACGACAAAAATCTTTCCGACCAGGTTCATGGGAGTCCTTTTTATTTTTTAAAATCTGAATACGCCCTTGGGCATCAATGGCGACGTTCATACAGGTTACGGGGAATTCGCCGGCACGCTATTCGCGCGGAAAATCATTCAACCGGACGTTCTTTCTGGTCAATCGTCAAACTTCGCGCGCGTTTCTGAAGCGCGATAATCTGCTGATTGAGGTCTTCGATCTGATTCATGTTTTTCACGTATTCGTGCATTACCCGAATACGCTCATTACGCTCATTCTGTACTTTAATAAGCGTGTCATCCGAAGCGGTACGAGCCTTAATCATGAAAAGCGTCAGCTGCACCAGTTTATTCAAATGCGCGGACGTTTCTTTTTCGTTTTTGGTTCGGGTTTCCAGATAGGATTCATATTCACTCTGACGATTCTCCACTTCACTCGTTAAGGCCGCGACGACCCGGTCACGGAGCTTTTCCTCATCCTCGATGGCAGCCTGAAGCTGGGAATTCTGCTGACGATAACCGACCTTACTGCCGGAACCTTCCAGAATCCCGGAAGCGTGTTCCACTTCTTTCGTAAGTTTTTCCGCTCGGTCACGCCAGTCGGTATGGGTCATATAGATGGCCCCTGACATCACCAGCAGCATAAGACTGAACATGAAAATCAAAACTACCAGCGTTTTGCCAAACAGGTTCTTCATGCGCCGTTCTCCGAATGTATCCTGAATCCGAATCTGCCGATCCGAAATGCGATTTATGATTACGATCAAAATTCACGCCGGGGAATAAATACTCGCCCAGGCTCAAATGGCGGTCTGCCAAATTGACTTTACCACAGTATATTCCGTCTTGAGAATTTAGCAACATTAAAATTACTATTTTCCACTGAAAAGTTTAAATTCATCACGAAATAAACTTAAATGGCAACACACCTTTTATTTTGTATCGTGATTCTTCAACAGTTTTCTGAAAAGATTCTGCTATCAAAGAGCCAAACTTCTCTTCTTTTTACGACTTGAGATCTGTTTGTTTGGATTGTGACGATTTTTTGGAGAACCTTTCTCGAACATCCCGCGCTTTACATAGAAAAAATCAGAAACAAGCGGAACTCCGCCGAAACATCCTGGAAAATCATGAAGCAGGAAACAGAGACCGGCGTATTTAACTGTTCCAAGAAAAAGGAAAAAGCCGGTTTCCCGACTTTCAGCCTTTGAAATGTTCGGGAACATATAAGAGACGAATCGACTTCTCTCCATCTCTTATACAGTCCAGAGCATTTAACATCCGAGTAAACTCAGATCAGTTCCTTTCTGACACCCACCAAAGTCTTCAGACGCTCGGCGAGGAGGGAAGCGTCGAACGGTTTACGGAACGTTTCATTGATATTGGAACGATCGATATAGTTCGTGCTGCCGTCGTCGGGCAAAAGAGCAATGAGAATAATGTCAGCAAATTCGCTGTTGCGGCGCAGATTCTGACAAATCTGCAGCGCCTCTGTTCTGCCGATAGAGAAATCGACTACAATGCAGTCAGGGTGAAAACTTTCCGCCTGGATACCCGCATCAAAACCACTCGCTGCGACTTCAACTTTAAACTGACGTTCAAGCGGAAGTTCACGGCGAAGATTCTCAATAAGAACCTGGTCCTGCGCGACAACCAAAACTTTCGCAACCGCTGCGTCTTCAAGCTCAGTAGTTGGCATTCCATGTTCTTTCAGGAATTTAATCAGGTATTCACGCGGAATACGACGATCCTGAGAACCAGGAATACGATAACCTTTCAATCGACCGGAATCGAACCACTTACTGACTGTACGCGGTGCCACTTTGCAAATTTTGGCAACCTGACCAGTTGTGAAGACCTTCATGGTAGGCTCTCCGTTTTAACAACTCGCCTCGACTCAATTACCTGAATCGCCCCCCTTGGGCTTTCCAGGATCAGATCCCCCCTGATGTTAAATTACCTGTGGAGAGGCAAAAACTCCAAAGTCCTTTAAGTTCAGTTTGGGTTGAGGGTCTGAACTGTAACTGCTTCAATAATTTTATTTTTGCAGGTTGTTTTACCTATGCTTGAATTAACATCGGCACAGGAACCATCAAGGTTGAGGGAAATTCGGATTTTTTCAAATTTATTAAAAATCTCTCAAAATTCCATTATCCCAAAACAGCCTGAAAATCCGCACGTGCGCAATTTTTCAATCACATAGGTCCTGCGAAGACAAAACCAAATGAACGGATTACACCGGCATTAGGAAATAAACACCTTATGCCAACTGTATTTAAGATTTCGTATTTTCGGTGAATAAACTTTAGCTTTTCCCCTCCCCTTTCGGAAGATTTTCCACAACTCCTCCAAAACCGCCTGGAGACTTTTTACGGACTATTTAATCTTTCCAAAGAACTCCTTCTATCCAAGAGAAAAATAACCGCTATTAAATAAATTGATTCTTCATAGCCGGATTTTGCCAATGAAACTTCTCGTAAATTTTCGTTCCAATCTCCGCGTTCCTTTCTTCATTTCATGATAATTTTTTTATTTTTTAAAAATTTTTTTCAAAACACTGCACTTAAATAAATTTTTTTCCCATATTAAAAGCATGAGGCAAACAAAGCCTTAAAATGAAAACGAAAATAATTCGGTTAATTTAATTTTTCAACTTGACGAAAGGAACAAAAACATGAAACGCACAGTAATGATGGGACTTGTTTTGGCTATGGCTGGTTTTGCCGGCGCGAACGCGAACGCGAATGAGACAAAAATCAATGACTCCAATGAACCTCAAATGACCGAGCAGGAACTCGCTTCTCTCGAAGCCTCACTTTTTGCCTCGATGGAAACCCTTGATACCTCAAGCGACGCCAAATTCGCGGAACAGCTTCAGGCGAGCGAAGGAAATGACGGAAATGCCAAATGCTGGTTCTGGTGCTGGCGCCGACGCTGGGTCGCCTATCCGCGCTACTACTATCAGACCTGGTACTGCCCGACCTACTACGTCCCGCTTCGTATCGTCACCTACGCCGTTCCGGTTGTCCGTCCCGTCGTCGTCAATCCTGTCGTGACAACTCCAGTCGTGACAACTCCCGCAGTGGTAACTCCCACGGTCCAGACTGCTCCCACGATGACCGTAACAAACGCCACGGCCACCGTCACCGCTACCGCGTCGGTTATCGCGAAGTTCCTTCCAAAGTCCGACAAAGTAGCTAAAGGCGCGGTCATTGACGGTACCGTTCCGGACCATTCTCCGCTGAAACAGTTCGGAATCCGTTCCGGAGACATTATCACGAAAGTCGACGGCAACCCGGTAAACAGCATGCTGGATGTCCGACGCATTACGAAGGACTCATCGATTGAGTTCATCAGCGGTAAACAGATCAAAGTCGCGGGAAAACCAATCCTTCAGAACGGCGGCGCGATGAGCAGCGGCGCGAAATCCGCGGACGTGACGGTTGATCAGATTAAAGCTCTCCAGGAAACCGAAATGTCGCTTTACGATTACTACGACAATCTGGAAAAGAAATCGACCATGAAATAATCCCTGAATGAAACTGAACGAAAAGCCGGACACCTGTTCGGCTTTTTGTTTATTCAGTTTTTATTTTAAAAACAGCGGGGCAGCTCTCACAAAATTTCACAAAATCCATTCATTTTCTTTCTTTTAAATTTCCTTTGAGGCTTTTGAAAATATTTCTTTTTTTAATTGACAGATGGAATATCCGGAATAGAATAGAGAACATATCGTTTGGAGAGCTTCTTCGAAGGCAAGAAAGAAAAGGTAAACGAAAAACGAAAATCAGCTTACCCGAAAAAATACCGTTCTTGACCATTTTGGGACTTGGCTTGGGACCACGGTTCCTTTCAGCCAATCCGATCTGGACGCAGGGCGAAACGGCCAGTTACCCAAATACGGTAACGCACGAATACCTTCCAGGAGCGATAAAACCCATGAGAACATTCCCTGTGTGAAAATCCTTGCTCCGGACGGAACGGCATACGCGCAGGGAACGTTCGCGCTTAAAACAGACGATACCTGCTCTTTCTTCCGTTTCGATTTTTTGGAAACGGGAGGTTCGGATTTTCAGCTTTCAGAGATCACTTTCTACGGCAATCCGAATGCCGTTCCAGAACCGGAAACCTGGCCTCTGCTGTTCCTCGGCAGCCTTGGAATTTGAATGGCAAACCGAAGAAACAAAAAGTAATTAAATACTTTTTAAATTTCCCGGCCGCGATTTTCAATCCGCGGCTTTTTTTGTGAAAAGAACCAGCGATCCCTTAAGGTTTGCTTTTTCATGCTTTTTTAACGTTTTTTAAGGGAAACGTCTTGCCTCTTTCCTGTTTTTGAATTAAAATACTCTAAGTTCGCTCCTGCCTATTTTCAATTTTCCGTGAAAAATTTCAGGGGTCCTACTTGCCAGAAGATTTTACTGATATAAAATAACATTTGTTAAAAGGATTTGATTGAAGATCCTTATTTTCCAACCTTCCTTCAAAGGAGACAGAAATGAAAAGATTTGAAATTTATCGTTGCCCGGTTTGTGGAAACATGGTTGAAGCCCTGAATGACGGAATGGGCAAACTGATGTGCTGCGGCAAGCCGATGGAAATGCTTTCGGAAAATACCGTTGATGCCGCTGCGGAGAAACATGTCCCGGTTCTTTCTCGCGGAGAATATGGAGTGAAAGTTGTCGTTGGTTCCGTCGCGCATCCGATGACCGATGAACATTTTATTGGTTTTATCGAAGTTCATTCCGCGGACCGTGTTCAGCGAAAATATCTGCGCCCCGGGGAACTTCCGGAAGCCGAATTCAGCTGTCCGCCGACCGGCTGTGATTTCAATATTAACCCAACCGTTCGCGCGTACTGCAACCTGCACGGACTTTGGCAGAATTGACGTCACTGGATAAATCATTCAAAAAAGAATTACGGAAGCGCGGCCAGCCGATTTGAGACGCAAGAGAATTAGTCCCCAAACCACTGCTCGTCCTCAATACGGTCCCGTTCTTCCGTTAAAGTAACTGTTACCCCTGAAAAGGAGAATTTCAATGCACACACAGCTTTTTCCAGGAATTGACTGGGTTGGTTTCGTTGACTGGAATATTCGTGATTTTCACAGCTATAATACGGAACGCGGCGCGACGTATAACGCGTATCTGATTCGAGACGAGAAAATCGCACTGATCGATACGGTCAAAAAAGCCGCTGCCGATACGCTCCTCAAAAATGTCAGCGAACTGGTTGATCTGGATAAAGTGGATTATCTCATCTGCAATCACGCGGAGCAGGATCATGCCGGAGCAATGGCCCAGGTCGTTGCGCAAATGCCGAATGTTCAGGTCATCTGCTCGCCTCGATGCAAAGATATCCTTAGCGGATATACGGACACAAGCAGCTGGAATTTCCGTATTGTGGCCAACGGTGAAACGATTTCTCTCGGAGAAAATACGCTGACTTTTATCCACACGCCAATGGTTCACTGGCCGGACTCCATGTTCACTTACGTCGGAGAGAAAAAACTCCTCTTCTCCATGGATGGATTCGGACAGCACATTGCCTCGAGCGAACGCTTTGATGATGAGATTCCTCTGGATCTTCTCCTCGAAGAGGCCAGGATTTACTACGCGAACATCGTCTATCCGTATGGAGCGATGGTTCAGAAAGTACTTGCCGCCGCCGCGGATCTTCCTATCGAAATGATTGCCCCAAGTCATGGTTTAATTTGGCGTAAAAATATTCCGGCCATCATCGAAGCCTACTCCCGCTGGGCAGCTAAAACAGCCGAGAAAAAAGTCGTCATTTTCTACGATACCATGTGGGAAAGTACCGAAATCCTGGCAAAAGCAATCTATGAAGGCGTTCTTTCCGTACCAGGTGTTTCATGCACCATGACACACGTTCGAAAAAGTACACTGACTGAAATTTCCACTGCCGCGATGGATGCGAAATGCTGCGCTTTGGGAAGTGCTACCCTGAACGGGCTTCCGACTCCAACTATCGGGGCCGTCATGACATATCTCCAGGGACTGCGTTTTCCAATTCAAAACGCACTCGCCTTCGGTTCATTCGGCTGGGGGAAAAACGCTGTCGATGAAATTTCCGCTTGGTTCACCAAGATGGAATGGACTCCGATCGCGGAACCAATCAAGTGCAAATGGCGTCCCACGCAGGAAATAATCGCGCAATGCGAAGAGGCCGGGCGTCAATTGGCTCTTAAAGCTCTCGAAGATTAAACGGACTGACTTTTTTTCGCAAGAAAATCCAATTAGAAAAAGGGGAAAGCACTTTCTGTTTTCCCCTTTTTGAGTTTTAAAGAAAAGTCAAATGAACGTCATTCAACTCAGTCTTCATTCACGGCGGCTTTCAGAGCTTCCGCTTTGTCGGTCTTTTCCCACGGGAAACCGTCACGGCCAAAGTGACCGCCGGCGGCCGTCGCGCGGTAGATCGGCTGACGCAGATTCAGGCATTCGATGATTCCTTTCGGCGTCATCGGGAAGACCTTGCGGATCGCGGCTTCGATCTTGCACGAGCAGACTTTTTCGCTGCCGTACGTATTCACGTAAACGCTCACCGGTTCCGCGACACCGATCGCGTAGGCAAGCTGGACTTCACAGTCGTCCGCCAGACCGGCCGCCACGACGTTTTTCGCGATGTAGCGTGCCATGTACGCGGCAGAGCGGTCAACTTTCGTCGGGTCTTTACCGGAGAACGCGCCGCCGCCGTGGGAGGCCCAGCCGCCGTAGGTGTCGACGATGATCTTACGGCCCGTCAGACCGCAGTCGCCATGAGGACCACCGACGACGAAGTTGCCCGTCGGGTTGATGTGGAACTGGATGTCTCCTTTGTTCAGCTCGGCCGGAATACACGGAAGGATGACGTTCGGAATGATCCAGTCCGCGATCTCTTTCTGGCTGACGCAGGCGCAGTGCTGGGTGGAAACGACGACCGTCGTGACTTTCACCGGGGTCATGCGGTCCACATATTCGACCGTGACCTGACTCTTGGAGTCGGGAAGAAGCCAATTCACTTCACCCTTCTGGCGAGCTTCGGTCAGACGGTTCATGATGCGGTGTGAAAGAGCGATCGGAAGCGGCATCAGTTCCGGGGTCTGCTTGCACGCATAACCGAACATCAGCCCCTGGTCGCCGGCACCGTCACGGTCAACGCCCATCGCGATGTCCGGGCTCTGCGTGTCAAGACGGACCTGAACTTCGCAGGTGTCGCCGCTGAAACCAATGTCGTTGCTCGTGTACCCGACTTCATTGATGACCTTACGGGCGACGGCTTCGTAATCGACTTTCGCACTGGTCGTGATCTCGCCGGCGATGACGCAAAGGTCAGTCGTCACGAGCGTTTCACACGCAACGCGGCTGGTCGGATCCTGCGCGTAGATCGCGTCCAGAATTCCGTCGGAAATATTGTCGGCCAGTTTGTCCGGATGGCCCATGCTTACGGCTTCACTTGTGAAGAGAAAACTTTTCTGCGACACGTTGGTCTCCTTTGAATAATCAATCAGGTTCAGCCCGATTCCAACACGTAATGAAGGAGTTGGACTGGAAATTAATAAATCAATAATTTTTTTTATTATAGCAGATTTAAAAGATAATTTCAACCCCTTAAACAGTCTAAAGAAAAGATTTTTTTCTTTTTAGGAAAAATTTTAATTCCTTTCATCGAAAATTCCAGACCGTTCACCATGAAACAGTCTCTTTCTGTTTCCATATCCTCCAATGCTCTTAAAGTTGGTGTTTTCACTGTTTTTGTCCAGTCATGACCTTAAAAACAGCAGTATTATCAATAAAACGTCCGTCGTAATTCCAGAATGTTCCCATTTTTTCATCAATTCCGTCGGTAAATTCATGGACCAGTCTTTCAGCCCCGATTCCTCTCGCGTAAATCGGCACGAGCTGTTTCGTGTGGTCATCGGAATAGTATTTGGCAACCGGTAAAATTCCCTTCCCCTGATAAATCGGAGCCGTCTTCGGGATACCGTCAGCCCCGGCTTCCGGGCCGTAGATCGCGCCATTATCGTGATCAGCCGTAACAATCACCAACGTTTTTTCCCATGAGGAATACTTTTCCACCCAGTCACAAACCGCCGCAACCGCCTGGTTGAAATCAGCCATTTCCTCAACACATCGAACTAAATCATTCGCGTCATTGGCGGCGTCCACCGCGCCTCCTTCCACTAACAGAAAAAATCCCCCGGTATTCGGCCTTAGAGAATCATTACCCTTTTGAGGGGTAAAGGCAAGAATATTCAGCGCGGCGAGAGCAGTCTGCGCAAGCGTTGGAGAAGAGGCAAGCAAAGGACTCCCCGCTTTGCGATGACACTGAAAGGAATTAGCGGTTGGCGCGAGTGCCAAAAGCCGAAGCGGAACATGAGGCGCGCCAGAAACCTCAAAACGATCCGGAGTCCGCTCCGCGATTGCCTGAATACTTTCCCGCGATTCCGCGAAAGTCCATTGCTCCGAAAAAAATCCGGCTCGAATTTTTCCCCAAAGTTCCTCGGACGGACCATATTTTTCGAAAACCGCTTCCCGACGCTGACCATCATCGTTAAACTCCGGGTGTCCAGCTCCTATGATTACGTCCAAATTTCCATCCAAAAACATTTCCGCGAATAATTTCTGACCGTTTTTCCGTTCCGGATCATGCGCGGCAGTCGCGGCCATCGTGGCACTCGCGATCTGAAAAGAAGTAACCGCCCCCGTTCTTCCTCCTTTTTTCCGGAAAAGTTCCGTGATAGTCTCAAGCCTCTCATCATTCGGGCCAATCCCAACCCGACCGTTTCGTGTTTTGATTCCGGTCATCAGCGCCGTTCCGGTCGAAGCGGAATCCGGCGGAATGAAAGCCGGTTCTTTTTCGTAAAATGGCACACGAAGATTTTTAAAATCGGCCCAATCTTTCTGGACATCGTAAAAACTTTTTTTATGGAAAGTAGCGACCGAAGTCATGCACCATGGTTTCTGCTGGTAAAACAGTCCTTGCGGAGAACCAGTCAAAAAGTCGGCGGCACAGTAAAAAGCACCAAATCCGGCCCCGTCCGCAATCATCAAAATCACATTTTCGGGCTGGGGAATTTCAGCGTTCTGAGATTTCAAAACCACCTTATCAGCGGAAGAATTCTCCATCAAAGCAGTTTCCGCCCCATCTTTCTCAAAGGACCGTTCCACGATTTCCTTTAAATTTTCAGACTCGCCGCCCCCAAATTCACCTTCGTTTTCTTCCGTGTTTTCCGATGAGGCGGCCAGGTCAATGACGATGATTTCATCCTCATCCTCCTGCTGAACGTCAGAACACGCTGAAAACATCTCTTTCACTTTAGAGGAACAGCCGCTCAAAAATGGCCCCGTAATAAAAAGTATCCCCAAAAGCAGGAAACCTAAACAAGAAAATCGTTGGTTGAGAAAGCTGGATTTCATTTTTGTCCTTTTACTGTTAAGAGGTGGAAGTCATTTTTACTGATTATAGACGAAAAGAATATTTTCTTCCAGCGTGAAAATGCCCTTTTTTGTTTTTTTCACTAAAAAAACAAAAATTTTTCGTTTTTCAGTTAAAGAAATCTTGATTTTTCCAACGCGAATGCATATAATTGGAAAAATAAGGGATTTTCTCCAAATCGTATTCCAAGACACACATTCCCCAGGGCCGGTCATGTCGTCGATCATTTCCATTCCATTTCAGCAGAAGCTCCAACATTCCAGCCAATTTGGTCCCTCTGCCTCAAAAGACGATTCCTCCGAACTGGAACTCCAACCGCATCCTTTTTTAGCCGGTCCTGAAAATTACGTGGTCTGTTCAGCAGTCTACGACATCATCCAGGAAACCCCCAATCCTTTTCTCATCATATTCTGCGCCCCTTCCGGAAGCGGCAAAACCCATCTTTCAGAAGGCCTTCTTCTTTCGTGGTTCGCCAGGCACCCCAACGGACCGGGACTCTGTATTCCGGCACTTGAATTTGCCCGGGAATGGGCCAACGCGCAAAGAACCCGAACTCCGCACGAATTCTTTGAGAAATACCAGATACTGGAATTTGTTATTCTTGAAGATATTCAGGAAATTTCCACCCACCCGGCTACTCAGGATCAGCTTGTTCGCCTGCTCGACATATGGAACCGCAATCAAACCCGGGTACTCC
Source organism: Thermoguttaceae bacterium (assembly GCA_017408405.1). Lineage (GTDB taxonomy): Bacteria > Planctomycetota > Planctomycetia > Pirellulales > Thermoguttaceae > RGIG3701. Next base: position 62,607 of record JAFQUP010000075.1, read on the forward strand.
TGACCGGCAATCAGCCCTTTAGCCTGCTTCCCCTGAACGAAAAACTCATTTCCCGACTTCGCCAGGGCGTAACGATTCCGATTCAGCTCCCTTCAACGGAAGTTCGCGGCGGAATCCTTGCCCTTCCTGAACATTCGCAGAATATCTCTATTCCGCAAACGGTTCTGGAAGAATTCGTAGAGCAGTCTGATCAACAGGAACTCACCGTTGGTGAAATGCTTCAGCGTTTTCAAAAGCTGGTCTGGTCCCGAAAAATTGCTCCGGAGCAGGGTAAAACTGGCATCATTCCGCCGCAGACTCAAAACAATTTACTGACCGATTCGGCGGAAGATACCCAAATCACGATTGCCCAAATCGCGAAATTGGCCGCTAAATTCTATAAAATCCGGCTTTCCGACCTGCGAAGTAAATCCAGAAAAATGACTCTCGTTACGGTTCGGGACATCATTTACTTCATGGCACGCCGCATGACAAACGCTACTCTGGATGAAATCGGACTCTATTTCAACGGACGTGACCACACGACTATCCTTCACGGATGCGCGCAGGCTGAAATTCTCATTCGCACGAACGATGAAGTGAAACGCTGCGTCGATTACCTCCACTCGGAATTGCGTCTGCTCCAAAAACAGGCTCGTTACCAGCAGCCCGCCAGCACCTCCAATCCATTTCCGCCCCGGAATCAGGAGAATGAAACTCTTTCCCCAGAAACTTCCGGCAGTCTCAAAGGCACAAGAAAATACTCACGCCCAAAGAGTTCCGTGAATGAAACCGGCTCTGAGTCATGGAACAACGCGGAATCATTGGAGTCAATTGAAACGCCCGCTCAAAATTCTCTCTCATCTTCCACCTTGTCCCCAGCCATAAAAAAGGCCGGCTCCAAACGAACCAGCCAAGCCAAAAAACAAAAGAAAAAAGACTAATCCTTTTTACTCAATGTTTCCGTTAATGAAAAATTCCATCATGTCCGCCCCTTTCGGGAAACAGACCTGACTCTTCGCGGCGGCAGCTTCTGAATAAACGCCGATTCCATTGGACTTTAACCCCGTCCCGGCCATAATCCAGGGCACATTGTCGTGCGTATGCGTCCGTAAACGGCACGGAGTCGGATGATCCGGCGTAACCAAAATACGATATTCCCCATACTTCTTCAGCGCAGCATAGAGCGGTCCGACAATATGCTCATCAATCTGCTCCAGAGAATAGACCTTGGTCTCCGGCAAACCATCATGTCCCGCCTCGTCTGTCGCCTCAACATGAACACAGACCACATCGTATTTTTCAAGTGCCTTAACCGCGGCTTCACCCTTTCCTCTGAAATTCGTATTGGCGAATCCGGTCGCGCCTTTTACCGGAATACAGTCCCAACCAAGAATAACCGCCAATCCGCGAAGCAAATCTACGGCAGTAATCATCGCGCCGGATTTTCCATAACGTTCCGCGAAAGTTGGCATTGCCGGCTTAACTCCCAATCCCCAGAGCCAGGCATCCGTTACCGGCAGCTTACCTTCCGCGATTCTCTTTTTATTAACTGGATGTTCAGCAAAAATATCGTGTACTTCACTCATTAACGCAGAAAGTTCCACACTTCCAGCTCCGGCGGGGTGAACGTTCAAAATACTTTTCTCCGTATAGTCATGCGGAGCAAAAGTTCGTGTTCCTCCATTAAACGGCGCGGGATTTCCCTCTGAGCCGCGCCAAAGGACAATATTTCGATAACTGACTCCCGGATAAAATGAAATCACGTCTGACCCCAGCTTTTTCTGAGCAGACGCGATCAATTCTGCTCCTTCCTCGGAAGAAATTTGTCCCGCGTTAAAACTAATCATTTTCCCATCACGGATAGTCACCAAATTGCATCGGACCGCCCAATCCATTGGCCCCAGTTCAATGCCAAGCGCGGCAGCTTCCAGCGGCGCTCGTCCCGTATAGTATTTCAGCGGATCATATCCCAAAAGCGACATTGTGGCTGGATCCGAACCCGCGGGAAGCTCCAGCGGCGTATTATTGGACCAACCGACGATCCCCTGACGCGCGATTGCCAGCATATTCGGAATCCGCGCTGTCTCGAAAACCGTTCTGTTTCCAAGAGAGGAAATCTTTTCATCCGCGCAGCCGTCCGGCAAAATTACTACGTATTTCATATCTTTTTACCTGGTTTAAAATTAATCTGTTTTAACCGAAAACCTTATCAGGAAAAAAATTCTCCATGCCTTCTTTTTTTCTAATTATATCATATTCCGACATTTCTTCCATACCGCATTTAAACTTTTTCCTCCTTTTTTCATGAAAATAAGAAAATTACGGACCGCCACCCCTTCCATTTTTTTTAAAACATGAAAAAATGGAGTAGGAATTTTTTCCTGCTCTATAAAATTATTGATAAATGAAAGGAATCCCAATGCCGCAGTCCCAATCCGCTTCAAAACAGACCTCCAACCCGGCCGCAATCAACAGCAGCTATCCGCCGCTGATTCTTGGCAGCCATAATCAAAAGAAAAAAGGGGAATTAACCGCCCTCTTGGCCCCGCTAGGATTTGAAATTCATGACCTTTCAGAATTTCCAAACGCGATTGATGTTGAGGAAAGCGGCACAACCTTCACGGAAAACGCGCGCCAGAAAGCGGTTGAGCAGGCCAAAATTCTCAAAATGTGGGTCATCGGCGAGGATAGCGGTCTTGAAGTCGAAGCTCTTGGCGGTCGTCCCGGAGTCTATTCCGCGCGTTTTGCCGGTCAGCCGTTTGAGGAAAGGTGGAAAAATGATGAAGCCAACAATGACAAACTGCTTGAAGAATTAGGAGACCTGCCTCCTGAAAAGCGTGGTGCCCGGTACGTATGCCATATCGCGTTGAGCGATCCTGACGGAAATATTCGCGCGGAAGCTGAAAATTACTGCTGCGGTCGAATCCGTACAGAACGTTCTGGAACGAATGGTTTCGGATATGATCCTCTTTTTGAAATCGTCGAATATCATAAAACATTTGGTGAACTTTCCCCGGAAATCAAGGCGTGCATCAGTCACCGTGCCTGTGCCCTGCGTGAATTTTCTGAAAAACTGCTTCAACTTTTCAGCAAAACCCCGGGTATGCCGTGAACTTCCCCTGAGGAAATTTAACCGGAGCGCCTAAAACTTCTGACTCCGGACCAAAAATATATTCCGTTCAAAATTTCCTTATTATCCCAATCCGACAAAGGTATTCAATGTTTGCCGAAATTTCACCAATTGCCTGGAGCTACTCCATTATCGCGCTGCTCCTATTCCTTGGAATTTTCGCCAGTAAAATTTCCTCATGGGTTAAAATACCGACACTCTTAATGATTATGCTCATTGGAATGCTGGCCGGCCAGGACGGAATTGGAGGAATTGAATTCAGCGACTATGACGCGGCCGTAAATATCGGAACTCTCGCGCTGGTTTTCATTCTCTTTTCCGGCGGCTATGATACCTCGTGGAGTTCCATCCGAAAGGTAATGCTAACCGGAACGATATTAAGTACGTTCGGCGTCCTCCTGACGGCACTGCTTGTCGGACTTTTCGCGACCTGGCTGTTCGGCTGGGACTGGAAATTCGGTGTTCTTTTGGGGGCCATCATCTCCTCAACCGACGCCGCGGCGGTTTTCGCTCTTTTTCGATCCCAAAGTTCTTCCCTTAAAGGAAATCTTCGGCCTATCCTGGAATACGAATCAGGAAGCAATGACCCCATGGCTGCCTTCCTGACTCTTTTCATGATTGATCTGATTTTGACGAAGGTCGATTCTCCTGTCAGTTTTCTTTATCTTATGCCGCTGAGAATTGGCGTTGGCGCTCTCGTCGGGTATCTGGTCGGAAAGTACGTCGCGCACCTGATGAATCACGTGCGGCTTGAATATGACGGTCTTTACTACGTGACGGGAATCGCGACTGTTTTTCTCGCTTACGGCATCAGTGAACTACTCGCCGGAAATGGTTTCATGGCTGTTTATGTCTGCGGAGTAACGATGGGAAATCATCGTTTCATCTTTAAACATGGTTTGGGGCGTTTCCACGACGGACTTGCCTGGCTGATGCAGGTGACGCTTTTCCTCGCGCTTGGTCTTCTCGTCACCCCGTCTGAACTCCCGCAGATTGCTTTGAAAGGAACTTTACTGGCCATTTTCCTCATGTTTATTGCCAGACCCGCGACCATTTTCCTTTCACTTCTTTTCAGCAATTTCAATTTCAGAGACAAACTCCTCATCTCTTGGGGAGGAATCCGTGGGGCCGCCCCAATCGTGCTCGCCATTTTTCCATGCCTTTACCTTCAAGATGATCCGGAAAAACAAAAATTGGCCATGGAAATCTTCAATATCGTTTTTTTCGTCGTTCTCAGCTCGCTCCTGGTTCAAAGCAAGACGCTTATGCACCTGGCCAACTGGCTTGACTTAAGTGAAGCGGCAAAAAGTAAATCACGCGCCCCTTTGGAATTTGAAGAAACCGGGCTTTCAACAAGCAGAATGTATGAATTTGAAATTACGGAGAACTCACCTTCCGCCGGTTTAACCATCAAGGACCTCAATCTCCCCGAAAACGTTCTCGTTTATCTTATTAAACGTGACGGTATCTTCATCGTTCCGCGCGGCGGAACCATCATCCAAATTGACGACGAACTTCTGATGATGATGGACCCGCATCTCGCGCCGGGAATTGAACCCCTCTTTCTCGCGTCAAAAGAAACTCCCGTAACTCCCATTTAATATTTCACCGAATTTTCCATAAAAACAGGCTGACGGAATTTACTTCCGCCAGCCTTTTCGAGTGAGTTAGTTTTTTTCAGGCAAATTCAACGAATATGAGAGGGTGCTGGAAGCTGGCGCACGCTTTTACCCGTAGCGTCAATAATTTCGTAACCCATCAGCTGATTATTCTCATCATAGACTTCAACTTTCTGGTAACCGTCCGCACCAACCGCGATCGCCCCATTCTGCGGCATTACGGCTGGAACATTTTCTCGGGAAACCGGCGGAAGAGCCTGCTGAACAGTTTCTGTCTCTGAAGGCTGCGCATAGGCGATTCGCTGCGGAACCTGACTATTCATCGAAGCTGGACGATACTGAGTCTGCTGCGGAACGGCCGCTCCCGAAGCCCCCGGTGACGTCTGAATCCGCGGTGCGGACGCCGGAGCGGGTGTCGGCTGAATACCCTGCGGAACTCCCTGCTGAATTCCCTGTTCCTGCCCCGATACTACCGGAATCGGCTGGCCGTTTTCATCAACCATGACCTGACCGGACATACCGCAACCGCCTTGACCAAAAGCAGTTCCGCAACGAAAACGAGCCAGATTGGAACATTGGCCGTTAGCGTAAACCGGACCGCAATAATCATAAGGCGCACAGCACAAACTGCAGCCGACTGACATTCCCAAAAGGAAAAGGCTACCCGCGAGAACCATTAAGGAAACTACTTTTTTCATTTTCAACCTCTCACTCTCTTTAAATATCTCCAAAATCGATATTAACCGACTTTCAGTTTCTTTCTTTTTCATTTATCGGCCTCAAAACCGCTAAAATCAAGAAATTTCGCTTAAAAATTAAAATTTTTCCAATCAGCAAACCCAACCCAAGTCAACTGCACTGTTTATTGTTCCTATTTTTACAAAAAGTAGCCTTTCTCTTTCTATGTTTCTTTAATTTTCTGTTTTCTTATTTGAGGGGCTTGAAAATCCGAAATTCTGTGTTAAAATGAAGAAAAACTTTTTTCAACCATAATCCCTGAGGGAAGTCCAGAATGAAAAGACGTCATATTTCCCGATTCCTGCGGCAGCTCGTATTCTTTTTGGGGCTTCTTCCGGTTTCAGTCCTGATTCAAAATCCGCTTTTTTCCCAAGAGATTACTTCGGGAAAAGCGGATTTGAGTGCCATTAATGTCCTGCTGATTGACGGGCAGGGAACGCATAACTGGCGGGAATCCACCCCTGTTCTGGAGCGCGACCTGGAAGAAACCGGACTTTTTGATGTTACGGTCCTGACGACACCGCCGGAATGGGAAGACCTGACGTCCTTCCTTCCGAATTTCTCCGACTTTGATGTCGTCGTCCTTAATTACTGCGGGGCAGAGTGGCCTCCCCAGGCCCAAAAAGCGTTTCTGGAATTTATTGCCGGAGGAGGAGGGCTGGTCCTGGTTCATAGTGCGAATCTGGCGTTTCCGGATTGGGCGGAATTTCAAAAACTTCTTTGTGTCTCTGGGTGGAATGGACGAGACGATTCCTATGGACCTTATCGTTACTGGGATCCGGAGCAGGGCGGAGTCCATCTCGCCAAAGGCGGGCCAACCGGAACTCAATCCGGACAGCATGAATACGTCATTCACTCCACAGCCCCCAACCATCCGATCATGCGCGGAATTTCTCCCAAAATGCTTCACTCGCCCGATGAACTTTACGCAAATCTTCGAGGAATTCCCCAGAACGCTCCCAATGTCACGATTCTGGCAACCGCTTTTTCTGATCCGGAACATAAAGGTTCAGGACGCCATGAAATTCAGCTGGCGACAGTCACTTATGGGAAAGGACGCGTTTTCCAAATTCTCTACGGAAACGCAGGAAAGCAATGCCGAAGTGTCGCTTTCATCGTTCCTTTTATTCGTGGAACTCAATGGGCTGCTACCGGAAATGTCACGATTCCAATTCCGGAAGATATTCCAACTGAAGACAAATCCTATGTCCGTCCCTGAAAAATGACTATTCCCCAATCACGCTCCCAATACGGACCAAACTCATCCCTAATTTCATACCTGACTTGACTATTCGTTTTAAAATCAAAATGACCGACACTTCAAAATCATTAGGTACTGCTCCAATTTTGTCGCTGCTGGCGAAATACTGCATTCCGTCAGTTCTCGCGATGCTGGTTCAGGTACTCTATACTTTTGTGGATTCAATCTTTATCGGTCATTTTATCGGCCATCACGGTCTGGCTGCCATTACTCTCGTCTTCCCAATTCTCGTATTCAGCAGCGGTTTCGGGATGCTCGTCGGGGTTGGTGCCTGTTCCTCGATCTCTCTCCTGCTCGGACAGCGTCGTCTGGAAGAAGCGGAGAAGACCCTTGGCAATGCCTTCAGCCTGATTTTTCTCATTTCTTCCATCATGACCATTACTCTCCTGACGCTCGGAACCATTTTCGTGAATTGCTCCGAAGTCGTTCCGGAAGTTCAAAGAATGGCCAAAACGTTCCTCTGGATCTCCGTTTCATTTGGAATCCTTCCTTCCTTAATGTTCGGACTGAATAATATCATCCGCGTTCAGGGAAATCCCAAAATCGCGATGGGTTCCATTATGCTCGGCTTTATTCTGAATTCCCTTTTTAACCCGCTTTTTATCGGTGTCTTCAAATGGGGAGTCGCCGGTTCCGCGCTGGCGACCAGCCTGGCGCAGGGAATCACCACGATCTGGATTCTCTGCTTCCTGACCAGCTCCAAAAGTCTTTTGAAACTGAAATGGAAAAATATGCCCCTCAACTGGAAAATCTGCGGCTCCATTCTCTCCATTGGCCTGGCTCCATTCCTCGCCCAATCCGCTTCCAGTCTTCAAGGCCTTTTCCTCAATCTGCAGCTCGAGCATTACGGTCAGGAAGTCGCTTTGACGATCTCCGGAATCATCTACCGAATCGCGCTCATTATTTTTGTCGTAGTTCTCGGTCTCTACCAGGGAGCACAGCCTATCCTGGGATTCAATTACGGAGCGCGCCAGTTCGCAAGAGTATTGAAAACGTGGCGTTTGGTAATCCTCATCTCCTCCATCTGGTGTTTTCTCACCGTTGGATTCGTTATTCTTTTCCCCCTTCGTACGATGGCCTTTTTCACTGATTTAACTCCTGAAATCTCCGAAATTTGTGTACTGGCAATCCGCGCCAGCCTCTTCATGTGTTTCCTGATGGGATTTCAGGTCTGCGTTTCTCAATACTTTCAAACGATCGGCAAACCCCAACTTTCCATCTTTCTCAGCCTCACCAGGCAAGTCATTTTCATGATTCCCGCCATTTTTACCCTACCCATTATTTTCGGACATCTGGGATTTCAGCCGCTTAGTGGAATCTGGTTTTCTTACGTAATTTCCGATATGCTCGCTTTCTCACTCGCGGCGTTTTTCTTCTTCAGGGAAAGTCGTCTCCTGAAAACCGGAAAAATATCCTCGAAAACACCCCAGATGGAACTCGACAATGAGCCATGGGGAATTAATTAACCCGCCATTTTCACGCTTTTCCTCTAGTTTACTTCTCTCGATTTTTTCACCAGAATGCAATTTAAGGAACGGAGTCCTCATTTTTCCCTAACGTTCTCCTTGAATTGCGCCTATTGCCAAAATCTTGCTTCAGAAAAGCGATTTTCTCCCCTGAACACGTTTTAACGATTGGCGTTTTTACGCTAAATTTTCATTATTTTCAAGCAAAACTGACATCCAAAACTCTCTTTACCCCAAAAAAACAGGAAAATTTCATAAAAACAAAGAATATCAAGCACTGCCTCCTTGACATTCCAAAATAATATGATAGAATAGAATTGATTATCGAGATTTGTTTTTAACACCTCGCCAAAAAATTAAATTAAATCCTTCACGCACTCTTTTTATGGCGTTCTGGATTTTTATTCACCATTTGGTGTTCAATAAAAGGAGATTAGGAAATGAGAACTGTTTTTGACGCGATTCTGGAATGCGGCCATGACGAAGATTTTGTCCCGCAGATTACGCCGGATTTCAAACCAACGGATGCTCCTGCCGGTTCTTTAGCAAAACTTAAAGTTTTGGCTGAACGAGTGCGAATGGGGTTTCCTCTTTGGCATGAAGACGACCGTAGTGACTACAGCGGATTGACAGGTTACCGTACTTCGGACGAAGAAAAAAACTAATCCTTTCAGAATTTCAGAAATTTCGACTTTCAATTCCTTTTGGTTTTGAGAATAAGAATGTCGAATTCATCTAAAACTCAGGAGAACCCCGGTTCTCCTTTTTTCATGAAAATCATGCCCAAAGACCTGCCTGACAGGAAACGCTTTTTAATTTATTCCTGAGAACGTGAAGTCCCTTCTGCCAAACCTCAAACCAGAAAAGAATACGAAAAGCGTACTTTTCTCCCGTAATTTACCACTTTAAAATATGAAAAGAAGGCCTCTCGACCTTCTCTCCAAATTTATCCACAAAAATTATTTTCAGTCGCACCGAAAATACGTTCGTTCCGGGCATCTGCGAGTTTTGGCTCGGGAAATATCCTCAACGGGGTCTTCCTCAAGAGCAACCGCGCAATTGGCCATAACTCTCCGTCCTGGAAGAGCTTTCATTTTCCTGGCAAGCGGCGAAAGTCCCGGCCCTGATTTCGGCATCGGCTTCGCCTTAATCTCTGAGACCGTTGACAATGCGGGCAACGGCTCACTCTCTTTCTCCAATTCATCGCGAAGAACCAGCACATCATCTGGCGCTTCAATCCCAAGGCGGACACGATCTTTCGTCAGACGCACCACCGTCACCACGATGGAATCTCCGACGCGAATTCGTTCACTCTCCTTGCGAGACAAAACTAGCATCTTTAACCTCCCTGTGGATTTCGGATTTTAAAATCCAAGACTCAAATCATCCTGAATTGAATCCAAAATCTTCGTTTGTTGAACTTTTTCACCTGTTGGGCCATAAAACAGGATTTGATTCTTTTCTGCTTCCCAAATAGCCGTTAATTTGACCATCCTGGGTCCATGGATACAGTAAAAAATACCGCACGGCCGTCCACTTCGCCGAAGCAGGCGTTTCGTCATGCGAAACGCGTCCTTTTTTAAATGATTGTGGAGACAAATTGTCTCGTTCACATAGTCACATAGTTCAGAATAACTCCTGATTCTGAGCTGACAGCAGACCATTTACGATCCTCTCTTCCGTGTTGATCTGCGGACCAAAATCCGTATCTGGAATAAACTTTGGAGAAAAGAAGAGCCAGCGCGCCCCTCTCTCTGAAAATTTTTATCGTTCGCGTTTTCAAAGTCCATAAACCCCGAAAATCCTGCGATTACGCAAAAATTCTTTTCTCACAAATTCTTTATCGTGGAAATTTGACCCGACGTTTGGTAAATTTTTTATCCTTACTATTGTTTCTGTTGCGAAAGATAGTCAAAATAGATAAAACATAATCCTTTGCGAATATAGGCAATATCGGAAAGATATAAGGTCAAATTAAGAAAATCCTTTACGTTTAGGAAAGTTTTGACAGTTTTCAAATCGCGTGTTGCGGATAAAACACATGATACGGCTACTTCAAATTTATCGATTCTTCAAAAAAAATCATATTTAACTCTTCAGATGTTTTTTCAATCCGCCAGACAAATTCCACGCAGGATTTCGATTATTCCTAAAATTAAAAGTAAAAAGAACGTGCAAAAGAAATAAAATGGAAGCTTTATCCAAAGTATTCATGCTTAATTTTACCTTTTTTAATTTTTTTATTCTTTTCTTCAAGACAAAAACCGAAAGAAAAAGATATTTTGAATAAACTATTGAAAAGATTTTTATGGCGGGCTGCTTATTCCAAATTCCACCGTTAGGGGAGACATAACTTATGCGATATGATCCAATTCACGATACCTGGATAGCGATTTCTGAAAAAAGAAAGGCCCGCCCAACGGATTTTTCAGCAGCAAGCCCCAAGAAAAAAAAACAACCGCATTCTTCCACCTGTCCTTTTTGTGAGGGGAATGAATTCTCAACTCCATTTGAATTGGATGCGGTTCCTCAAAAACCCTCTCCTGAAAACTTCCATTCATCATCACTTCAAAAATCCCCAAACGTACGCGAGAAAGAAGAAACTCTCGACAATTATCGCCGCCCCAATGGGCCAGGCTGGGTAGTTCGAGCGGTTCCCAACCGTTACCCATTCCTTGAATCGGGCCAGGAAAAGACCCTTCAAAAATTTGGACCATATTTTTCAGCCGTCAATGCCGGAAGGCAGGAAGTACTAATCGATATTCCTTTTCATGAAACAAATTTTAGTGAAATGGACGAGGGGCAATTTCAATATCTGGTTCACTTCTTTCACCGCCGTCTTCATCAGGCACGCAAAGAAGGAAAATGGCGTTACGTCCAGCTTTTCAAGAATCAGGGTTCCCAGGCGGGAGCGTCTCTCTCTCATCTCCATTCTCAGCTGGCCGCGCTTCCGTTCGTTCCTCCGGCCTTGGCAAAAGAACAGCGGTTTTTGAGCGATTATCACCAAAAAAACGGCAAGTGTTTTCACTGTGAAGTCCTTGAGTATGAACGGAATGAACGTTGGCGGGCAATCAGAGAAACAGAACATTTTCTTGTTTTCTGCCCATTCGCTTCCCGATATGCCGGCGAAATTCAGATCATGCCGAAACGACACGTTCCGTGTTTTGTTCAGAGTCATCGTGAAGAGATTGACGATCTGGCACTCACTCTGCGTAAAACGATCATTGCCTTGGAAAAAGTTTTGCCGGAAAGTGATTTTAACCTGGTCCTGAAAACCTCGCCATGGGATATTGAAAAAGGTGAAGTTAAAGCGGATCCTTACTTTCATTGGAGAATGGAAATCTGCCCTCGCATCACCAAGCAGGCCGGTTTTGAGATCGGAACAGGCTGTTTCGTGAATCCAATCGCCCCTGAAACCATGGCAGCGAGCATGGCCCAAATATGGGAATGAACCAGTGGAGCCTCCTGAAAGTAAACAGAATTTTCCCCTGAATCCCCTTTCAAAAACCGCTTTTCATGGAGAAAAATGAGGTTTTGAATGTCGACACGGTACTGGAGTTCTGCGGATTCGGAAATTTGTGAGACTTTCGGAAATACGGTTAAAAATCAAAACTATCCGTTTTCCTGGAAATGGAGTTTCTGAAAAGTTCCCTGAAACAAAGGATAAACTTCACGTATCAAAAAAAACGATCCGGTTACGAGAATCATAGCGTTTTTTTCTTCAGAAAAAGTCTTCCCTAAAAAGCGTTTTCCAGCATAAAGGACCGCTTCACGCGGATCGTCAATTCGACAGACGGAAATTCCTGAATGTTCAGAATTATTTTTTTCCAAAAGCCAGGTTTCCATTTCTGATGGACTTGCCGCACGTTCTTGAGGAAACCTGGTTAAAATAAGAATTTTCGGCTTAAGAAGGAGTAGTTCCTGAAGCATTTTTTTCCAGTCTTTATCCTTTGCCGCCGCAAAAACAAATACTTTAGAATTCTCGGAATATCTTTCACGTACCCATTCTGAGATTTTGGCAATTGCTTCCGGATTATGCGCAGCATCAAGGAGCGTCAATGGATTTTCACTTACGGTTTCCAGCCTCCCGGGAAGTACCGCTTTTTTCAGACCATCCCAGAGCATTTGAAGTGAAATCGTGTCTGAAAAAAGTCTTGCCGCCTGGCAGACGACAGCAGCATTCGCCTGCTGATGCGAACCAGCCATCCCAAGGGCAACGCCTGGAAAAGTTCTGCTCGGAAAATCAATTCCTGCCCATGCCGTCGGTGCCAAATGTTCTTTCGCGATTTTTGAAATTACCGGAAAAACCCGTTCATGAACCTCAGGCGGCATTTCGCCAACGATAACTCGAACACCATCCTTAATGATTCCTGCTTTTTCAAACGCAATTTCTTCAAGAGTTTCTCCAAGCTGCTCCGTGTGGTCCAAGGCAATATTCGTGATGACAGTCAAGATTGGGCGGCAAATATTCGTCGCGTCATGCGCGCCGCCTATTCCCGTTTCGAGAACGGCCGCGTCAATCTTTTCTTCTGAAAAATACTCAAAAGCGGCAATTGTCAAAAGTTCAAAAAAAGAAAACTGTCGCCCTTCTGATTCAAGCTCCTGAACTACTGAACGCATTTTCTGTTCCAAAATTTCGCTCAATCTGTTTTCAGGAATGAATTCGCCATTAATTCGAATTCGTTCCTCAAGCGAAATGATGTGCGGCGAAGAATAAACTCCGACTCTCATTCCGGCTTCCTGGAGTACGGAACTGAACATTTCCGCGGTACTCCCCTTGCCTTTCGTGCCCGCGATATGAATGACCGGAAAATTATGGCAAGGAAAGCCAAGCCTGGCGTGAAGTTCCTTAATGTCCGTCAGATCCAGCTCATGAAGAGACCACGAAGACTGAAGTTCACGATTTTGATGTTCATCCAAAAGCGGATATTTTTTCATCATTTTCTTTCCCCTGAAAAAGAATCCTGGTAACTCTTCAGTTCCTCAATCATCAACCGTAAAAAAAGATGAACGGTATCATCTGAAATCCTTCCAGGATCATGATTTATCCCCAAATGAAGTCTTCCCGCATATGTTCCGGCCGCGATCGTTAATGCCGCGTTCGTCGTACGGGGCGAAGCCTGCTCTACCCTTTCCAAAATCATTGAACCAATCTTCAATTTCCCTTCTGAAGTCCGCGGAAGTTCTGAAGATCGAAAAAGAATTCCTAAATTGGAAAAGACAAAAGAAGCGCGAAGCATTTCTTTTCGGCAAAATCGTTTCATTCCCCAACGATGATCTCCGCGCAGCCGCAAAGCGCAAAGCCATTTTAACTCTAAAAGAAGCAGCTCCGCTTTCCGTTTCATCGAATTATTTCTCATCCCCTGATGGATTCTTTGAAGAAATAGCCGTCGTTCAGGCAATTTCTTAAGCTTCTCCATGAGGAAAACAACACTCACGAGATTTCTCAAAGGAATTTTCTGAAATTTTCCTTTTCTTAAACTTACCGGCACCGCAACCAAAACCGGTCTTTGAGGAAGCCTGCCAAAACTTTTTTTCCATACTCTAGCGCAAGCCAAAAATGCCGCTGCCAAAAGTAAATCATTCAATGAGACGCCTTCCCTATGCGCAATATCCAGAAATCTCCGCGTTTCCTCGTGACTGAACGTTTGAAAAAGAACTGGCATCGTCGCTGAAAAAACATCTTTTTTTTCTTGCTCCTTCGGCAAAATAAGCGATGGAATTACCTTTTTTCCAATGGTTGATTCTGGCCGTTCGCAAAACTCCAGCGAACGTTTCTTGAAGATATTCAGTTGTCCAACCAAGTATGAAAAAACCTGCTGAAACGCGTTTTTTTTCAATTCAGCATCCATTCTTGGCTGGCACTCCAGCCGAAATTCGGATTCCTGGGGACACTCTAAAGACTTTTCTCCAACCTCAGAATAAAGCTCAAAAATCCTGTTCAGAAACAGAAAGGAACCTAACGCGTCTGTCGTAAGATGATGGAACTGAAACCAAATCTGCGTTTTTTCTTCTTCAGGCTGTTCATAAATCCAAAAACGAATCCCTGGCTCCTCTAGAATTGAAATAAACGAATCTGGAAGATTTTCTGAAGTCGGTTTCCCCAAAAAATGATGGATCTGAATCGGAAACTCCTCTTTTGACCAATCCAGTGTGCCATTTTTCTCTAAAACCGCAATTCTTCCCGCAACACAGAAAATTTTTGCGGTTTCCCGAATCGCATTTTCCAAGCGAGAAAAATCCAAATGACCGGAAAAGTGAAGAATCGTGAGCGCATCAGCCGGTGAAGCGGCCCTCTGCGAGTCAAAAAACAGTAGGTCCTCAAAGGGAGTCATGCCGCTTTTCCCGAGTTTAGATCATCGCGATTCCACGCGTAACATGTCGCTCCGCCAGGAACGGAATGCGCGCATTCGCACGTCGTTAAATGGGCCATACCGTAAATTCGCGGAGAAGTTGAAACTAATCCCACACCTGAATCAACGACTCGAATCTCCATCCGCTCTTTCAGTTTCCTTTCAGGTGTCTCTTCCGCTACGGGCAGCCCTGAATGGGGCACGTTTACTGAGGAACATCGCGCCGAAAAAAACGAAACATTTTTTTCATCTGAAGACCAACTCTCCGCTTCTGAGTACTCAGGCGAACACGGATTCGCGTTCTCCGTGGCAGAAATTGGCCGGTGCGTAAAAAACAGATTCAGAATCGCGGGCAAAAGGAGCAGGGAAGACAGCCAGCAACAAGTCGTTCCAATGACCAGGACCAATCCAAGACTCTGAAGACCTCGGTGCTGCGCAAGCATGAGCGTTCCGAAACTTAAAATCGTCGTCAATGAAGTAAGAATAATACTCACAGATGTTGAGGATGAGATTCGATAAATCCCTCCTCGATAAAATTTTCGATAATCATGAATAATGTGCACGCCATCGTCAATCCCAATTCCAAGGATTAAAGGAAGAACGATCAGGTTTGCTGCATTAAGCGGAATGTCAAAAAATCCCATAATTCCGAAAGTACAGAGCAATCCCATGAAAATTGGGAAAAGAGTACACATCGTGTCCACTATGCTGCGTAAATCCAAAAAGACAAGCAGAAAAACGATTATTAAAGCGTAAATCGCCGCATCTTGGTATCCCTTTTTCATCTGGAGTGAACATTCGTACGTTTGAAGCGGATTTCCTGTCGCTTTCGGGTCCACACTGCGAACTTCCTTAACGAAGGTCTCAAGATTTTCCATATCCCAAAGATCTCCTTTTCCATAAATTTTCAGGAGATAGGTTCCGTCTTCCGACACCATCCGTTCAACATAGGGTTTTGGCAAATCATTTATCGTCGGAGGCTCAGGTGATGAAATTTTTTCCAACGCGTTAAGTTTGGCAAGCAGATCTTCCGCTAAAGATCGCTGATACTGCGTCATCCGCTCAAAGTAGACCGTCAGTTTCATCTCGCACAGCTGCTCTTGAAGATTCTGGATTCTCTCCATATACGAAGTAAATTCTTCTTTCCCCTTCAGGCACTGCCGGGCGGTTTCAAGACACTGATAGAGTTTGCGCGCATCTTCTTTCGTAAGGTACAGACTCTGGGCCACATCTGACGGTGTTCTCAAAAGCACGTCATGAATCTGCCGTACCAAAGGATTTTCACCAGGAATGAGCGTCACAAGCTGCTCAACTCTCTCCACACTCGAAAGTTTCTCGAATTCTTCAATACGCTCACGAAGAACCTGCTCATTATCCGACATGGAAATCGCGTACCAGACACTCTGTTTGCTTTCTTCAATCAGGCGGTGTTCGAGTTCAACGCTTTCGAGACCTTCAGGCTGAAGATTCAGCAAATTGTAATCGTAATAAAGTTTCGGAACGCCGTACACAGCGCCGCCAAGACACACGACACAAAAAATGAACGTAACTTTGGGAGGCACATGGAAGAAAATCGGATCCCGCGGCTTCGGAATTTTGTTTGCCGCTCGATTTTTGTCCATGAACATGATCAAAATCGGCAGGAACGTCAATGCAGAAAAACAGCAGCAGAGAACTCCACCGCCCGCAATAATTCCAAGTTCCGCGATTCCGGTGAATTCAGTGGCTCCAGCAGTAAAAAAAGCGGCAGCTGTCGTTAAAGCTCCTGTCAAAATTCCAGGACCTATCTCATGGATACTCCGAACGAGCGCGGAATAGGTATCATCGCCCTGACTTCTGCACTGGAGATAACGCAAAGTATAGTGGATGCTGAAGTCAATCCCCAATCCAACCAGAATCACGGCAAATGAAATGCTCAGGATATTCAGATGCCCAACAAAAAGCATGATGAATCCCATACTCCAGCCAATTCCAATGAACAGTGCTATCATCGCCAAAATGGGATGACGAAGCTGGCGGAAAAAGAAAACATAAAGAAAAGCGATACCTAAAATAGAGAGCCAGGTCGCCAGCCCCATCGCGTTCTGACTGGAACGCATTTCATCATTTTCCATCACTGGAAGCCCTGTCAGCTTAAGCGATGTTCCCGGATTACTTTCCTGAACTTTTTTCAGAATCCCTCGTAAAGTATCAATTCCGACTGTTCCACGGGCAAAATCCTCATTTTCCTCCTCAATCATTTTCACCATCATGACCGCCGTTTTGTTCGGAGTCAGCCACGTATAGTGAATATGGGAATCATGCCCGGAAGGCAGAATAGGCTCATTGGATGACGGAATGTTTACTGCCGTTTGTTCCGAATCGCTCAAAAACGTTCCCAACGTCATTTCTTCCGGCGAAACTCCAGAATCGCCCCTGTTCACGGCAGAAACCTGATTCATGACCGCGGAATGTTCAAAACTTCCGTTACGATCCACGGCGTTTTCTGAAAAAGAATTTTCCGAAAACTCATTTCCGGAAAAAGCGTTCCCGGAAATCCTATCGCCTGAATTCCCTTGGTATGAGGATTTTTTTGCCGTCTGACTATTTTCCGCGATTTCCTCTTTCGGCATCTCCACCTGCGAGCCATAATACGGATTAATAGGAGCCGGTTCAAGCGCGTTTTCGCTAAATGGTTTCAACGAGTTTTTTACTGAAACTGAAGTTTCTTCATGAATCAAAGCCCGTTGAAAAGGCGAAGCAGGAACAGAAACCACATTTATTCCTGAACCCTCTTCAAAATTCGGGTAATTGGCAACATAGTTTCCCAGTGAACTCCTCTCGAACGAACGAACGGTTCCGGAAAATGAATTTTCTGGACGCATGGAAACAGAAGGAACAGTGGAGTAAACCTCCGGTTCCGAGTAAATATCAGTCTCCGCCAATCCTGAATAATTTTTATCTCCTGAATAAGCCGCTGAAATAAAATTACCGCTGAAATTCCGCTCCACGGTTTTCAACTGTTCATCCTGCCTCTGAAACAAATCATTTTGAGCCGAAAACGGGGCGACAGACTGAATATCCCCAATTTCCCGCTCTGCCCCTGAAGTTTCTTCCTGGACCACGGAGATTCTTTGATTTACGTTTTTGGGGAAAATTGATTGCAGATCCCCGGAAGAAATCGTATTCAAACGTGAACGAAAATCATGCATGGAATTCTGCTCCAAGCTGCTTTGCGGCTGAGAGCCCTTGCCGGCGGGAAGACGATTCTGTTCACGTCCTTTGGAAATATCCATCTCCGGAAATGGTGAAACAAACTGGTATTTTTCGCCAAGCGCATTTTCAAGACTAAGAACCATTCGATCCAGAGCCATACGCAAATTCGAAGCCATACGCGGAGGAATCTGATTTTGATCACCACTAAGAGGCATCACTGTCTGCGGAAGAATCCGATCAATTGTCAAGGTATCCCAATTACCATGAAAAACGTCCTGATGACTCATCAGGAAAAGATTCAAGTCTTCCAGTTCCTCATCCGAGGCGAAATAAAGTGCTTTGGAAAGAAGCGCGGAATCATCAAACTGGTAAAAAAGCGAGTAAAAAAGTTCCGGTTTTTTCTCTATTTCGGCCGCGGTTTCATTAACGGCCTGAATGATTTTCTCCGGTGTCTCTCCATCAACGACAATAATCAGGTCATCATCACTCCCGAATTTGGCCACGTAATCAAGCCAGTACTGATTCCATTCACTCTTGGGATTTATTAAATCTATTCTTTTATTCTTAAATTTGAGAGCCTGCTGGGCGTAAATTCCAGAAAACACAGCGGTCAAAACCATCAAAACCAGTAAAACCGCACGAAATTTCAACACAAATTGAATCAATCCGCGAAGCGGTACGGCGAGAAGAGAATGCTCTTCCCGATATTCGTCTGTCCGATTTATTCTGGAATTGGAATCTGCCACGAAAACGTTTCCTTAAAACAAGGTAAATTCAATGACTGGAAAAGGATTACCTCTGACATAATTTCTTTGAGCCAATCGTCTGATTGGCAAAATCAGCAGGATAATCTCCATATTAACCTTTTTTGAAAATTCAGGCAAGACTGATTTTTAAGAAAATGAAAATTCCCGAAGTTTTACCTTAAAAGCTTAACCTCAAACTCATCTTCAAACGTGCTCGCCGTTTAACTTCTGGCTTAATTTAATTGCCTTCAGACAAAATCAAAACCGCTATCGGTCCTTTCAGTACTCCCTCCGTAAATTCCGTGAAATCGCTTCACTAAATTTACGGAATGGCAGGCGAACACTTTACCCAATGCCAATGATTCAAAAACACTGCGAATTTGAAAACTTCCGGATCATTCAGGAAAAATCTTTTCTTTCGCCATTTTCTTGAGACAATTACTGCTGAAGAAACATCCAAAACAGCTGAAAAAGAGAAAATCCATTGAACAGGCAATGAGTGACAATCGACGGAAGCAAACGGCGAGTCCGCCAGTAAAGAATTCCAAAAATCAGTGAAATAGGAAATAGCGCGATAAAATCCGACGCGCAATACTCTGAAAGCAGCGGACTCACCAACCCCTGAAGCAAATAGGAAGGAAGAGCGAATGCCGCGAACGCGAGAATACCAAGACAAAAATCACTTTTCCAATGGGAAAAATCCAGTCCGATCTCTCGAAAACTTAAACCCAATTTACCATGGAGAAGCCATATTCCGAAGAGTAAAACCGAAATTGAAACCATAAAGAGGATTCCAAACTGGATTCCAAGTATTTCTTCCGAAGGATATTCACTTTCAGCCGAACGGTAGTGCATCAGGCAAAAAAGAATTGTCGTCACGAGAACACTGCGCCACCCGTTCCCTTTTCTGCGTGCAAAAATCTCACGCTCTCGAGCATCAAGCCACCCCTGAAACAAAAGTCTGAAAATAAACTCTTCAAGAATTGGTGCGAGAATAGCCGCGTAACAAAAAATAAACAGATATTTTTTCAGTGACGGAGTTTTCACCAAAAATTCCATTACCGTATGATGCGTTTTAGGAGAGTCTGCTTTCTCCGAATCGATTTTTCCAATGCCTTTCAATTCCGTTTCAGGAATTTCCTGTCCAGTTTCCGTAATACTTCGCGCTTCAGTCTCAACTCCGCGTTTAAAAGAAACAGACTTTCCGGTTTCCATTTCGTATTTTTCCGAAGCATCAGAGTTCCTCTCCGCAACTATTGAGGAGTCAGGAATATTTTCAACTTCTTCCGACGATAATGTTTTTACGGCAACATGGACATTTTTCGTTTCGCTTTTTGTTTTCAAATCCGAAGTTGAGGAAAACACCAAAAAGAAGGAGATCAAAAAAGGAGGAAGAATTAAAAAAGCACCAAAAATCAAAGCGCAGGCATCAAATCCCCATCTCGCCCTGCGCAAATGATTCTGAGGCGGCAAAACAGGTGCTCCCAAAACCCAAAAACGGGTAAAAATCCATCCCCAGGCCATGAAAAAAAAACAAACGAGAACGAGAAAAGGAATACTGCTCATTTCTTACCGCCAAATTTTAATTTTCTTCGTAAATTTGGAAAAAACAGCGTTTTTGGGGCTTGCTTTTTCCTGCCGTTCAATCTATAATACATTAATTAAATAATATTGTCAAGAAATCCCACCGGATAAATTTGACAAAAATTTCTATCCACTCATTTTTCCGCAGACGGTCTTTACTTTCCGCTCTTCGGACTTTTCATTTCAGCCGCGAAGGAGAAAATATGCTGAATTTTGAATACTGCAATCCGGTCAACGTCGTTTTTGGAAAAGGTCAGATCGCGAAACTGGCCGAACTGGTCCCCCAGGACGCCAAAGTCATGATGACTTACGGCGGCGGCTCCATTAAAAGAAACGGCGTTTACGAACAGGTCATGAACGCGCTTCAGGGCAGAAAGATCGTGGAATTCGGCGGCATCGAACCGAATCCGAAATATGAAACGTGCATGAAGGCCGTCGATATCTGCAAGGCGGAAGGGATCGATTTCCTTCTCGCCGTCGGCGGCGGAAGTACTCTGGACGGCACCAAATTTATCGCAGCAGCCGCGAAGTACACCGGAAGCGAAGATCCGTGGGACATCTGCCTGAAAGGTGCGCCGGTTCTGGATGAGATCCCGATCGGGTGCGTCATCACGCTGCCGGCGACCGGGTCTGAA
>JAFQUP010000076.1 GCA_017408405.1 Thermoguttaceae bacterium
TCCCGACACGGACGTTCCGGCCGGCGATATTGGAACGGGCGCGCGCGAGATCGGCTACATGTTCGGCCAGTACAAGCGTCTGACCAACACGTTCACGGGCGTTCTGACGGGCAAAGGCCTCACGTGGGGCGGTTCTCTGGCTCGTAAGGAAGCGACCGGTTTTGGTCTCGTCTACTACGCGACCCGTATGCTTCAGGATGCCGGTACGGACTGGAACGGCAAGAAAGTCGTCATCTCCGGTTCCGGAAACGTCGCGATCTACGCGAATCAGAAAGCGACGAGCCTCGGCGCGAAAGTCATCGCCATGTCCGACTCCAACGGATACATCGTGGACGAAGCGGGGATCAACCTCGACGTCATTAAGGACATCAAAGAAGTTCGCCGTGCCCGCATCAAGGAATACGCGGACATCGTTCCGGGTTCCCAGTATGTGGAAGGCTGCCGCGGTATCTGGAGCGTTCCGTGCGACGTGGCTCTTCCGTGCGCGACGCAGAACGAACTGAACGGCGACGAAGCCGCCATCCTGGTCCGCAACGGCTGCAAATTCCTCGCGGAAGGCGCGAATATGCCGAGCACCCCGGAAGCCATCGCCACCCTGCAGGGGAACGGCGTCGCCTTTGGTCCGGCCAAAGCCGCGAACGCGGGCGGTGTTTCCACCTCTTCGCTGGAAATGACGCAGAACAGCATCCGTCTCTCCTGGACGTTTGATGAAGTGGATCAGAAACTCCACGGCATCATGAACGCGATCTACGATCAGTGCACCGCCGCGGCGGAAGCCTACGGCGAAAAAGGCAATCTGGCCGCCGGCGCGAACATCGCCGGTTTCCTGAAAGTCGCGGAAGCCATGCTTGCTCAGGGTGTCGTCTGAGCCGCATAGGACTGAGTAAATTTCCCGCATGAGATAAACGTCGGCATTTTCTTTTGTGCCGGCGTTTTTTAGTGAAACGAAAGAGGCTCCTCATGGATAAAAAAGACCGAAAGAAGATCGAGATCCTGCGTGTACTGAAGGAAGAGGGAAAACTGCTCACTTCGGCACAGATCGTGGAGATCCTGCACTCCGCAGGGGTCAGCTACAGTGAGCGGGCCGTCCGCATGTACCTCCAGAGCATGGATCAGGAAGGTCTGACCCAGCCCCAGGGTCGAAAGGGGCGGATCATCACTCCTGCCGGGCTGCGTGAGCTTCAGGAAAACGACGGAGGACGCGGTCTCGGATTTCTTTCGGCCAAGATCGACCGAATGACGTACCGAATGACCTTTGACCTGCCGACCTGTTCGGGAGAGGTCATCGTCAACATGTCGATCCTGCCGGTCCGCGACCTTCTGGAGTGTCTCGACGACATCTGCCGCGTTTTCCAGCACGGATACGCCATGGGAGAAATGGTTTCGCTCCTGCGACCGGGCGAAAACTGGCAGGGGACGGTCATTCCGCCGGGACACGTTGGATTCTGTACCGTTTGCTCCGTGACGTTCAACGGCGTGCTTCTGAAACACGGGATCCCGATGCTTTCGCGGTTCAGCGGGCTTCTGGAGCTGGAAAACTCCAAACCGTCACGTTTTACCGAGATCATCAACTACAACGCGACGACCGTGGACCCGCTGGCCATTTTCATTCGTGCGGGGATGACGAACTACCGCGACGCGCTGCGGACAGGCAGCGGTCTGATCGGCGCGGCGTTTCGTGAGTTGCCGGATGAAAGCCGACCGCGGGTGGAAGGGATCATTGAGCGGATGGAGAAGATCGGGCTGGGGGGATTCCTGAAATTCGGACTTCCGAACCAGTCGATCCTCGGCATCCCGGTGAGCGAGGGGTACGTCGGCGCGATCGTGGTCGGCGGTCTGAATCCCATCGCGGTACTCGTCGAAGCGGGAAAACCCGTCTTTCGTTCCTGGGCCATCTCCGGCCTGATGGACTACCATAAACTCTTCCACTACACGGAACTCCCCGCCCGGTTGCGGGAGATCTGAAACGGAAAGCCGCGCGAAATTCCTTTACCCGGAAAAGATTTTCCAAAAAAATTCCCCAAAACCTGAATTCCGTAACAGCCTCACGTTCTATTAGGCAGAGTGATCACTTTTTAACAGGAGAATTTATGAAAAAAATCACTTTTATTTTTGCGCTCATACTCTTTTTGGGACTAGAGACGTTCGCGCAGGAAGGCGCGATGCGTACCTGGACGGACAAAAACGGCAATAAAGTTGAGGGTATTTACGAGGGACTCAGTTCCGACAGCGCGTACATTCGCCTGTCGATCAACGGCATGGCCCGACGCTGGCGGCTGGAGAATTTTACCGATGAAGATCTGATCTTTGTCGGCAATCAGGGCGCGGAAGAGCGAAAAGCCGTTCTTACGGTACGTCCGGAACTGAAAGACAGTCTGAAGAAAACCAGATCTTCCTCATCGAAAAAGAAGAAGAGCAGTAAACCATCTGTTGAAAATCCCTCAAAAGAATCTCCGAAAGATACCGCGAAAGAAACTCCCGAAGTTGAGGGAGAACGGAACTGGACACTTGCGTCCGGCAAGGAATTCCGCGGAGTGTGGGACATGACCGACACGGAGGAGGATTCCATTCGTGTGATCCGGGATGGGAAGAAGTACAGGATCCCGCTTGAAAAACTCTCCGAAAAAGATGTGGAATTCGTGAAAGAACAGCGCGGCGCGGCTGAAGATCAGGAACTGTCCGATGAGCTGGCGGACTTCGCGGAAGCGGAAGAGACTGAAACAAATACAGAAGAAACGGAAGCTCCGGTTTCCGGGGACTTAACGCCGGTTTGGAAGAAAAACGGCTCCGAAGAAGCGGAAGAGATGGAAGATGCCGGAAGCGGCGACACACTGACCGTGATCTCCGAAGGTATGGGAGAAACGCTGGAAGCCGCGCGTAAAGATGCCTTGAGCAGTGCCGTTCAGGAAGCCGTCGGAACGCTGGTCGATACCAAAACACGCGTCAGCTGCGAGGAAGTCATTCAGGAGATACTCACTTACAGCAACGCGTATATTGAATCGAGCAAAGTCCTTACCGCCGACAAAAAAGACGGGATCTATACCGTGAAAGTCAAGGCGAATGTCGTGAAGACCGCCATCACGGAGAAACTCTACGCGGGAAAACCCCAGATCGTCGCGCTGGACGGCAAAGCTCTGACCGATCAGCTCGAATCCAAAGTCAAATCAGAAAAAGACGGCGTGAAATTCCTCGCGAACTTCCTGCGTGAGGAGCAGTTCCCCTATTCCTGCCTTAAGGTCCAGATCGCCGGACAGCCGAAGATCGAAACCGTCGGCGACGAAGTGAAAGTGACCTACAATTGGTCCGTCGAAGCCGATATGCCGAAATACCAGGCGTTTGTGAAGAAACTCACCCCCATCCTCGATAAAATGGCAACGAAAAAAACGTCGTATGTGGTGGAAAAAAGCAAGGAAGACGATGACGGAATTGGGGTTTATAGAATCCCTTTCGAAGAAGGATATTTTGATGTGTGTGATGTCGTATCCGGCAAATGGCAGTCCCTTCACTTCAACCGCTATACTCTTCCGCTGAAATTTTACGCGTTACTTGAAATATACCGCAGAATACTGCCTGTCGCGGAGATTTTACTCCTGGATGAAAGCAATAATACAGTATCAATAGACAGAGCTTTTATTGGTTATAGGTCGCGCTCATCTTGTTTAATGTATACAGATTCATGTTCTTGGCCTTCTACTGTAGGAGAATCTACGGTAGAAGTAAGACATTGGAGCCGTGATCACCAATATCTTGCAATTTACCCATATTGTGCTTGCTATAAAGTTTATTTGAGTGACCTTGACTATCGCTCTCGCACTCGCCTTACATTCACCACCACCTTTACCCTCACGAAAGAAGAATTTTCACGGGTACGGAGCGCGTCGATCCAGGTCATCAGCAATAACCCGGCGATGGACGAGGTTTATGAGAATCTGGACACGATACTGGATAACGTCACGACGAAATGACCTTCGGCAGAAGCCGTGAAAGATAATTTATTTTACAATTTCAAATTCAAGGAGAAAATCATGAAAAAGCCTTTGTCACGATTCGGATTTTTGGCGGTCTTTTGTCTGACTGCCGCTCCGCTTTTCGCGGAGGAAGCTGAAGTCGCGGAAGATCAGGGCACGGAAGCCGCCGCAGTCCAGGAAGCGGTAGAGGAGGAAGCAGGGGATGAACTTTCTCCGGAAGCGTTTCTCGAAAGTATTTCCAGTGATGACGGGGTGACGCCGTATCAGATGTCGAATGGGAAATATGTTTATTTCGTTACCGGCACAGGCAATATCAATGAGAAATTCGGTTCCCGCGCCAAGGAGATCGCGCGCAAAAAAGCGAATCTGAATGCCCAGAAAGCCTTCGTTGAGTTCATGTTCCTCAATCAGGCTCACAGTATGGAAGAATTGTCCATGGGGGTCGTTGAAGATCTGGAAGACGCGAAACTGATCGAAAACATGAACGGTGCTTTCGTGACCCAGACCCAGGGGACCTTCCGCGGTCTGGAACGCGCGGCCAGCGGCGTGAATGAAGACGGCAGCTTTTACGTCATTAAAGTTTGGAGTCCCGAAAATCAGCGGAACATCATGAAAATGATCAACCGTCTCGAAATGGAAGAGATCGCGGGGCAGAAACAGCTCGAGGCTGCTGCCGGGGCGGAAGCCAACGGTTCCGGAAGAGGTCCTTCTTTCAGTCCGTCCGCAGTGCCCGCATTCGGAACAGCGCCCGCACCCGCAGGAAATCAGCCTGTCCACCGTGTTTCACCGAGCGCGTCGCGTTTCTTCAAATAATCGGAAGTGAATTGGAACGGAGGATGCCATGTTTCGTGTTTTGATCATACTGGTCCTGTTTTGGGGGGTTGGAAATACAGTTACAGCGGAAACCGTCAAAATTCGGCTGAAAAGTGTCCGCCCTGCAGAAGCGCAGATCGAGGAATCACAGAATTCCCTGACGATCTCCGTCGTGATGAAGTCCTTCACCGCTTTCGACAGCGTGATGAACAGGAAACTCAGTTTGAAAAAAGCCGAACTCATGGCATCCGCTGCACTGCTGGAATATCTTGTTCCGGATCACAGCAAAGCGGTCCTGTGCCGCGGCTGGAAGGTGCTTCGGAAGGAATTTACTTCGGATAAGACGCGATTTTGCTGTCAGGTCGCCCGAAGTGATGTCCAGCTGACCGCGAAGAGCGCGGAACGCCGGACTAAGAAGGCCGTGCCGGACGCGGACACTTTGAAACCGCGTGTTCAGAAGCCGAAGCCGTTCAGCAGTATTCTCACGATCAAAGGCGACTATCAGGACCTGATCAGCGAGGCGGAAGAGTTCCTTCTGACAGAAATGCCGCCTGCCGTCTGCCTTCCGGAAGAATTGGACGTATTCCAAATGAATGCCGAAACGTTTCAGGAACAGACCGAGATCCGATACGGAGTTTTTCAGACTGAGATCACCAAAGATCTGCGTCTTCTGCGGATGGAACGTGACGAACTGCTTGCTTCCCTGGACGCTTCACAGCGGAAAGTCACGAAACGGCTTGAACAGAAACGCGCCTTGATGACCCAGATCCGACGGCTCGAAGAGGAGATCCCGAAGCTCCTGCCTCAATGGAGTTCCGATTCCTTTCGTCATGAAGAAACGCTGGATCTGACGCTCATCGAGGCCGAAGAAAAGATCGAACGTCTGGCAGCTTCCCTCGAAACGGTTTTTGCCGATCCTCAATGGGAACTTTCCCCGGACGAGCGGGAGAAACTTTCGCAGGATGCCAAGGCTCTGCGGGATCGTCTTCTTCACCGCTGTTCCCTGGGGATCGTTCTCTCTGAAACGGCCCGAAATTTCAAGGAATTTGAAGTGGATCCAGAATACGCGGAGGCTTTCAGCCTTGCTCCTTTTCTCGCCGAAAATGAAGAGGTGCGCATCGTAGAAACACCAGAGGCGTGGTTCCTGCTGGCGACCGCCTCGGCATTCCTGAAAGAGTCGAATAAACCGCGGGCTGTCCGAATGCGGGAAGCTAAACTTTTAGCCAAAACACGCGCGCAGGCCAATCTGGCGGCGGAAGCAGGCGGAAGTCACGTTGAAGCCTCTGAAAGTCTGACGGAAAAAACCATCGAAAGTGTGCGGAATGGCGAAACACACGTCATGGACCTTTCGGAATACTCGCAGAAAATCACCGCCTCCGCCAAAGCGATCCTTAAAAATGTGCGCGTTGTCGGCTCGTGGTGCGACGGCGAAAGCGTCTGGATCCTTCTGGGTGCCCGAATTGAAAAAAAGTGACCCCTGCCATGGCTGCTCTAACCAGACCATTTCCAGCCTGATGGACTACCCCAAACCCTTCTCCCGTCCGATCGCATGAGAGCGGAAACGAAAAAAATGGCTTGCAGTACGGGAATCTGAAAGCCGTTTTTTCATTCCTTGATTGGCGATTCGAGAAAAATCATTCTTTCCGCGAAAAACGGAATGGCAGCGCGAAATTCCTTTACCCGGAAAAGATTTTCCAAAAAAATTCCCCAAAACCTGAATTCCGTAACAGCCTCACGTTTTATTGGACAGAGTGATCACTTTTTAACAGGAGAATTTATGAAAAAAATCATTTTTATTTTTGCGATCATACTCTTTTGGGGGACAGAAACGTTCGCGCAGGAAGGTGAAATGAGAACGTGGACGGATATTGAGGGGCATCAGATAAAGGGCGTTTACAGCGGTTTGAGTTCCGGTCATGATTTCATACGTTTAAGTGTTAATGGAAAAGCGCGCCGATGGAGGTTGGAAAATTTCAGTGACGCGGATTTGGTTTATATCGGCAGGCAGGGTTCGGAAGAGCGAAAGGCAGTCATAACTGTTCGACCGCATTTGTCGTCGGTACTCCCCTCTTCCCAAACGTCCTCAAGCGATTCTGACGAGGACGAGACAACCGCCTCAGACGAAAAGGTCATTCAGTTCATTCAGGCTCAAGGGATAGGAGAAACACCGGAAAAAGCTCGAAAAGATGCCTTGAGCAATGCCATTCAGGAGGCGGCGGGAACTTTCGTTAATACCCAAACACTGGTTGAGGATGAGGAAGTCTTCCAGCAAATACTCACATACAGCGGCGCGTATGTTGAAAACAGCAAAGTCATTTCTACCGTACAGGAGGATGGACTTTACACGGTAACCATTTTAGCGAAAATCAAAAAAACCGTCGCGAAAGAAAAAAATAATTCCGAGTCATCCCAGCTTATCCCCTTTAATGGCTCGGCTCTGGCAGATAAACTCGATACCCAATTTAACTCCGCAAGGGACGGCGTAATTTATCTGGCGAATTTCCTGCGTGAAGAGAACTTTCCGTATTCCTGCCTCAAATCGTGTTTATCCAAACCAATTACCGAAAATAATGGTTTTAATATCAGCCTCACCTACTATTGGGGCGTCAGCGCGGATACTTTTCAGTACTCCAGGTTGATTCAAAAACTTCTCCCGCTTCTCGAAAAGATGGGGACAAGTAAAATCACCTACACAATGGAAAAACAGACAAACGGCCGATGGGCTCCGCGATTTGTCAATGGGGTTCCCGCGCAAGATCCGAATGAAACCTATCTCGATGTCTGCGTCTCCAGTTCCGACCTGCAGCGCTCCATGATCTTTTACCGTTATCAGCTTCCACGCCAATACAGTACTCTGCTTTCATATTGCCGAAAAATCATTCCAGTAATTGAAATCAGACTTCTGGATGAAAATAAAAGAACCATTGCCGTGAAAAGGGATTTTATTGTTCATAACTACGAACAGCCCTACGAATACGCGGTTTTCAACATGATGTACTCTCTGGCGGATTATCGGGATTTTCCTGCCGTGCCAAACGGCTCTACTCTTTTACCCGCGTGTCAGATAACGCCGTTCTGCATATCTCCCTGCCTCCGATTTCCTCATAAGGGAGAGAGACTGTTAAACCTTTTGATTGGAAAAACCACCTTTTTTCTTTCTCGCGAAACGGCTTCAAGCGTGAAGTATTATTCCTCCAGAATTATTTTCGAGAATAAGAAAATGGAGTCCATCTATCAAAAAATGGATGCCTTGCTGGAACTCCAAAAAATATACTAAAAAAACGCTTGAAATGAAAAAGAAAATCTTAATATCGTGAATTTTCATATTTTAACTTCCCGTAAACGTTACCAGTTCGGGAAGTATTACCCAAAGAACGTTTTTCGATTATCCCAACAATAAATGGACGAACCCCCTCGCCTCTCTCCAACGGAGTCGTGATTTCACGTGCGGAATTCCCAATTGGAGAAATACGCGATGGAACATCTTTTCGCCAAAAAAACGCTGACTCCGGAATTCCATAAGACCTTTGGAGACAGTCCGAACAATAAAAACCCATATGTCAGAGCGAACACGGACAATCTTCGCCTCCCGACAAAAAATTATTCTCCGCACCAGGAACGTTCCCAATACGATCCAAATTCCTATCGGACGGGAAGCTGCCACACCGGGGCTTTCGGTGTTTCAATGCGCGACATCTCCGTTTACCGCGGCAGCTGAGTATTAAACCGGAAATCCGCGAATACCTTGGAAGCGGAAACGATGGCAGTGTTACCCAGCTTCAATAAAATCACCAGCCCTACTTGCTGAATGTTCATAAAGAATTTTAAATTTCTTTAAATTTTTTATTTTTCTTTTGCATATCCCCACCGCTTTTCACCATATTAAAAGTGTTGAGGGAAACAAAACCTCGAATGAAACAAAAAGATAAAACTAAAAATTCACCATAATTAAAAGGAGAACTAACCA
>JAFQUP010000077.1 GCA_017408405.1 Thermoguttaceae bacterium
ATAGCGTCCGTCGACCTGGCGTTTCGCGGCAAGGAAATGGTCGCGGACCACGTCGCAGCACGCAATGACCTGAAAGTCCGGGAAACCGAGGAAGTTGCTCATGTCGCCGCGTCCCTGACCGCCGCAGCCGATCAGAGCCATAGTAACTCGCTCATTCGCCGCAGTCGTTCCGTCAAGACCAAGTGCGGCACCCGGCACCAATCCGCATCCTGCCAGAGCCAGCGTACTTTTCAGCATCTCGCGCCGGGTCCAGCGTTTGAAATAATTATTCATAAAAATCTCCTGAAGGAAAATTGGGATAAAAGAAAAAGGTCTATTCAAAAGAAATCGGTATCGGAGAAGTATTACCAGTTGTCAGCAATACTCTGAAATTTCGGCAGGAATCAACTTTAATTCAGTCAGGAAAGTTCCTGGAGAATTCGCGACAGATTTTTTTGAAGGGCAACTGCCTTATTGACCATTTAATAATTTTAACATACAGAAAAACAAAAGTCAATACTGAATGGAACATTCTAAAAGTCAATTTTCAAAAAAATGATGATTTTGATTTTTGTATACCTTGCCGCAATATTTTTTCTTACTGGGATGCCGTTTGGGAAGGAACTTTGAATTATTTCATCTGAAATAAGGTATAAAAAAACCTCCCCGAAGGGAGGCTGATGTTGGTAACGTAAATAGAAGTACGCGCTAAATTCTCATTTTGTTCTCACGGCGTTTTCTGAACGCGGTGAAAGCAAAGAAACTGAGAGTTCCAAAGAAAAGAACGAATGTTGAAGGTTCCGGAACAGCCGCGGTTTCTGTGGAAGCGATAATCGACAGGAGATCTGTTTCTTCGTCATACGCCAATTCCCAAGAACCGACTGCTTCCGTCGTATCCAGAATCAACATGAGATTTTCAAGACCATCCGCTTCAATGATATCGAAGGAAGAAACCTCATCAAAGTATCCAAACGTTTCCTGATCCATGACAAGTTTCACTACCATTTCATCATTATCTCCGTTAATTCCGCCGGTGATTTTCAGT
This sequence comes from Thermoguttaceae bacterium, assembly GCA_017408405.1. GTDB lineage: Bacteria > Planctomycetota > Planctomycetia > Pirellulales > Thermoguttaceae > RGIG3701. The sequence continues at coordinate 1,025 of JAFQUP010000077.1, forward strand.
GTTGTTTCATCACTCAAAATCTGTTCACGAATCTGGGATTTGGTCAGATCCAGCAAATGAGTAGATCCCTGTCCAAAGAAGAGTTTTCCTTCGATTGTTCCGATGCCGGTAATAGATGCGCCGCTCTGGACGGTCGTGTCGGAAGTGATGGTTCCTGTGATGTTCAGAGTCCCCTGTTCAACGGTGGTGGTCCCATTGTACGAGTTTTTGCCGGAGAGCGTCCACATTCCCGTGCCGGTCTTCACGACAGAGACGGGGTGATTTTCATTGTATTCTTTGAGGGTTCCGGCATAGGTACTGTCCGTATTCAAGCCGCCGACACGCATCGTAACGGGTTTCGTATTGGAAGCACCAGGACGCGCTTCACCTTTGGAGTTGCCCGCGGTAGAAAGTTCGCCGATCTCGAAAACGCCGGAGTCATTTGCACCTGCTGAGAAGAAGAAATTGCCGTTTCCTTCGGAGACGTATTTCGCGGAGCCGCTGGAAGTACTTCCGGTCTCGAAACCGATGTAGCCGCCGTCTTTACTTACGAACGTTCCGGCAAACTGCGAGGCATCGCCATAGACCTTCAGTTGGCGATGGATCGATCCATGGCCTTCATGCACGATCGTTCCCGAACCGGTAAGTGTCTTCATAACATGAGTCCGCGCACGGTCATTCATGTCGATGGTCGTGGTCGTTCCGGCAATGGCTTCCGCGTTATTCACATTCAGGATCGCAGAGCCGTTCACACTTCCGATCTTCCCGCCGTTGAGGATGAGGTTTTCGACGACGGATTTATTGGTTTGGGAATCTCCGGGAACCAGCGTTCCGCCTTCATTCAGCGTGACGGTACCGGTGATCGTCGTGGGGGCCACGTCGTTTCCAACGATGAACGTTCCGCCGTTGATCTCAACTTCGTTGAAATCGATCTTCGTGACGATACGCGCACCGTTGACGGTAA
>JAFQUP010000078.1 GCA_017408405.1 Thermoguttaceae bacterium
AATATGGAGGCCCCTTGTTGACAGGCTTCGTGAATTCATCTTTTGTATATTAAAAGCCTTGAGGAATTTTCCTCGAGGCTTTTTTTGTGTATGGAGTGCGGCCGCGAGCCGCGGCAGGCGATGGCGCTTCCGCGCGATGGCGTAGAAACCGCGGCACGTTGGCCGCTTCGTTTTTAGAGTGCGCATCCGCGCTTTCACCGGGAGTTGGTGTTTTGTGTTGGTTTCAGAAAAGGTAACCTTTAAAAGGTCCCCGCGTTCCGTCCCGGCGAAAGGCCTACGGCCTGTATCGCCGCACTTCAAAGGGGCGGGGGTTAAGTATAGTGGTCAACCAGATTAAAAACACGAATCGTTTTGTACGGCATAATCATTAAAATCAACTCTACTGTCTTAACGCGAAATTTGAAATGTTTTTCTAAAAGTTCTGTAAAAATTTCCGATATTATTCTCTGTAATCATGTGTATTGAATTGTTTTGCATGATATACTCAAATCTGCTTACAGCAGCAGGTTTTCTTTCACATAGGGTGAGCAATCATCCCGCAACCTATAGGAGTTTTTATTATGATGAATCGTATTTGGAACGATGAGTCCGGCGTTTTGACCTTCGAGTGGATTCTTTTGATCACCCTTCTCGTCATTGGTATCGTTGGCGGTCTGGCTGTCATTCGTGACGCCTACATCATTGAAGCCGCTGAAACCGCTGAAGCCATGATAGCCCTCAACCAGGGTTATGTTATCAAGGCTCCGGTTGACGCTACGATTGCAAACACTGAAGCAGGCGTTGAGCTCACTGATTATGAAGCTTCTGGCGCTCAGGGAAGTCTCTATGAAGATCAGGCCAGTGATGTTAACGTTACAGCCCCCGGTAGCGCTTATGAAGGCGGTGGTAGCGCGGACGAAGAGACCGATGTCGATGGCTGATCCAACCATTAAACTGGTATGAGATTTACCCGCTGAAAGAAAGAGCCTTCTTTCGGCGGGTTTTTCTTTTGGCATTCCGGTTTGAGATTCTTCAAAAAAAATTATATTCTTCCTTGACATTTCCTCTAAAGTCTGTATAATAAAAAAATTGGGAGAGGATTTTTGGAATTTTTCGCGGCGGAGTCAAGGCTCAAAAAAGATTTATTTCGCGGAAAATTGCTTGACTTTTTTTGTTTTTATGGTATAATCCTTTCCAGTAGAGGAGATTTGGGGAAGAAATTAACCATTATACGGGGAGCATACACGTGAAACGGATAGGGTTTACGCTTGTTGAATTGCTGGTAGTTATCGCGATCATAGGAGTTCTTATGGGTCTTCTTCTTCCGGCGGTTCAGAACGCGCGGGAATCGGCGCGTCAAATGCAGTGCGGCAATAATCTGAAGCAGATGGCGACGGCGGCGATGTCTCATCTGTCCATGAACATGAGCTATCCTTCCGGCGGTTTTGGCCGAGGCTGGGAGGGAGATCCGGACTGCGGGGCGGGCGATACGCAGCCTGGCGGCTGGACGTATTCTCTTTTGCCGTTTATGGAACAGACGGTTCTTTGGGATCTTGGTTCCGACGGAGTGATGAGCGAGAGCGACGGGGTCAGGTCGGCGAATGTGACCCGCGCCCAGACGCCGGTGGGTATTTTTTATTGTCCATCCCGCCGCCGTGCGAAGACGTATCCGGGGTATACCCATGGTTTCAACAGTAACAGCGTCAGTACGGTCTGCAAACTTGATTACGCGGGGAATTCCGCGAACGGCATTGGTAATGACGGCTATGACAGCGGCCGCAAAACCTACAGTGCGCAGCTTGCCACTGAGAGCCAGCTTGAGAGCTGCCGCGGAATCGTATTCTTCCGCAGCGCGGTGACCTCCTCGGATATTTATGACGGGGCAAGCAGTACGTATCTTTACGGTGAGAAATATGTGGACGCGAACCGTTACGAAGCGGTATCAGGGCAGTACGCAGCCGGTGATGACCATATTTGCTGGACGGGATCGGACGATGACAACTGCCGCGGTACGGGTTCTGTACCAGTTCAGGACCGCAGAGGGTACAATACGAGCGGTATGTTCGGGAGCGCGCATACCGGTGTGTTCGGCATGTCGATGGCGGATGGTTCCGTTCACCGGGTGAATTACTCGATCGATTCGACGGTTCATAATTATCTCGGTCAGCGAAACGATGAGCAAACGTTCACGCTGCCGTTTTAGTCTGAAATTTTGAGGAATTTCAGGAAGGAATTTAAATTTGTGAGCAGCTGGCTGTTACCGGGATTTTCGATAACGAAGTCAGCCGCTTTTCTTTTTTCGTTTATGGGGAGCTGGTTCTTTTCTCTTTCCAGCAGCTGGTTTAGTGACCAGCCTCTTTTTTGAGCGAAATCGAGCTGGATCTCGCGCGGAGTTTGAATGAAGAGGATATGATCACATTCGTTTTTCCATCCAGACTCGAGGAGGAGCGCGGCATCGAGGATAACGGCGTTTTTTTCATTTTGTCGAGCCATTTCGCGGAACTCGCTCCATCCCTGATAAATGAGGGGGTGAAAGAGGCGGTTCAAAAAATCCAGTTCCTTGGAGTCGTTTTTTCCTGTTTCGGAGCTAAAGACGATACGGGCGATTTTTTTTCTGTCAATGGCCCCGTCACTCGCCAGGATCTCTTTTCCCCATCGATTTGTCAGGATATTCCGGATGTCGGAATTTTTGTAGAGAGAATGTCCGAATCGGTCGGCGTCAAAGACGGGGATTCCGTTTTCCCTGAAGAAGTTTGAGACGAAAGATTTTCCGCAGGCGATTCCACCGGTAATTCCCCAGACGGTCAGTTTTTGGCAGGTGATGATTCTTTCTTCCGTGACGAGATATTTCACGCGGCAATCGTGATCCTCGACAGAGATATTCGGGAGTATCTGGCACTCAAAGGCGAGTCCGACGGCAGGGCAAATTTTTTTGAGTTTCGGGAGGAGTCTGTCGTAGTATCCGCCGCCCTGTCCGAGGCGGTTTCCGTTTTCGTCAAACCCGATTCCAGGGAGTATCGCCAGGTCGATTTTGTCAGGAGGGATGAGGTGCGCGGGGGTTTCGCTGAGTTCGCGGACCGGTTCGAGAATGCCGTAGGCTCCCGGCGCGAGTTCATCACGCGAACGGATCTGGATGAGGTTCAAGGCACCGTTTGGCAGGCACTTTGGGACGACGCAGTTTTTTTGGGGGGCATTCAGTAGGGAATCGAGGAGAAAAGCGGTATTAAGCTCACTTCGTGAAGAGACGTAAATGAGGACGTTGCGCGCGGAATTCCATTGGGCAAGGCGAGTGATGTTTCGGCAGGCGCGTTCACTTCGGAGAGAGTGGTCCGGGAGCGCGGCGCGCGCGACGCGGAGTTTTTTTCGGAGTTGGGCTTTTTGTTCGGGGAGTGGAATCATGTTCATCGGGCGAAAGTAAGAATGAAAAGCGGAGGCCGACCAAAGCCTCCGCGGTTAATTTGAGTCATGAGACGTTCAATCAGGTCACGCGCGCGGCTCAAAGGTGCGCTCGGAGAGGACTTCTCCAGTCGCGGCAAAGTAAGTGGTGACCTTGAGCTTTCCGTCCACGATCGCGCCGTGGATGACGGTGGCGTCTTTCATGGAGCAGCCGCCGCCGGTGATTTGAGTCCAGCAGCGTTCGGGGGTTGGTTCGTCAATACGGTGTCTGTGGACGTGAGCCGCGACGACGAGCTGAACGCCGGCATCCTGGAGAGCGGGTCCCCAGAAGTCCGCGCCAAGTTTTTTCCACGCGGAATGTCCGGTTTCCAGCGTTCCAGGATTCGCGCCTGGTCTTGGGTCGAAAAGGGGGATGTGGCAGAAGGCGACGACGAATTTCGCGGTTTTAACTTTTTCCGAATTGAGCACTTTCTTGAGCCATTCTCCCTGTTTCGCGATATAGGGTTCGAATTCGGCAAGTCCACCCCATTCCTTTCTGAAATCAGGTTTGTCTTCACCGGTGTCCAGGCCGATCATGGCGAGGTCTCCATGGCGAACAACAAAAGAATATCCCAGATCGTCGAATTCGGGATCATCCTGCTTCCACGGGGTGAAGTATTCCGGATAGTATCTTGCCCAGTGTCCTCTGGTGTCGTGATTTCCCCTCACGAAGAGCAGGGGATGATCGTTCGCGACTTCGCAGTTCGCGGGGAAGATGACGTTTTTCAGGAGCATTTCATGTCCTTCAACAGAGTTTACGGAGTCGCCGTTCCAGAAGGTATAGTCGGGTTTGAGTTCGCGGATTTTAGCGAATTCGAGAGCCATGACATCCTGGACATGGTGGGTGTCGTTTACCACGGCGAAACTGGCGGAGTTTGCGTTTGGCCCAGGAGTGGTGAAAGAGAGTACTTTAGTAAATTCGGTTTCCCCGGCAGGGCGAATATCGTACGCGCCTCTGAAATCGACGGCACTTGCGGCGGCGCGGTAGAAATAGGTGGTATTTGGCTTCAGTCCGTTGATAGTGACCTGAATGACGCGGTTTGAGTATGGTTTCAGTCCATATTTTGCCCCGCACGCTTTTTGGTCCAGCTTATCCGGAGCGGTTCCCCATTCGATCCATCCGGTGGCGAAATTGGAAAGCGTCCAGGCGGCGGTAATCGAGTTTTCGGTTGGATTCTGGAGGATGACAGGCGAGGAGAAGAGGGAGTCAGGGGCCAGCGGCTTCGCGTTTTCGTTCGCGGAGAGTTGATTTGGAATTAAGGTACCGGCAGCGAGGGCGGCACCGGAGAGAGCCATGAAGTCACGGCGTGAAGCGGAATGATTTTCTTTCATGATCGGACCTTTTTAATTAAGGAGGGGTTCGCGCGAGGCGAAAGGGTGAGTAAATTAAACTTAAATTTAATTTTACCGAAATACGGGAAAGTTTTCAAGGGGGGAGTAGACATTTTCTTCAGGTTAAATAAAAATCGGGATAAAAAAAGAGAGTTTGGGGATTAGGGGCTTGACAAAACGTTTTCGCGGGGGTAAAATTGACAGAAAGACAGAAAAGACAGTTCCCCTCCACTCTTAAGGAGATATTTATGCTTCGCCGACATTTTATGTTTCTTTCAGCAAGTACGCTTCTCGCGGTTGGGAGCGGTCTGGCACGAGGAGAAGACGGAGTTCCTGCAGACCCGCGCAAAATTATTTTTTTGGCGGATACGCACATTGGGGCACCCGCGCCGCGGCATTCAGAAAACCTTCGCGGAATAGTGTCTGAGATTATTTCAATGAATCCGCGTCCTGGGAAGATATTTATTCTCGGCGATCTGGCTTTTTCTTATGGGAAAACGGAAGAGTATCAGGAATTGAAAGAGATCCTCGCTCCAGTAGAGAAAGCGGGCATTCCGATCTTTTTTGTGGTTGGGAATCACGACACGCGCGAAAGGATGTTTGAGGTATTTCCGGAAAAGAAGCTGGAACAGGCGGAAATTCCCGGCAAGCAGGTGGGTATTATTGAATCGGAGGGTGTGGATTTTCTGATTCTTGACTCAAGACTGGATGATCCCCGCGAATATATGTCGCAGAAGAAACAGTTTCCGCATCGTCAGCCATGGGACGGGACGATGGAGGCGGAGTCGATCGCGTGGATGGAAAAGCATCTTCCGACTTACCCGAGACCGCTTTTTGTTTTGGCGCACCACCCAATCAGCCAGACGAAAATAGGCGGTCTTCTTGAGAAGATTCCGGCAGTTCAGGGATATCTTTTTGGGCATGAGCATAAATATCTGCGGCAGAAGAGCGGAGAGCTTGAGACGTTTACGTTTCCGACGACTTCGCAGCGTATTCACGGCAAGGCGGAGCCGAACGGTTTCATGGAGCTGAATATTTGTCCGGAAGGGTTCGAGTTTACGCTTTGCGCGCTTAATGACTCTCATCCTCTTGATGGGCGAAAGGAAGTTCTTCCTCAGAAAAAGATCTGATAAAAAGGTTTTTTCAGGGGGTAGGCGAAAGGGATTTTGGTCTTTTCGCGACAAACGTTTCATGAGGAGATAAAATCGTTAAGCGGAGTTACCAGAAATGTCCGAGGAATTTAACAGGAAAAAATATTTTAGAAAATTTTTTCTAAATTCTTTTAAAATTTTGGTTATTTAAGAGTATTTTTTCGAAAGAAAAATGATTTTACCCTTGAAAACACGATATGAAATAGAGAGTGTGGCAAATTGGGAAAGTTTTTTCAGGCAAAGGCGCCTCCCCGCTTGAAAAAAATCCAAAATGTGGTAAAATATGTTATGTTTATTTTAGTGTCAGAATTGGGGACGCACTAAACTCACGGGAATCGAGAGATTATGGCCAAGAAAAAGATTGAACAAAACGAAACTGTTGACGCGGCAAGCGTTGAAGCTCCGGCAGCGGAAGCGGCGAATTTGAAAGCGGCTCCTCCGGAGATTTCACCGGCACGCCGTAAACAGCTCCAGAAAACGTTCGACATTGGAATGCAGAAAAGCGGGCAGAAGAGCTACGATTACGCGGTGGAACTTCTGCTTCAATGCGCAATTGCCGATCCGGGGAACGTTCAGTATGTCAAGGGTCTTCTCGATACCCTGCGCGCCAAGTACGAAAAAACTCGTGGCAAAGGTCATCCGATGGCTTTCCTGAAGATGATGGGTCCCAAAGGAGCGGCTAAAAAAGCGTGCGCGAAGGAAGAGTGGAATGCCGCGGCAGAGGCTGGAGCCAAGGGTCTGATTTGGAATCCATGGGATTTCGCGAATCTGAAATTCCTTGTTACGGCTACGATGGCGATGGGATTTACGGATGTTCCGCTTCTTTATTTGCGAACGATGCTTGAGGGGGCACCGAAAGACATCGCGGTCAACCGTTTCTGCGGTGAAAAGCTAGAAGAGCTGGATCGAGTGAATGACGCGTACCAGTGTTGGCGGCGAGTAGATGAAATGAAGCCGGGAGATCCAGAGGTAGAGCGAGTTCTGACGCGCCTGACGGTTGCCCGTACTATTCGTGAAACCGGGTATACTGCGGAGAAGGCAAAAGACGCGAAGTCAACGGTCGTGGCGAAGAACGAGTCTGGCGCGACGGTGGAAATGACGCACGAAGAGCTGCTCGAACACCAGATCAGCCAACAGCCGAAAAACTTTTCACGGTATATCGAGCTTGCCGATATCTACATTCAGGTGGAAAACTTCACCAAAGCGGAAGATGTGCTTACGCGCGGAGTGGAAAACTGTGGTCCTGGTGATGGACTTCAGGACAAACTTGAAGACGTTCAAATTCGCCGTATGCGTCAGAAAATGGCGCGAGTTGACAGAAACAGCGAAGAATGGAAGACGCTGCGTCTGGAAATGAACGAAACGGAGCTTGGTATTTGGAAAAACCGCTGCGAGCGTTACCCGAACAATTTGGGATTTAAATATGATTTGGGTTTGCGTTACCAGATGAAGGGCGATAACGACGAAGCGATCAAGCAGTTCCAGATTTCCAAAAAGGAACCTCGCCGTGCCGGTTTGTCCTGTCTTGCGCTTGGGCAGTGTTTCCAGGCGATTAAGCAGTACAGTTTGGCGATGAGCAATTTCCATGAAGCGATTGAGAAAATTCCGGATCGTGACGCGGAAAACAAAAAGAAGGCGTACTATTTAGCCGGAAAACTCGCCATGGCACTTAAGGAATATGAACAGGCCAATGATTTCCTGACGCAGCTTGCGGATATGGATTTCAGTTTCAAAGATGTTTCCGAGCTGCTTGCGAAGGTTGAGCAGTTACGAAACGAACAGATTTAAAGGAATGGATTTCCTCCGCATTCGGATATTTGAAATAGGGTATTCCGAATGTGGGTAATTCATTTTCATTGAAACAGACCGTGTTCCTGTCGTTTTGGGGATATTTTATCGTTTTTTAACGGAATATCCGTTTTGTGATGGGACTTGGTTTTTTCAGGATAAAGGAATCAACATTTCCCGAATCGTTTTTTGATAGGATTCTGGAAGTGAGTTTTATTTAAGGTAAAAAGGATTTTGGTTACTTTTGAGAAAAAGCAACTCAAAATTCAAGGTAATAATTTCAATTTTATTGTTTCACAGGAGCGATTTCGACGAATCATGCCGAATATCAAGAGTGCCAAAAAACGTCTTCGTCAGAACGAAGCCAGAAAAGTGACCAACTTAGCCATTAAACGTACCCTTCGCCGTAACTGCCGCAGTGTTCGCGCTGCTGCCGCTGAAGGCAATATCGAGTTGGCTAATACCAATTTTAAACTTGCCTGCAAAAACCTTGACCGGGCTGCCGCGAAACGTATTGTCCACAAGAACACCGTTTCCCGTTTGAAGTCTCGTTTGTCCGCGTGCATTAAAGCCGCGAAAAACGCCGGCTGATTTCAGAATAAAAGTAAGGCAGGCAGCGGGTATTCCGATGTCTGCCATACTATGTGTTTTAAATAAAAGATGTGAGAGATTTCCCATTTGGGAAATTCGGTCTTTTCTTTGTGAAATGAAGCCGTTAGGCTTTTTTTTATTTTACTTTCTCCAGCATTGAGATATTTCAGGGAAAGGCAGATTCATGAGTAAACCCGGAATCGCGATTTATCCTGGTTCTTTTGACCCGATTACTCTTGGTCATCTTGACATCATGGAACGGGCAAGCCGCATTTTTGATAAATTAGTTGTTGGAATAGGCGTTAATCTTGAAAAGAAGCATCTTTTTACGACGGAAGAACGAATGGAAATGATTCGTCTTTCGACACAGCATCTTCCGAACATTGAAATTCGGACATTCAGCGGTCTGGCGGTTCGTTTTGTTGAAGACTGCGGAGCGAATGTGATGATTCGCGGAGTGCGCCCCATTACGGACATTCCAGCGGAATTGACGATGATGATGGCTAATCGCCGATTATCGAGTAAAGTGGAAACGCTGTTTATGATTGCTGATGGAGATCTGGCACATGTTTCCAGTTCACTCATTAAACAGATCGCGGGCCTGGCGGGGCACGAGGAATTTCTTAAATTCCTCCCTAAAATCGTTATTCCGATAGTCGAAGCGAGAATTCGGGAATTGGGACTTGAACGTGAAAATTGAGTTTTTCCGCGCGGCGTATCTTATCCCCAAAACAGTATGAAAAATATCGAGATACGTTTAAATCGCAGCAGGATGAAATTTCGTTACTGTTCCCGAAAAGATCATGGATTGACTTTATTTGAATTTGTCGAAAAGGTCATGGTCAAATACGTCATCCAATTTATCTCCGAGTCCATTTTCCAGGAGTCTTTCAATTCCCCGACCGGTTTCTTTTCCAAATAGTTTGGCTAAAAGAAAACCGATTCCTCCAAAACTTAGAATCGCGCGAAAGAGAGGCCCCAGGAGGCGTTTTCGCCGTTTAGGGAAGTCATTTGACTTTTTATCCCATTTTTCATGAGATTTTGGAAAGGAAGCCGGTTTTTCGTTCTGTTGGCGTTTTTTTTCGATTTCATCCCACTGTGTGTTTTTTCTGGAGTCCCATTGATTGGGAACGCGGGGGTCTTGGGGATGATTCTTTTCCTCCTGTCTCATGGCCTCAAGCCGTTTTCTTTCTTCTTCCAGCGCGCGACGTTCCTGCTGGAGTTTTTCTTCTTCGAGTCGAGCCGTTTTCACTTTTTCTGCTTCCTTACCTTCCAGAGCGGTTAAAAACTCTACGCACGAGGAAAAGCGTACCGTTCGATCTTTTGCCATGGCTTGAAGCAGCGCGGTATTGACCCAATCCGGTTGATCTTTAAGCGGTTCCGGCTGAACGTTCATGATGCAGTTAAAAAGTACGAAATCATCCTCTGCCTGAAACGGGAGTTTTCCG
>JAFQUP010000079.1 GCA_017408405.1 Thermoguttaceae bacterium
ACTCACGCGGAGAAAGGAGATGAACGTCCGATTCGATCGTGTGTCCCCGCACGAATCGGCGCAGATTCAGGTACGAGCGGGAAAATCTGGCTCCATTATTGTACGTGCGGCTGTTGGCTGTGAGCGGAATGTCGTCCGTATCTTCCAGAGAGAACGTCTCCGGCACGCCGGTCAGCGTCGGGTCGTTTTTGTCCCGATTTTCCGTATGGCACCCAACGCCGTATTTATCCAGAACGGGCTGAACTTCTCTTCGGAATGAGAAACCGCGGTCCGGTCCGTAAAACGGCGTGATTTGGGAGGCCGGCCGGTTTCCCGCGAGCGTTCGTTGGCGAATGGGCGCGAGATTCATGTTTTGATGGCAGCCGATGCACGAAACGACCTCACCCGGCATGGCAGTGAACCACGTGCGCATGAGCTGAAGTGCGGCTCCGTTTTCGTCCAGCGGCTGAATGGCGATCGGAGTATTCGCAGGGACCGTAAAGTGTGCGGAGCCGTCCTCTTCGACCGGGACGGTTCCCAAAACGGAGCGGATGTCCCACGGTCCATCCAGCCCCACGCGGTCGACCTGCCCTCCCATGCCATGGTACGAAAAATTGTAGGTGAAGATCCGCAGTTTTTTGACTTCCCCCTGCCGGATCCCTTTCAGACCCGGTCCGGTGTAGAGGTCAGCCAGAAAGACCGTCGCCGTTTTGCTTTCCGGGTCGGTCCGGTCGGCGATCGCGGGCGGGATCGGCGTTTTCTGAAGCGGGATCGGCTCCAGGATCGCGCACCCCGGCTGCTCATAAAGAAGCACGAAATTGTCGAAAACATCCACGAGGTAAATTCCCCATTTCGCCGTCGGTGACGGTTTGCAGGCGGCAATGACGTATTTGTCCGACAGCGGGGCAGGATGCAGAAACTTCGGCCACGAGTCCTGCGTCAAGCCGTCTTTCAGGACCGGTTCGACTTTTTTCCCGCGATGACCGATCTTCTGGATCGCACCGTCCGCCTCGAAATCACTGATCGACGTATCGAAAAGGACCAGCTCGCCGGCTCTCGCGACGTCGTGATGCCCAACGACGACCGCGTAGAATCGATTCGCGTTTCCCGGCGTCGGCTTGGCATTGAACATGCTGTTCGGCCAGTACGAGTTGCTCCCATAGTAGCTGACCTGATTCGTTCCGTCGGGATTCATCGTGAAGAGAAGCCGGTAAAATGCGTGCGGAATGTCCGCGTATTCCCAGCGCAGAAACATGATCCGGCCGTTCGGCATGACCGTCGGGTTCCAGTTGTGCTCCTGGTCGAAAGTCAGCTGGCAGACGCGGCCGTCCGGATGGCGAACGTAAGTATTCGTCACGTGAGACGACCCGCGCACACACGGAACGCCGACCATCGGAGCCGTCGACGTAAAGATGAGCCGTCCGTCCGGCAGATAGCACGCGTCGTAATTATCGACGTCGGAGTGCTCGATCGTGCGGATCTTCCGCGCTTTCGCGGTCTCCTGTCCCGCCAGGATCTCCGGCGTCAGCGGGATCTCGAACAGCTGCCAGCGGCCGTTTCCGCCCTGATTCGGCATATCCGGCTTGGAGAACATCAGACGGTCTGCGCTGAAATGCAGATCCAGCTCGCCGACATACTCATCGCTCTGCGGACGATAGACCGACTGGACGTCTTCCGGTTTAGGGAGAGCCTGCGGCGAAAGCGGGATCGAGATGATGTCGTTTCCGTACCCGGTGTGCCGAAGGCTGGAATTGCTCTCCCAGTTAGCGGGCAGTCCCAGTTTCCCGGCAGAACGGCGGATCGCGAGAATGGAACGGACGTTTTTCAACGCCGGGTTTTCCAGAAGTGCTTTGCGTTTCAGAGCATCCAGCCGGTCAAAAATGACCTCCGGCGCAGTTTCCGCCTCCGAATGTTTCCTGCGTAATTCCGCGAGCTGTTCGAGATATTTCGGACCGTTGGCGTATTCCTGCGGATACGTTCCCATCAAGTCGCGGACCGCCAGTTCCAGAGCGTTGGTCTCCTGCTCAAAATCCCGTTCCATCGCCGCGATCTGACGTTCATTCAGCTTCGCACCCGGATCGTACGGCATCAATTCCACCCACGCCGACGGCGTCTGGAGGTAGTTCAGGACGTTTGCCGTGAATCGGGTCAGGTTCTCGCGAAAGGCGTTCTTGAGGTCGGAATAGCAGGTCAGACGCCATCCGGACGTCACGATGCGCCCTTTTCCCGCAGAGTATTCCCAGATCGGCTTTTCGTCGCCAAAAGCAGAGGCCGCCAACAGCGTTCCGCCGCGCGGACGGATGGCGTGGAAATCGGAAAACGCGGAATACCCGCCGTCCGAAAAGTAAACCGCCGCCCGGTTTTGTCCCTGCTCGTTCCCGCGCTGCAGACCGCGAAAGATCGGCGATTCCGCCCCGTTTTTCATTGGAAGCGGAATTGCCGCGCCCGGATTCCGGTCATGATTGCCGGGGAGCTGACGCGGTGAGACGGTCTCCAGCCCGAACTGATCAAGGATCGGCCACGACGCCCCGGTCAGAAACAGTCCGCCTCCCTGTTCGACGAATGCCTGGATCTTTGCGGCATCCGCGTCCGAAACCGCATACTTTTCGGAATCGCCGAGATGGACCCACAAAACGGAGACGTCCGACAGATCCTCTGCCGCGGCTTCCTGAAACTCCGGGAACAGCGTCTTTCCCAACGCCAATGCGGACTGGTATTCCGCCCCGTTTCGCGCGGTCCGAAACAGTGCCGGGCTTTTCGCCAGGACCGCGGAAGGATTCAAAAGGCAAGCAATGAACGTAAACAGGAGTATCTTTTTCATTCTCAAATCTTTTACTCTCTGGCTTTAAAGGTTCCTTTTATCGAACTGAAATTCTTTAAGGACTGTCCCGTCACTGACTCTGTGAACGCGAAGAACCATTTTCCCGTCCTCAACTGTTCCGACAAAAACGATAGCGGTGTCGCTTTTGGGGTTGAGCGTTC
>JAFQUP010000080.1 GCA_017408405.1 Thermoguttaceae bacterium
CGTCAAATCACGAGCTTTCCAGACCTCACCCAATCCGCCGCGGCCGAGTTTTTCGAGAACGCGGAAATCGTCAAACTCTGTTCCCGGCCCAAGCGTCATGGAGGATCCGTCGCGAAATGAAACGACATTGGTCGGAAGATCATTAATTGATTCGTCGAAAGACATGATGTTTTTCCTGGGGGAAAAAAGTGAAAACGTTTTGAAGTTTAGTAAGGAGAGAGGTCTTAGCTGAATAGATATTTGGATGAAGTTGAGGCGGTATGCGATCTTTCCAGCAATTAAGGCGGTTCTCCCGTAAGATCTTGAAAGGCAGTTCTTTTGAAAGTCATTTTATCTTGAATCGTGTGAAATTTCAAGGGGGACTCTCTCGAAAACGATTAAAGATTTAAAGAGACTTTCAAAAACTTAATTTTCAGAAGTCGCGGATAATTTTGCGTTTTGCCCGCGTTGCCAGAAATTCCGCATATTTTCGCGTACGCGGAATTCCAGGCGTTTTTCAAAATTTCAAACCTCTTTTTTTTTCACGCTGGCAGGCAGTTTTGAGAAGGGACCTTAATTTGAAGGATGTTTTGGAGATTCATTTGGGGAAGGGGATTCATTCCGAAGATTTTTCAGGTAAATGATTCCTCCTCCAAGGAGCATGATTCCCAGCAGAATAAAAGCAAAAATTCGGTAAACGGTTTGAAGAGAGGAGAGGTCCCAGAGAAAAATTTTTCCAATGCTCAGAGCAAAGAAACAGAGGGCCGCGATTCTTACGGTTTTGAGGTTTTTCCAAATCCCGATCACCAGCAGAGAAAGAGCCAGCAGTACCCACGCGATGGATATTCCTCCAAGGCACATTGAAGGCAGGTACGTCTTGAGTGAGAGATTGGTTTCCAAAGTGATCCAGCACCACAGATAAAGAACAGCCAAAATGGCGAAAATCTGGGCCATTTCCAATGAACCGGTGATTTTTTCCCTGAGACGCGCCCGATACGCGCTGCAGGCGAGAATCAAAAGACTGACCCCTGGAGTCAGAAAACGAAGAGTTCGTTCAGGAAGCTGCCTGAGGCAGTCCCATTGGTTTTCCGGATTGAAATGGAAGCTGGCATGAGCGGCATCTGGATACCAGAAATTTCCATTTGAGCCATGGTAATAGTCGGCCAAGACATAAAACGTGACACAGGCTAATGGAACCGTGAGGATTCGGACAAGCCATGCGGCCGAATTACTGGGAATTTTTTGAGCCGCGCTTTGGAGAGCCGCGCAGATAATCAACAGGCATGGAAGATCCCATGTTCCGAGACTGTTTCCGGCTGTCAGCATCAGAACGACAAAACCAAGAGCGCAGTTCATGGCGCGGAAAGGACGATTCAACTCAAATGGCTTGAGAAGGCCAAAGGCCAGAAAATAAACGATGGAAGCAATTCCCAGTCCGAACTTTGCGGCTGAAGTATGAGGAATTCCGAGTAGAGAGACACCAGGATCCCACGCATCCAGCAGATTTTGGAGCATGGTGCAGAAGAAAATGGCGTTCAGGAACGCGAGAACCAGATCGCTGAGGGTCGTTGAGACCGTGATTTTTCGTATTCTTCGTTGCGCCATGAGATGAAACGCGAGGAGAAAAAAGAAAGTTGCGGAAAGGATGACGGTGCTTTCAAAAGGTGAGATTGCCACAAGAGCTTCTTGATTTTGAAACCCGATTTTTGCCCAGTGGAAGCAGGTTCCCGCGAAAGCGATCCAGGTTGGGAGACTCCATGTTCGATTCCATCGAATGAAAATGATTCCCAAAGCCGGCAGAGCCAGATAAAAGGCGAGGAAGGTTTCATTCAGGCGGAGAAATTGGAACAGGCACGGAGTGAGGTACGCGCCGAGTGTTCCGAGGACGGCAATGAGTCGGCTATTCCATTT
Organism: Thermoguttaceae bacterium; assembly: GCA_017408405.1. GTDB lineage: Bacteria > Planctomycetota > Planctomycetia > Pirellulales > Thermoguttaceae > RGIG3701. The sequence goes on from JAFQUP010000080.1 coordinate 1,891, forward strand.
AATTGAGATAAAAACCAAAGCCGCGGTTACTCCGCAGCTCCAGAGCAGGCCATAGGATTCTGGAATCAGATGGTAGAGGCTGCTTGCTCCATAAGCTGAGAAATAGAGGACGCTGGTACTTCCGGCAATTAAAGCCTGCCCCAAAAGATTCAGAGAAGAGTGCCAGAGTTTCATCCCCAAAATGAACATTCCCAAGCCGATCGCGGTCGTTCCGAGAATTCTCATTTCCGGTCCCAGCCAGCCCTGGTCCATGGAGTATTTCACGAAGAAACCGATACCCAGCACAAGGATCAGCATTCCAAAACGAATGAGCCAGTTAGAGGCCATGATGAATTCCCGATTTTCATCTTGCCCGATTATTTCTCTTCCGTACCAGAACCAGTTCCATCCATGGGAATATTCAGCGGATGATTCCAGAGATTGGGATTTTGAGGGAGCGGGGGAGTTAAGTGATTTGTCAGATGAAGGAGTTGGTTTTGAATTGTTTTTGGAATAAGAATTGGTTTGGGAGGAAATATCGTCCAAAGTTGATTTTAGCGTTGGAGTTGAGGTAGGAACGGTTTGGGCGGAAAAAGATTGGTTGGAGGGTGCGTGAGACATTACTGAGGGGGTGGACGGTACGGGAGGCGGTTCGAGCGCGGCAGATTGCGGAGCCATCCGGGAGACGGAATTTTCAGAAACAATCTGTTTGGGGGTATCGTTGGCATTTGATTCTTGGGGAAAACGCTGATTTTGAGATTTCAGGATACTTTGAAGATCCTGATGAATTTGTTCTGATGATTCACGAAGTTCATGAATTAGTATTCCAAATGTCAAAATCCATACCAGCAAAATTACGAAAACGATCAGAAACATTTTACGCCTCTCTACTCAATCCACAAAATACCTTCCATTAAAATCTTTCCATTCATTGATAGTATACTTCAAAATTTGAAAAATTCAAGTCTTTGGAAAATAAAAAATAAAAAAAGAAAATTTTCAAGGAAAATAGTGGGGAAACCTTTACTTTTTGAAGTTTTTAAGTTAAAATAAAAAGAAATAGAAAATTACTGGTAATTTTAAGGAGGTCTCCAAAATGAGTGAAGAATATCCGAATCTTCCTTCGTCTCTGGATTTAAAATGTACACAGAGCTATGAATTGGCTTATCGCGATCAGGATTTGATGGATCAGCCGGAGCTTCGTCCGGTACGTTTGATGATGGAAGCTCTCAAGCCGGAAATGGCTCTTGAGCGTGAAAATATTAATTCTACGATTGTCGTCTTTGGCAGTGCGCGAATTGCGGATCCGGAAAAGGCAAAGCATAATCTGACGGCAGCGCAAATGCTTTTGGAAGAAAAACCGGATGATGTGCGCCGCCAAAAACGTGTTCGGAGGATGGAAAAACTTCTTGAATTGAGTAAATATTACGTCATGGCACGTGAATTTGGCCGTCTCGTTTCGGAAGAGTGCCGGAAAGATTCACGCAAGAACTACGTCATCATTACCGGCGGCGGTCCTGGAATTATGGAAGCTGCCAACCGCGGAGCGTATGACGCGGGCGCGCCTTCGATTGGATTGAATATTGATCTTCCGAGCGAGCAGGAACCAAATCCGTATATTTCGCCTGAATTTTGCTTTCATTTTAACTATTTTGCCATTCGCAAGATGAATTTCCTGATTCGAGCCAAAGCATTGGTCGCGTTTCCCGGCGGGATGGGGACCTTGGATGAGCTTTTTGAGGCACTTACCTTGCGCCAAACTGGAAAAATGCAGCATATCCCAATTATTCTGTTTGGAAAAGAGGATTTCTGGGACAAAATCATCAATTTTGAGGCACTTGTCGAGTCGGGAGTCATTGCCGAAGATGACCTTGATCTTTTTTACGTTGCGGAAACACCGGCCCAGGCTTGGGATTTCATCAAACGTTACCATGAGGTAAACGAATCAATTGATGATAAGAATTCTGACGCATAAAAATCAGAAGAGTAAAATTTAGAAACGAGAAATTTGACAGGCGGAATTTTCGGATATTCCGTCTGTTATTATTGAGTAAGCAATTTTTCCCAAAACATCGTGCGCGAGAATGGCTGCCTTAAAAAAGTTGGTTCACTCAAAATGGGACCATGACTTCCTGTCAGATAAATTCCGGCGCCAACCCCCTGGCAGTTACCAAAAATCTGCATTTGTCCGTCGCGTATTTGGAATCGAAAGGCCAGTTCCTGAAATGCGAGTTTTTCCCCTGGTTCCAGTATGCCTTTGGTAATGAGCTGTGCCGCGGTCATGAAATTTTCCAGAAGTTTTCGGCTGACCATTCCCTGCGTTACGCGAAAATCTCCATCCGCCAAAATCAATTGAGCACCGTCAAATCTCGCTTTTTCCACATTCAGCGTTCCCCAACCAGCCAATCCTCCATTGGGGAATAGTACTTTCGTGTCGACTAAATCAAAGCGCCCTCGGAAAAGTCCCGTCCATCGGCTGAAACTTTGCTGAACCGCGATAGAACCGGTAAATCGAGCCTCTTCTCCCAATTGTTCAAGCATGGGAAACAGTCCTTTTAAATATCGGGTAGAGATTCCCCGCGTGTCGGTGGTGATGGTTGCCTGAATCAATTCGGAGTGATTCAGCATAACCCGTTTTAAGGAGAGGACTATTTGCGCGTTTTGCCCATTGTCTTCCGGAATCTGAAAAACGACATCCGTTTGAGGTTCACCATTTTCCAAATGAATTCTTGCTTCAGCCTGAATCAACTCAATGGCATTTGCCTCTTCTCCGACACGAACCTGTTTTTTGACGCTCAGCACGATTTCCCGATTTTTCCATTTTTCAGCCTGTTCAAGAAGCCGCTGATGCTTTGTCCAGATTACTTCCAGGCATTCGTCCGCGAGCGTGAGTTCCGGCAAAGTCCATTTAATGAGGCGCACCTCTTTTCCTTCACGGAGAATGTCGTACTCGAACCAGTCTCCCCATGGCGCGGTTGCCAGGGGATCCTGCGTTTCGCCCGGCTGAAAAACCGTTATGCCGTGAATACGTCCATTTCCCGGAGAATGGTGGGAGATCATCTCTACTCGCACCGGGAGGCCGAAAAGTTCTCCAAGTTCCGACGCGTAATTTTTGGTATACCAGTCCAAATGTCGGTAGGTTCCAAACAGCAGAAGAATCGCTGTCGGCAAAAAACCGAACATCAGAAAAAGGATCAGCAAAAATGAGCGTTTGGACATTTTTTCCTCACGAGGAAAGTTTTCGCATTAGTTCCATGGAGAGAAGATAGCGCGCGCGAATTTCCTCTACGCTGTCTCCTCCGAATTTCTCAACGACCGCTGCCGCGAGTTCAAATGCCGTGACGTTTTCAATCACTACGCCGGCCGCGGAAACCGCGCAAACGTCACTGCGTTCCCAGCAGGCGGAAACCGGTTTACGGGTGAGGGGGTCCACCGTGGGTAATCCCTTTTTCAGTGTCGCGATTGGTTTCATGGCCGCACGCAGGACTAATGGCTGGGTATTGGTCATTCCTGCTTCCAATCCGCCCGCGCGATTTGTCGGACGCACGAATCCCAGTGTTCGCGTTTGCTTTTTTTCCGGATCAAAACCAATTGCGTCATGGACTTTGGAGCCGGGCAGTGCCGCTGCCTCAAATCCTAATCCGATCTCGACACCTTTCATCGCCTGAACGGCCATGACTGCCTGGGCCAGTTTGCCGTCCAGCTTCGCGTCCCACTGCGCGTGAGTTCCCAGTCCGAATGGCAGACCGGTTGCCCAAACTTCCAGCACACCGCCGAGAGTATCTCCATCTGCCTGAGCCGCGTCAATGCGCTTCATTGCTTTTTCATTTGCCTCTTCATCCGCCAATGAATAGAGTTCATTGCCATCGCGCATTTCCCGCAGTTCCTCAAGAGCCTCTTTCTGTTCAGCGGTTAATTCAGTACCATCTCCTGCCGGCTGGTTCAGGCGAGTTAAAAGTTCAGCCGCGTGCTTTTTCATCGGAAGAGAAACTTCCGCGATTTGAGCTGTGAAACCAAATACTTCAATCCCCAGCAGGGAAAGCAGCTGCCGAGCCAGTCCGCCAGCGGCGACACGAGCCGCGGTTTCCCGGGCACTTGCGCGTTCAAGAATGGCTCTCATTCCGGAAAGATATTTTCTCGAACCGCTTAAATCCCCATGGCCCGGTCTCGGTGTCGCCAAATCGGGTAAATCGGGTAAACGATAATCTTTATTTTTAACCCAAAGGGAAATTGGACTTCCGATAGTAGTCATGCCCCAAATACCGGTCATGATTTCCGCCGTATCCGTCTCAAGTTTTTGCCGTCCGCCGCGCCCGTAACCGCCTTGACGCCGCTTCAGTTCATAATTGATTACTTCCGGATTGATTTCAAGGCCTGCGGGAAAGCCGTTAATGAGGGCCAGGAGGCCTTTGCCGTGGGATTCACCGGCGGATTGGTAGCTCAACATAATATTAATGAAAAAGTCCAAAAAGTTTTTGAAGAAAAAAAGCCAAGCGCATGGCTTTTACTCTTTTGATTTTCTCGCTTTAAACATAAAAAAACAGCCTGCATCACATGACACAGGCTGCTTAATGGGCAGGGTCAGGATCGAACTGACCACACCGGCCTTTTCAGGGCCGTGCTCTACCTACTGAGCTACCTACCCGTTTTCGGTCAAAATTACCTGCTGCCGCAGGAGTGAGAATGGGCAGGGTCAGGATCGAACTGACCACACCGGCCTTTTCAGGGCCGTGCTCTACCTACTGAGCTACCTACCCATGATTCAGAATAACCTCTCAATCAATAATGCAGAGTATAGCATATTCTTTTTTTTTGTCAAGGGCCTGTCTTGGAATTTTTTTGGATTTTTAGGTTTTGCTTCTTAATTTTTTCCAATATTCGCTTGAATATCCTCACTAATGACGAAAACTACTTTTGAAAGCACGTTGAGTTTAACTCGCTTTGGCTCTTGATTCGTGAATTGGAAAACTTTTTATTTATCCTAAATGGAATTTTTTATAGAATCCAAACAACGTGAAACTCTGGAAAAATCCTGAAAAAAAGCTCTCTTCTCACCCGATTAATCAGAAAGAAATGAATTTACGGCCGGTAACTGCCGGTAACATTTAGTTTTCACTAGTGCGCGAAACGCACCCAAAAACGGAAGACAAAGCAATGATGAAACATATCTGGAATGACGAGTCTGGTATTTTGACGTTTGAATGGATCCTTCTGTTTACGCTATTGGTCATTGGTATCGTCGGCGGTCTCGCCGTCATTCGTGACGCGTATATCATTGAGGCAACTGAAACTGCCGGCGCGGTCCTGGCATTTAATCAGGGATACGAAATCGCGCCTTCCATTGGAGCGGAATTCACGATCGACGGCCAACCGTTTAAACCTTCAACGATGGAAGGTTCGACTTACTCCGACGCGCCAGGAACGGCAACTGTTACAGTTCCAACCGGTGATTGATGGAATTATCTTTTGCTTTATTGATTTGACGGACGATTAAACGTCCGTTTTTTTATTTACGCAGCTGCTTTTTATCTCAAACCGGGAATCTGAAAAATCTTCTTTTAATTAATTTTGCTCTTAACTAATCTTGCTCGTCAATCTGAATGTTTATGATTGGCCAAGCGTTCGCGGTTTAGTTTGGGAGGGGATTTACGCGAAAACCAAAAGAACTGAAAAGGTTTCACTCGCGGAACGTGAAGCCTTGGGGATTTGGGATACGCAAATGTTTTCAATTTGATAGTTTTTGTCGTTTTAGAGAAACGAGTCCGACGTATCCGAGAGTCAGAAGTACTCAGGTGACTGGCTCCGGCAGATTATTGGAACCGGAATGTTCTGTCAGGCTGATTCCAGCTCTGATTCAGCGTGTTCAATGAAGTGAAATTCCAAGCAAAGAAAGAATCCGTTAAACCTTCAAGATGGTTCAGGACAATGGAATCACCGTTGCCTGAATTAAATCAAGCACGACGCTTTTGGCATTCGTGGTGAGAGTGAGGTGTTTTCCGACAGTGACGGTACCTCTGGCAAGATGGAGTGATCTTTGTTTTGGCGCAATATTAACAAGAAATTACTCAAAGAAAAACAGCATATCCGATGGACGTTTCACAGTTAAACTGGAAGGAAAACGTAAGATATGCTGTTTTGAGAAGCGAATTTTTTCATTCCTGATTTTTTTCCAATGAAATATTCAGTGAATCGGCAAGTTCGAGAAATCGCTTTTTGTGTTCGTCTCCTCCCAAATCAGGATGGAGTATGCGGAAAGTACGGAAAAGTCTGGCCGCGAGTTTGGTTTCTCCCAATTCCTCCTGAAGGCGGATGATCCAGTATTTCGCTTCGTACCATTCGGTGGAAGAGTCCTTGACATGCCTCTCGATTTGCCTCCATTGAATCAGGGCCTGCGTCAAAAGGGATTTTTCATTCTCGCGTAGCGCTTTCTCCGCAAGGAGTTGGCCCCAAGTGAACTGAATTTCAAGTCTGTTTGGGAATTTCTGAGCGAGTTTTTCGTAAAAAGGAAAAGCCTCTTCCCGATTTCCGGTTAAAATCATCGCGTGGGTTCCGATTTGTTCGATTTCCTCGCGAATTTCATTTGAAAATGTGTCGAGAAAAGGTTTGATGGATTGAAAGAGGCGAATTTCTGTCTCCAGGAGTTTTTTCTGGAAATTTTTTTCGGTTTCGGTAAGCTCGTTTTTTTCTTTTTGCGAGAACCGGGAATTCAGACTGTCAATGGAACAGAGCAGGAAAAATGAACCAGAAGCTCTGTTTGCGGATGGAGGGAGAGTCTCACTCCATTGAATTGCGGTAAATAAAGCGCGCGGGTATTCTTCGTTTTTTTCTCTTTGAAGTGATTCCAGATAGCGGCGCCAGTTTTCAAAACAGGAGTTAATGATTTCAGGAAAGCTCTCGTCTTCTGGTGACGTATTGGCTGCCAGAAGCATTGAAACGTCCACGCACTCGGCGAAATTTTGACGAATTCGGGTGATGGTTTCCAATTTTTGAAGCAGTGATTTGATTTCGGGGTCTTTTTTGCCGAACATTTGAAAATGTTCCAAAATGAGCATCTGGAATTGGTCCAGTTTCGCGTTCAGGGAGTCATTTAGCTTTCCATTGGCTGAATCAAGAGCTTCCGCGATATTTTCCGATTCGATTTTTACGGAAAGTGAATGATTTTCCATGGAAGACGGATGCTCAGGAAAGGTGACAGAAAATTTTCGAAACCAGTTTGCCGCGTCCGTTTTTCTCTTGTTTTGATAGAGAAAAGATCCTGCCATTTTGACGGCGTGAAGCGCGGTTTCAGTATTTTTTTGAGAAATAGCGGCTTCCCAAAGTTTTTCGCAGGCGCGGACCGTATCCGGATCGAAATTGACGGAAGAGTTTTCAGCCGCCATCTGGAGAAATGAGAGATTCTGCTTTTCTCCCGTATTTTTCATCATACCGTTAAAGAGTATCTCTGCTTTTCGTATCCACCAAGGAGAACTTTTTGCGCGAATCGCGTTGAGTATTTCAATTGTTCCTTCCTGGAATTTTCGAACTTCCTCTTCGTTTTTTTCCCCATTGGCATTTTTTTTCATGGCCTCGTCCCACTGCGCGAGCCACAATTCGAGGATGGCGCAGTCTAATTCGCCATTTTTTCCCAAGAGGTTGACATGAAATTCACTTTTAATGATCTGAAGAGCTTTTTCCAAATCTTTTTCGGCTAAATGGAGGCGTATCTGTTCCGCGATCATTTCCAGACGGAGTTCTTCAGGGATTAAGACATTGGTATTTTCGATTTGATCTGCCAGAAAATCCAGTCTTTTTCCGGTATCCTCAAAATTTTTTTGAAGCCGCAGGCAACGAATTTCCTCAAGCCGTGCTTTCCAGTAAAGTTCGGACCCCGAGGGGATTATCGTCAGGTTTCCGGCTCTTGATTGCGCTTCTTTTAAAGAGGTCATTCGATCCAGAGAGTCTTCCGGATAGGTCATTGCCTGGAGTTGGTAGGCAAGCAGGAGCTGAAACTGAAGCTGATTTTTAAGAGACTCCAGTTCGTAAAGTGAAAGTCCCTCTTCGGAAAAGCGGGAAGAAAATAATTCCGGTTTTTTACCCAGTTTTTTTCCTGATTTTTTTGACGGTTTTGCCAGAATATTCCCCTCCTGCGCGAGAGCGAGAACGGCTTTTTCCCGGTTCGTATCCACTTCAAGAAATCGTCGAATGGCTTCACGCGCGAGCTCTCGCGCTTCTTCCATGCTTTTTTCCGCGTCAAACGCAAAACGCGCTTCCATTTCAGCTCGCTTTGCCTGGGCAAAGATGCCAACTGCGTACTGGAAATCGACTATCAAAAGCCAAGGACAATCCATATTGGATTTTCGAAAATCATCGTAGAGGTTTTGGGTTTGAAGGTCCAGCTCTTTTTTTTGCGGAGCGGGAACGCAGAGAGCCTTTTCCTGAAGGACCCGAATTAATTCGAGGGTAAGCTCAGCCTGAATGGCGGGAGAGAGCGTTTCAGAGGCCAGCCGGTTTCGGCAATGAAGTTCAGCCAGCCGAAAGAATCCTCGGTCCAGGAGTTCTTTAAGGAATTTTTGGTCTGGAGACGATTCTTCAGTTAAACTTACGGAGTTCTGTGCCTGAAGCGTTGAAGTGAATGAGGAACCGCAGAGCGTACTAAGTGCCAGACCGCCAATCAGTAAATTTGAGAGAAAAGAAATTCTCATGAAACTTCCCCCTGAATATCGAGCGGTTTTTCAATAGCAAACTGGATTTTTTCAAAACCGTTTTTTTTAGCTGAAGCGTAGACCTGGATGACATTCTCCAACGGTACGTTTGGATCAATGTCCAAAATTAAAGGAACGTCAGCGCATTCTGCGGCCAAATCCCGCAGCATCATTTCCAGCGCGGAAAAAGTCTGAATCCGATTTCCGTAAATTTCCCACCACGCTTTTTTTTCGTAGTGCACGAGAATCGCAATTTCCTCAAAGTCCTGAATATCCGGCGGCAGCTCAAAGGTTTCGGTTTGTTCTGACGGCGAATTTCCCATTAACGTCTGAATTGGAGTGGGAAAGAGCTTTTCAGGTAACTGAAATGACGACGTGCAGATAAAAAATATTAACAGCAGAAAAATGACGTCAATCATGGGCGTCATCTGAAGTTCAAGCGATTTTTGGGATTGGTTGACCGAACGATATTTCATGCGCTTAAATTTGGTAAAAAACGGGTAAAGCGTGATCTCTGGGAAAAGAGATTCCTATTCTTCCATGACGGCAAATTGAACATCGGCGATTCCCGCCTTCGCGGCTTCAAGCAGGACGGGTTCGATCCCTGAAAAAGGTACGAGGCGGCCTGCGCGAATTCGCAGCTGAAAAGGTTCATTTTTTTCCAGTTGGCGTTTTCCTTCTTTTTTGAGCAGTTCCGAAAGCTCGGAATTCGTGATTGATTTCATTCCGACAAAAAGTTCACCTTCACGCGGAATGGAAAGAGTGAGACGGGAGATTTCATCTGCCTGAATCTCATTGGCTTTTTCCGCGGAAGGAAGCTCTACTTCCATGGCGTTTTCCTGATTTGTGAAATGGCTTGCCACGAGAAAAAAGATGATGAGCTGAAATACGATATCAATCATCGGCGTCATGTCGAAACCAATTTCAGAACGTTTTCGGAGAGGCGCTTTCATTTCAAGCTCCTTCAGTATTCCTGGAAGCCGGGGAACGATTTTGCCAATTGGCAGAATTGGCTACTCTGCGGCGGTAACGTTTCAGCGGAAGGAAAATCTGTTGAACTTTTGTCGTCATTTCAGCCATCATTTGGTCGATTCTGTTTCGAAAATAAGCAAAAAGTCCAATACTTGGTATCGCGACGATGAGGCCTTCAACGGTCGTGACCAAAGCCTGGTAAATGCCGCGGGCAAGTTCAGGTCCCTGAGCAGACCCCTGAGTTGCCGCGATTTGCTGAAAAGCGGTGATCATTCCCAAAACAGTCCCCAAAAGACCAAGCATGGGGGCAATGGTGCCGATTACGGACAGGATCTCTATTTTACGGAATAGTCTTGAAGCCTGGTCCGAAATGGCGTCTTCGAGGGTTTTTTCGATGTCGCTCCAGTCTCCGTCATTTTCAAGAAGGCCCATGCTCACGACTTTCGCGAGAGGACTTGGATTTTCCACGCACACATTATTTGCCGCCTGAAGCTGACCATTGGCGAGGTTCTCGTGAAGCTCATTAACGAGGTGTTCAGGAAAAATCTTTTCCTGGCGTAAACTCATGAAAAAACGAACCGCAAACGCGACAGCTGTTACGGAAAGTAAAAAAATGACTAAACCGACCAAACCGCCGGAGGCAATGATTTCAAGCATGTTTTTCTCGATTTCCTGGTGAAAATGAATTGAAGAGGCGACTCTTCAAAAACGATATTAAGTGAAAAATGAACGCGATTTAAAATGTACTATTTTTCGTCAGTCCACTTTGATTTTTTGCGCTTCATCCGAATGGCCGCCCAGTTCCAGAGCTTTTTGAGCCTGCTTAAGAGCTTCTTTAGTCAGTAATGGATCGACTCCGTAAACCCAGGCGCATTTCAGAAACGCAAGTGCTGCCGGATCAAAATCATTAAGGCGCAGAAAAGCCTGTCCCACGATGAAGTCAGGGCCTCCGCGAAATTCAGGGGGAAAAGATTCCAGCGCGGTTTGCCATTGAGTTATTTTTTCAGTGGTCAGGTTCATTAGTTCCAGCCGCCAGGTTTGGGCCTGAGCAAGTCGGGCAATGCGAACTTCACGATTTTCAGCCAGCAATCTCAATCTTTTTTCGATTTCTTTTCCTTCCGATGAAAACAGCAGATAACTTCCGCAGAGAAGAACCGCCGTGGGGCTTTTTCCATTTGCGCTCAAAAGTTTTCTGGCAGTCCCTTCGATTTGCGAGTCTCCGGGAATTGCCTGCCAAGCGAGCGGAATGCATGAAAAAGTTGAATCGGTCATTTCCGGCTCAAGCTCTTCCAGTGCCAGAAAGTCCGTTACTGCCTGTGAGTAAAAAGCCAAAGCCGTTTCACACTGAATAATTTTTTCCATGATCTCAACCTCAATCCATCGACGGTCAGCTGCCGCGAGGGACTTTTTGAAGTGGGATAGCGCGTCACGAAAATTTTTCTGCTGAAAATGAAGTTCTCCGAGTTTTTGCTCTTCAGATTTCCGATAGTGGACTTTTTTGACCAAGTGAGCGGCAATGGTTTTTTCACCATCAGTGGTTTTCAGGATTAATCCTTTACGGTTAAATGATTCCACGATTCCCGTAAGCCTGAAAAATCCACGGCTGTCGTCCCGATTCAGGATCTCAACGACTTCTTTTCCTGTTGGAACTTCAATTTCCTCATTAGCTGAACTCGTCAGTGAAGCGGAAGACCAGAACAGACCAGACCAAACCGTAAACCAGATGATGACGGTTTGGGAGAAAAAAGCCTGTTTAAGGTACTGTTTGAGCGATGATTTCATGGTTCTTTCTGTTTTTCGATTTCCGATTTATTTCAGCTGCTCAATATTCAGGTAAACGTACTGTCCGCCGTTCTGTTCCGCGAGACGTGAGAGCCAGTTGCCTGAGTTCGGCTTTGGGCCGTGTCCAAACTGAATGGCATTGATTTGGGTTCCGGCGGAATTTTTTCGAATTCGGTCAAGATCTGCCGCGTTTAGTGTCGTTTCATTTTCGTCCGCATCCGTCAGGAAAAAAATGACGTCTGGATGCTGAGCCAATGCCATGAGCAGGGCAGTCCGATGATCCGTTCCTCCAAAAGGCACGATGGAATTTAGGAAACGCTCCGCTCCTCCAACATTCATTTTGGTGGCGAAAAGCATTTTTTTGGCTTCATACTGAAGAAAGTCCGCTTCGTCCCCACAATAAAAAATAATTTGAAATTGCTGATTGGATTGAAGCATTCTTAAGCTTCTGCGGAGTTCCATTTTCGCGGCTTTCATTGGCGTTTCAAGTGAATCTGACGGATGAAAACCCATGCTGGCGGAACGGTCAAAAACAAAAATAAACGTATTTCCTTTTCCGGTAGTTCCAAAACATGAGACAGTTCCCTTTCCGAAACCGCTGAAAGTTCCGGACCCAATTCCAGTAATGTCTCCCAAGCCATCCGTAATGCGGTCAAGACCGGAGCTTCCGCTGCCAGTGGAAGGGGCCAGGCCGGGGGATTGGAGCGAGATGCTCGGAATATCAGGAGTATCCATATTCCGGATTTCAGAAGAAAGAGCGGCAATGATTTCAGAATCAGTTTTTAAGGAGGTGTCTTTCTGGATAGCGGCTGAATTATTCTGCGCGGAAGATTCTTCCGCGAAACCATCTATCGATTCATAAAGTGTTTTTTCGCTGCTAATGGTTTTGAAGGCGATTCCTGCCTCCGCGATCTCTTCTTCCGTAATCCCTTTGGAAGGTTCCTGAACCGCCTGAGAGATTGTGAATGTCAAAATGAGTAAAAGAATGGCGTGAAAAAAAAGAGACACTCCCCAGGATGAAAAAAATGTTTTTCCTGTTTCGTCCAATACGGGAGTTTCCGCTAAAATTTTAGCTGAAGGTACGCGCGCGTTTTTTTCTGAATCGGAAGATTGAAATTGCGGTTTTTCCGATTTTTTTTCCGGGTTAAAACGTTCGTCGGTACGATTTTTTGAGGTAAATTCTTCCATTGCGCCTGATTTTTAAAAGAAGGAAGCGTTCCTGACTACTTAATGGAGACGCAGATAGAGTCAGAATACTCGAAAAAAAAGTTTTTGTCAAGGGAAAATTCAGGTGGATTTCAAATTAAGAGGAAAAGAGCATTTTTTATGAAAAACAGCGGTAAAAGTAAGAAAAAACTTTCCAAAATTTAAATCCGGGAAATGCGAATGAGTCGAAATTTAAATGCACGATCAAAAAATCCCGCATAATTCAGAATATGCGGGATGTCTTAATCCGTAATGTTAAAACGCCTTTTTTTCTTGGCGTAACGCGTTTTTGAGTAAAAGCGTTCCGTTTAACGACAGAAAAGCTTAAGGCAGTTAACCGATGATTTTCGTAATCGGCATCTCAACGATACCCGTTGCGCCGGCTTCAATCAGTCGCGGAATCAGATCGCGGACACATGAGGCGGAGACTACCGTATTAATGGCAACCCAATTGTCGTCGACCAGGTTGCTGATAGTCGGTTTCTGAAGAGCCGGCAGGATGTCGATGACATTGAGGAGGCACGAACGATCAAGGTTCATCACGAGATAAACCTTTTCTTCCGCTTCCATCGCTCCTTTGAGCATGGTAACGATATTCTGGATTTTCTTCTGTTTCCACGGATCATTCCATGCTTCGTGATTCGCGATAAATCGAGTCGTACTCTGAAGAACCTCGTCCACGATGCGCAAATTATTGGCACGGAGCGAGCTTCCTGTTTCCGTCACTTCCACGATGGCGTCAGCCAGACGCGGCGGTTTGACCTCGGTAGCCCCCCAGCTGAATTCGACTTTGGCCGTAACGCCGTTTTGAGCGAGATAATTGGTCGTCAGATTCATGACTTCCGTAGCGATTCTTTTTCCTTCAAGATCCTTGACAGTTTTTACCGGGGAATCTTCCGGAACACAGAGGACCCATCGGACGGGCCTGCGGCTAACCTTGGAAAATTTAAGTTCGGCGACTTCGTGAACGTCAGCACCAGTTTCAACGATCCAATCATATCCAGTCAAACCAGCGTCCAAAACACCGTTTTCGACGTAACGGGCCATTTCCTGCGCACGAATCGACATGCACTCAATCTCAACGTCATCAATGGACGGATAGTAACTTCTGGACTGGAATTTGATTTTCCATCCGGCACGATTGAACAGTTCCGCCGTTGCTTCCTGAAGACTTCCGGCCGGAATCCCCAATTTTAAAACTGACATAGAAATTCCTCTTTTCTGGTATCCTGAAATATTTTGAATATGAAACCGTTTCTCATCATAAAACACTTCCATTGAAGTAAATTTTCTGTTATTTTTTCATTAAACGGAAAATTTTTTGTTCTTTACTCTCAGGGAAGCGGTAATGCGTTGAAACAGCGTGAAAATTGAAAAGGTTCAAATATTCACAAATTTATTTCTTTCCATAAACCTGCGCGGGATCAAAGACACGCTCACCGTCAATTTCGAAAGAGCTGTCTTTGGGATCGATTTTTCGGAAAAAGCAGCTTTGGTAACCTTCATGACACGCGGAACCGCCGATTTGCTCAACTTTAAGCAGAAGCGCGTCGCGGTCGCAGTCAATGAAAATTTCTTTCACGAGCTGGACGTTTCCGCTTTCTTCCCCTTTTCTCCAGAGTTTTTGCCGACTGCGGCTGAAATAGACGGCGCGTCCGGTAGCGAGTGTTTCATCGTAGCTCTCTTCATTCATGTACGCGAGCATAAGAACTTTTCCGGTTGCCGCGTCCTGGGCAATCGTCGTCAAAAGGCCGCCGCATTTGGCAAAATCGGGACGAATCGTGTTTTTTTCGGTCATGGTTTACCCTCAAATCGTTTCCATAAATAATAGCTTTTTCACATTATACCATATTTTTTCAGTTTTGTCATGGGGTGGGGGGAGATTTTCTTGAGAGAATCTCGTAATTAATCGCAAGATTTCACAAAATTTAGTGAATTTTTATTTTTTTGAAGTTGAAAATTTAAATTGTGTGAAAAAAGAGAGGACTTTTAAAAGATATGAAACTCGAATAGTTTTTTGGAAGCTCATGAATTTTTTTGACAGGAAAATTTCCTCTTGACACTTCTTTCAAAATTCGTTAAAGTTTAGTGGGAAAGAAATTGAAAGTCAAAAATTAATTACTTCGTCTTTTTTCCTTGAAAGATTCCATTTTGGGTAAGGGAAAAGCACTGAAAGAGCAAAGCGAATGAAGAAAAAAGTGAAATCGAATCCGGTTCTTGAAGTTTTCGCGCAGCTGAAAAAGAAAGCGCAAAGCGGCGGCCGAAATTCAGCGGAATACGGACAGAATCCGGGAACGTTTTCCATGGGCCGCGTGTTTTCAGGAGCGGCTGAGCGAATTTTTTCAGAGAATGGCGTATTTCAGGCATTGGAAACACGTCGTTCCACCGCGACATTTATGCCGCTCCACTACGAGCCGAACTACGCGTATCCGCTGATTGTCTGGCTTCACAGTCCGGGAGAAGATGAACGTCAGCTTCAGCGCGTAATGCCTCTTTTGAGTCTCCGGAACTATGCGGCCGTAGCGATTCGCGGCAGTGTCTCGTTTGGAAACGACGGATTACCCAAAAAAGGTTTTTTCTGGGATCCCGGAACTTATGAAACGACGTACGCCGCTGTTTTGGAAGCTATTAATGAAATGAGTCAGCGTTGCCGGATTGCTCCAAACCGGATTTATCTCGCGGGAAGCGAAGAAGGCGGGACAATGGCTCAGCGTTTGGCGTTTCGTAACCCGCGTCATTTTGCCGGAGTCATTTCTCTGGATGGGGCGGTTCCTGAAGACATGATGCTCCTGGAGCATTTCAAGGAATTGAAAAAAGTTCGTTTTCTTTATGCCGTATCGCGTGGTTCACGAACGTGTCCCGCGGAGATTCTCTGCGAAAATCTTCGTTTACTTTATTCTGCCGGAGTTCCTTTAACTCTTCGGAATTATCCTACGGCAGGAGCGCTTCAGCTGGATATGCTGCGCGATGTAAATCGGTGGATCATGGGAAGTATTGAATCGGCTCTGCTTTGAAATTGAACCTCAAAAGATCCGGGATAAAGCTGGCGGCATGAAACGATGGAGGGAGTGGAATCAGACGGATCCGAAATTGGGGGGCAGAAGCTAAAGCGTGATGAGGTCGGAATCATCCCGTATGTTAAATTTTAAACTGGAGAAACCGCGTTTATTTCAGGAAGAGTTTCATGACAGAAAAAATGGCAGAAAGAGAGAATTGCCTAAAATTTTCAGCGCGTTACGTATTGGTCGCGGTTTTGATCGTATTGGGGAGTCTTTCTTCGCTTTTATTCACTGCTTTCCGATTTGATGAAAAGGCAGATTCTTCCCGTTACGAAGCACTTTTTTCGGGTAAACATTTTACCGAAAACGAACTTCTTGAAGTGACGATGGCTTTTGCCGCGGCTGAATTGAACGATTATCGAATCTCTGAAGGAGTGGTTGAGGTTCCGAAACGTCAAAAAAACGCTTTTGTTCTCGCGTTGAAAAAAACTTCCCTGTTTGAATCCGAAAAGGAGACGGGTTCTTCCTCCGGTTTTTGGATTTCCGCGACGGAGCGTCAGGCAGAAAATCTGAAGAAAAAACAAATCGCGCTGGCGAATCAGCTTCGAACTTTTCATGGGATCGAAGATGCCCATGTCATTTTGGATATCTGTGAATCCAGAAAAGGGTTTGTTCGAGAAAAGCAGGCGACTGCTTCCGTTTCGATTCGTTCCCGAAGCGGCTGTGAAATTTCGCGGGATGATGTCCAGGCAATTCTGAATCTGGTGACAGGAGCGGTTTGCGGACTTTCCAGTCGGAATGTTTTTATCGTGGATACGCGGACCAATCAGTCCTGGAAATTTAACGAACCGGAAATTGAGGAAATTTCAGAGAATCCTTCGTCTGAAGACCGAATAAATTTACGTAAAATAGTTTTTCAGGGAGAAGATCTGCCGCGTCCGGAGATTTTTGATTCGGCAGCTCGTGAAATTCTTTGGAGAGAGAATGAATCACAGGAAACGAAAATGAACGTGAATTCGTTTTCGACGGAGAGTTTTTCAGAACGTTCAGGTTCTTTGGAGTCAGGTCTTTTGGGGAATTCAGAGGATGTTTCCGTTCCCGGTCCGATTCGAATCACAGGAGGAAAAGTCGTTTTAGGCAGAAAGGACAGGGAAATCGTTCGGAATCCTGAAAGAGAAACTTTTATTTCCGATCCTTACGTATTGCCAGTTTCAGGCATGGAAATGAAAGAAACTGGACTATCTGAATCCTGTTCTCATGGAGAAACCGCTCAAACGCTTTTGGAGTTTGAGCAGGCCGGAATACCTGCTTTGCCGGCGAAGAATAATCCGGCAATTGGGACGTTGTCGGACGAAATTGCCGAAACCTCCGAAGAATTGCGAAAAAATGGCGGCAATTTGTTGCTCGCGGGTGAGAGATCTCCAGGTCCTTGGGCGTGGGAAGTAACCGCTCTTTTGGGAATCACGGCCGTGTTGGTGTGCGGGATCTGTCTTTTGGTGCTTTTCATGACCCGAAAAGGGCTTTTTGTCACGCCTTCCCCTGACCGACAGCTTAAGGAAAAAGAGGAGGAAGAAAAGAAGACAGAGGAGGGGAAGGAGCAAGAGCCGGAGATCGATTTTCAAAAAGAGGCTTTTCAGGAAGCGGATCATTCGCAGAATTCTTCAGAAAATGTTTTGATTTCGGAAGTTGCTCCGGTAGTGATGAAGACGGTTCCGCCCGTAAATTTTCTTTCGGAAGTTTCTCAATCTGAAGATATGATTGAAAACGAAGGAAAAGATTATTGCGAAACGGAACGTGAGATTGGAGAGGCTGTTCCCCGCAGTATTTCGGAGATTCTTTCCGAGCTTGACAGCATAAAGCAGGAAGAAGCTCTTGAGGAAAAGCTGCTTTCCGATGAGGTTTCCATTCGGGAGAAGGTTCTTCTTCCTGAAATAGAGAAGTTGCTTCAGATTCCGGCTCGTCAATTGGCCTTGGGATTTCTTGAAGAGCGTCCACAAACGGCAGCGATGCTTTTGACTCATTTTCCTAAAGCGCAATGTGCAGACGTTCTGGAACAGATTCCGACGAATCGCCGTTTGGAAATTGAAGCGCGTATGGCGGATTGTTTTATTCCTGATGAAGAAATTCTACGGGATGCGGCAGAGGTAATTCTTGAGCATCTGGAAGAATTGGACGGACTTGGTGAATGGAATTCAGAGAGTGAGCTAAGTCCGGCAGAGATTTTGTTTCAAAACGAGGAAACGCGTTCCCGGCCATCTATTCGGCCTTTAGGCGAGGTTCTTCCGAGAGGAGAATTTTCAGAAACGGATAAAGAAAAACAGGATTTCCCAAAGACCTCAGACGAATTTAGGGACGATGTGGAATTTTTATTTGAGGCGGCTGAAAATCATGACACGGTTTCCGCGTTGGAATCTGAAGATTCAGAGGCTTTTGTTTCAGATGATGGAATGAGATTTGCCTCCGCAGCATCCGTTTCAGAGGAAGCTTCAACTTCTGAGATAGTGGAACTCTTTTCCGATTTTGAAAATCGTGAAGCTCTGGAATTTACCGATTTGAAATATTTTTCAGATACGGCACTAAAGGGAATTTTAACATTCAGTCCGTCAGATGAAGTAATTATGGCACTTTTTGGGGCAGAGTCAGAGCTGATTGATCGAGTGCTCCGGGTTCTTCCGAAATCCGAAGCGTCTCTCCTTAAGAAGCAATTGAAACAGCCGGGACGAATTCGTCTTTTGGATGTTGAGGCAGCCCGGCAGCGGATTATGAAAAGAATACTCGAATTGGCGGAACGCGGTAAAATTGATTTGCCGCAAATGACGGAAAACATTTGAGGAATCTTCCCAAAACTCATTTTTCTTACTGGAAAACGTTTTTAGGGAAGGTGTCCTGAAAAGTTTGAGCTGTCCGGCAGCATAAATTTAGACTGTCCAGGGAAAGATCCTTCCTTTTACGAGGGGCACACATGAAACGAGAAACGCTGAACGCTCATCTTTTTAATTTTGAGGATTTGGAGAGTCAGGCAGAAGAGTATTTGGCATCTGTTAAAAAAAAAGCGGTTGATATTCTTGAGCAGGCAGTTCGTGACGCTCAAGTCCAACGCGAAGAGATTTTGGGAGACGCGGAGTTAATTCGTCAAAACGCTCATGAAGAGGGGTTTCGGGCAGGAGTTCGTCAAGGGCTTGAACAGGCGGAATCTCTCATCCAGGAAAATGTTCAGCAACGTCTTGAGCAGGAAATCGCACCAGCGGTTGAATTCGCGGAAAAGGGACTTCAGGAACTTTTTCGCCGATGTCTTCTTCTTAGAGAAGAGCTTTCCAGAAATTGGGAAAACGCGTTTCTCCAACTTGTTTGCCGAATCTCTCATGTTATCATTCGTCAGGAATTAGAGAAAGATCCGCAGATATCGCTTTCCTGGATTCGTGAGATGCTCGAACTTTGTTCTGGTGAAAATACTCTTGTTCTTTTTATGAATCCGGAAGATTTGCGTCTTTTGGGAAGTGGGCTGGAACGTCTTCAAGGTGAATTTCGACAGCTTGGGCAAATTGAAATTAAGGCGGATTCCAAATTGGCGCGCGGCGATTGCGTACTGAAGACGGAAAATGGTCAGCTTGATCAGCGTTTGTCGACGCAGCTGGCACGAATAGAAGAGGAGCTTCGTTCATGAATCCCCAATCGCTTTTGAATCAACTGGATTCGATTATCCCAACGGCCATCACCGGGACGGTATTGGAAACGGCCGGAACCACGATTCACGCCTGCGGCTTCCCCGTTCCCGTTGGGGCTTTGGCTGAAATTCGCATGAGGGATCGCTCGTCCATTCAGGCGGAAGTTATTGGTTTTCGTGATGAAACGGCCATTCTCTACCCTCTTCAGCCAATGCGCGGAATCCGCCGCGGAGATCGAGTCCGGCTTATTCAGACGGCACCATGGCTTACCGTTGGAAACGGAATGCTTGGAAAGGTCCTTGACGCTCGCGGACAAATTTTGGAAGATGCCGGCTTCGCTTTGATTTCACCAGTATTTACCGAAGAAACTTCCCAAAAAACTGATTCCATTTCAGATTCAGGTTTTTCCATTCCTGATGAAACCTTTTTAAATACAGAAAAAATTCCATTTCATCGGGAGGCTCCCAAAGCATTTCAGCGGCCGCGGATTTCCTCAGCCATTTCCACTGGAGTTCGTGCTATTGATGCTCTTTTGACACTTGGTGAAGGGCAGCGTGTCGGAATATTTGCCGGTTCCGGAGTTGGAAAGAGCACATTACTTGGTATGATCGTCCGGTATTCCAACGCGGATGTCATCGTCATCGGCCTTGTCGGTGAACGCGGGCGGGAGGTGAATGATTTTCTTGAACGAGACCTTGGGGCAGAAGGGCGAAAACGGAGTGTTGTCATTGTCGCGACCAGTGACGAGCCGGCGATTTTAAGAGTTCGTGCCGCGCAAACCGCGACAGCTGTCGCGGAGTATTTTCGAGACCAGGGGAAAAATGTGCTTTTGCTGATGGATTCCTTAACGCGATTCGCGATGGCTCAGCGGGAAATTGGTCTGACGATAGGTGAGCCGCCGACGCGAAATGGCTATCCGCCGTCTGTTTTCGCGATGCTTCCCGCGCTGGTTGAACGAACGGGCCGAACTCGGGAAGGAAGTATTACCGCGATGTACACGGTACTGGTTGAGGGAGATGATGAAAATGAACCCATTGCGGATACGGTTCGGGGTTTGCTTGATGGGCACATCTGGCTTTCCAGAAAACTCGCAGCGTCGGCTCACTATCCGGCTATTGACGTTCCAGCCAGTATTAGCCGTCTGATGAACGACATATGCGAAAAAAGTCATGTTCACGCTGCTCAGGAACTTCGTTCAATGATTTCGCTATGGCGTGAATTTCAAGATCTTTTGGCAATCAACGCTTACCGAAAGGGAACCAATCCGGCATTGGATACGGCACTTGAGAAAAAGGAACGGATTGTTCAGTTTCTTCGTCAAAATGTGGATGAGCCTTCAACGCTTGAGGAGGCTATTCAACAGCTTGAACAAATTGTTCAGTGATTTTGAGAGGTGAAGAAATGGCGTTTAAATTTCGTTTGCAGGCAGTTCAAAAGGTTCATCAGTACCAGCGGGATGAAGAGAAACAGTCCCTGGCTCAACTTCTTCAGAAACAGAGTGAGATACTGGAAGATATTACCCGGCAGCAAAATGAGCTTGCCCGAATCAAAGGTGAACGTTTCCAGTTGCTGCGAAGCGGAAATCTTCAGATGGGCCAGCTTCAGCATTATTCCCGATTTGAAACGCGTTTAGAAAAAAAACTTCATGAGATGCTGGAACAGCAAAATCAACTTCAGTTTCAGGTTGAGGCTCAGAGGAACGCGTTAATCAAATCTGAGCAGGAAGTTAAAAAATTTGAAAAACTGGAAGAAAAACAGCGTGAAATTTACCGAAAAGCACATTCTGAAACATAATTTTTCTTTTTAAATTTTAGGGAAGGTTTTGAGTTGACGAATTTCCAGCCCTCCAATGTCAGATTATTTCCTGAATTTTTGAGAGCGAATCTTTTAAATTTCAGGTAACTTCACAAAACCTGAACTTTGCGGAGCGTGTTGAATTTCCCAACTCCCTTTTTCTTCGCGGAAAGGTTTTAGGAATTCCTTTTAAAGTCCGGTCGTGGATTTTTCCTGGTAAATTGGCAGGTATCGATAGTAAACTTCAAGAATCATGACCGCCAGCGACGTCGTGTAGAGGCGGCCGCCAATTTGATTATTGGTCTTTTCCTGCTCGGTAAAAAACCAGCTTCCGGCTTCTTTTCCTGAAGATTCCTGGGTTAGGATGAGGTAATCTCGCATTTCTTCATTCCACGTAGTCCATAGGGGGCCGCCATAGTGTCGCAGAAGAAGCGCGGCGTAGTAGTCGTAGTAGAGATCGGACTCATGGCACCCCCAATTCGCGATATGCCGCGTTCCCTTTTCCAGGAGTTTCGCGTTTCTCGGAGTGCCCGTGAAGACTCGGGCGGCCAGTCCCATCGCGGTGGTGGAGGGTATTGATGGTTTTCCCGGTTGGTAGGCATACTTGGACTTTTCATCGGAAGAAATAGAGTCGAGAAACTGATCCAATCGAACGATTGTCGCGGATGGAATTTCAAAACCTGCCATTTGCGCGCTTTTCAGGAGCATCACGACCCATGTCGTGACAGAAACGTCTCCGGCTTCATGCGGTTGGTAACGCCAACCGCCTCCGTTTGGATCCTGCGCATAGAGAATCCACTGAAGGCCGCCCAATGCCAGCTGATGGAGATTTGAATCTTTTTGAGTTTCGAGTGAGTATGCTTCACAGAGCGCGAGTGTTGCCAGAATATGGCCGTACATTCCGCGACTGTCCGGTGAATCCCGAAAATCGTATCCCGGTTGAGTTTTACGAGATTTGGCCTGAGTTGATAGAAAGTAAACGCCGTCCTGAACCGCTTTTTGGTACTCGCCCTGTTCGCGGGTATTACCGTGTCCCATGAGCGCCAGAAGAGCCAGCGCAGTTGCCGCGGTGCGGGAAGTCGCTTCGCCGGAATTGGAAATGCCGTATCGGGAGAGGTCGAAACTCCAGCTTCCGAAGTATTTTTTATTCGTGTCGAACTGTTGGTGGCGCGCGATCCAGGCCAAACCGCGTTCAACCGCCATTTCGCTTTGCGCGTTTCCTCCGGCTTCAGCCAGCATTTTAGCCCGCGCTTCCAAATCAGTGCGCGGACCTAACCCGCCTCCTGTCGGAAGACTTCGGGCAGGCATAATTCGTTGATTCAAGTCTTTTCCGCTTCCTGATTGGAGTGTTTCCGGCTGCCGTTCCTCAGAGCGATTTTCTTTTCCTTCTTCCGGCTTTACTGGAGAAACATTTGCCCAGTCAAAAGCGTTGAGTGCCTCATTAGCCGGATTTTCTGGATTTTCGTTTAATTCATCCTCAGTTTCAGAGTCCTGTTCTTCTTCCGGTTCAATCATTTCTTTCTCTGGAAGAACGTCTGTCATCTCTTCGGGATTCTCCTCCGTTTCAGATTTTTCAGTTTCTTCAGCAGCTTCCGTTTGGATTGCCGCTTCCATTTCATCCAGAAGAATCTCGTCCCAATTTTCTTCTTCCGGGCTGGTCGTAAATTCCATGCTGATTTGGGGGCCAATTCCTGGTCCTGGAGGAAGAACGAATGTCCAGAGAACGGCAAGTATCAGGAGAATCAGGTGGAAGATCAGGCTGGAAAGAAAGCTGACAGAATTTTCAAAAAGATGACGCGCGGAGTGTTCGTCCTCCTGAAGCCAGGCCGTCTCCGCGTGGAGATCGACCTGATTTTTCAGGGAAGTTAATTCATCGTGATTCGGCAGTGTTTCCCGGTATTGGTCAGAAGACGCAGCCGACTCGCTTTCGGTTTGGTGAGGAGAACTCAAGCCAAGTCCATCAAGAAAAGAAGAAGCTGCTGTTTCAGAAACAGCGATTTTTTTTCTCTTACCAGTTCTCTTTTCTTTGGATTCCAAATTTGACTCCATGAAATAATGTGGGTCCCAGGAGACTTCACATTCCATGAAATCTCATTCATCAGCGGGAGAAATGGGTTCTCCGCCCTCCGGTCCATTAAGCGGGAGTTTTTCTGAAAAAACTTTTTCCGTGTTTTCGTTCGCGCTTTCTATTTCATCCGCGGATTTTTCCGCTTCGGAATGTCTGACGGTTCGGTTGATTCGACTCTCGATATCTGAATTATCGACAATCAGAACGTTTTCTCCGTAATCAATTTCCTCATTTTCAATAATTCGTTTTCCGGTTTCGTCAAATTTTGCGTCAGCTTCAAATGTTTTCAGCTTCGCGACCTCATACAGATTATCATAAACTTCCTTAAAATCCGCTCCGGTGATTTCGTGAATGGAGCGGGCAACTTCCTGGAGGTAGCGAAGGAACTGCTGTCGCCGGTCAGCCTGTTCGCGGACACGCTGCTTTCGTTTCAGGTACATTCCGAGTTTACGGCCCGCGGTTTGGAGCGCGAGACGGATTTCCGTCATGATTTCCGGATACGACGCGATTGCTTCCTTGGATTCACTCGTGAAGGGGACCCAAACACTCGCCAAGTGAACCATGACCGTAATTGGGCCGCGCGGCAATGTGCCCCGTGACTGCTGAAGGCCGTAGTTTCGCCAGTTCATGTTCATGATCGTCTGGGTAATGGCGCAGGCGGAAAGCTGAGATTGAAGCGGGACACGGTTCGCGTAGCGGAAAACGCTCATTGACTGACCTTCCGAGATATTTACGTTTTTCATTGCGGAAAAGAGAGCCTGAATATCCTTCATCTTCATCTTTGAGGGGGTCATTCTGGTGGAAAGTTTTGAGGCTTTCAGAATTTTATCCGCTCCGTCCGCGCCGATTCCCTGGAACGTGTTCATTAAAAACTGCCGAATCGTACGAACGTCAGTTTCCGCGAGAAGTTCCTGAAGCAGGTCAGAGGAAATGTTCTGGGTTACGGGTGCCCCGCCATAGGCAAGAGCAACTTCCACCTGAAAGGGATTTCCGCGGTAAACCGCCGGCGGCCGGGTTGCCGCGGTATAGAATTCGCCCGGTACGACTTGATGAAGTCCTTTTAGAAGCAGTTCTTCACCAATGGGTGAAAGGCAATCGGTTGATGGATTGGGAATCTTGGTTTTCTGGATTGCCCGGTAGAGACGTTCGACATCTTCCTGTTCCAGGTCCGCGGGATGTGCCCGTAAATTGATGTTAGCCTCCGCGCAAAGCTGTTTGCAGATTGGACCTGAGACTTTTGAAAAATGATTCTCAAAAAAGCTCGTCATGCTTAATTCAGAAGAGTGCCGCGCCATGTCCGCCAAACGGCCAAGTTCAACGCCGTATGGATGAGGCTTGATCTCTTTCGGCTCCGGCGGAAGCTGGTTCGTTGCCCGTTCGTAAACGCGAACTTCAGGATCTTCCGGTCCCTGATAGTGAAGACGAACATGAGGATTGGCGATTGCGGTCTGCTCGAGGTATTCATCAACGCTTCCTCTGCCGCGAAGGTACTTTGCTTCAAGCTCGATCTCTACTCGTGTTCCGGTTTTGACTTCCTGTGCCCAATTAATTCCTAATTCCTCAAAAAACTTTACGCGTTCTTCCCGTGCGGCAGGAACCAGTTGTCCGTCTCCATTGCCGTTAAGGATTTCCGGAATGTTTTTTTTCGTATTAATTCGTATTTCGTAGAAATGAGTCAGGCGCGGCGACGTTTGCGAGACGATTCTGACCGGTTTTCCTGTCGTGAGTACGCCGTACATTCCGGCAGCGGAAATGCCAATCCCCTGCTGACCGCGCGACATTCGCATCCGATGGAATTTTGAACCGTAAAGAAGTTTGCCAAAAACATTCGGAATCTGCCTTTTGAGGATACCGGGTCCATTGTCCTGAACCTCAACTTTGAAATGATTTGGTGAAGTTTCCTGGATTCGGACCCAAATTTCCGGCAAAATCCCGGATTCCTCACAGGCGTCGAGTGAATTATCCACTGCTTCTTTCAAGGTCGTGAGCAGCGCTTTTCTGGGATTATCGAAACCAAGAAGATGGCGGTTTTTGGCAAAAAATTCACTGATGGAAATATCCCGCTGGCTCGCGGCCATACTTTCCGCTGTCGCGCGTCTTACGGGTTTGGAAACGGTATTGGTATTTTCAGCCATCGTTTGGTTCATTCCTTTTTATCTTGATGAAACTCTCCCCCCAATGGGAGTTTTCCAAAATTTTTTAACCAATTATAGACGAAAATCGAAAAATGTCCAGACCTTGCGCGGAAAATTTTTATTCTTTGGGAGAAAATCAGGTTTTGGAGAGCGCGGAGTACTGCTGAGAAATAGCGGAAGTTGGAAGAAAATGGATGGAAGTATTGGATATGTTTTGAGCGTTTGGGGAGAATTGGGAGAGAATTTTGGGAAATAATTGAGCATTAGGCGGATTTTTAGAAATTTTCTGAAAGAATCCCAGGAAGTATTTTGAATGAAAGTTCTTCCTGAGATTCCTGATTATTTGAAATCGTTTTAGCGGTTTCTTAATTTCGCGCCGATTGACCGATTGTACGCTTTGCTCAAGTCGCAGCCTTCTTTTATGGAGGAACCGTCATTGATATTGATCAACTCCAGCGAAAGGCGGTAATCCCGCTGGGAGTCCTGATTATCGACGGTCGTTCCGCTCGTCAGTTTCGCGAAAAGCAGATACTCAAACGGCTGACCGTCCTTTTCCAGGGCCGCCTGGAGTTTACGCTGGTTTTCCGGAATGAAAAGATCATCCATTCGGAACCGCTCCGAACGAATGGCTGGCTCCACGTAGCGGCGGCTGATGGAGATGAATTGTCCGCTGGAGCTGATGGCCGTATCGATCATTTCGTAAAGCTGTTCTTTGTAGTCCGCCATTTCCTCTGACGAAAAATTTTCCACGCCGACAAAACAGATGCGTTTGGGAACGGGGGTGGACGCGTTCATTTGATCCGCTCCAAGCAGACGAGCGACCGCTTCCGTTACCAGTGGTTCGTAGACTTCCTGTCCCGCTTTATGACTTCCGGAAAGCTGTTTCGCTCCTGGTTTCAGGACAGTACCGGTTTGAGATTTGCAGCCCGCGAAAAAAGGAACTAAAATAATGAAAAATATCCAAATGGACAAATAAAAAATTCGGTTCATGATTTATTATTCATTAAATGAAATTTTTTCAACACGATTTAAAATATGAAAATAGCATAACAAATTTTTATGAAAAACGCAATACCAAAATTTATTCGCCGACGGGTTGGCCGAAATGGAAAAGCTGAAGTTGACGATTTTTGGATAGAGTCTTTCTCAGACGATATTCCCCGCATTCTCCGCGCGTGATTGCTTTGAAAAAGAGCCTTCACGAAGGTTTTCAGCGGTTAATTTTCATGAAAAAACTCATCTCCCCCTTGATTTCCGTCTCATATCGGATAAAATCAGGGTAAAGGGATCCTGCCAAAATACTTTCCCGATGAGAAAAACGAGAGTGTTACGGGGTTTGGCAAGTTCCCTGAAATCAAAATTGAGGGAATCAGGCGGTCTGTTCCCGTTTTAGCGGCGTCCGTATCTCATATTGAGGATGAACGCGGACTTTATCTTTGAGCTATTTCGGAAATTTAAAATGTTTGAGCAGTTTGACCGATCCAAACTTCGTCTTCGCCCTTTGAATGAGCGTGTCCATGATGTTCCGCTGAGTATTGTGCAGAATCCGGCGGAAGCTCCTTTGCCTTTTGAGCACGAGCATTTGGATACGTTGGCGGAGGCGATGGTTTCGGCTAAAAAAAAGAACGCGGCAATTCTCATGATGTACGGCGCGCACGTGATTCGGTCCGGCTGCGCGTTATGGATGATTGAATTGATGAAACGCGGATTGGTCACGCATTTTGCCACGAACGGCGCGGGAAGCATTCACGACTTTGAACTGGCAATGATTGGAAATACGTGCGAGTCTGTGGCGCGTTATGTGTCGGAAGGACAGTTTGGGCTTTGGAACGAGATTGATTTCTGGAATGACGCGGTCAATGCCGGCGTAAAGGAAGGGCTGGGGACTGGTGAGGCTTTGGGAAAATATATTTGGGAGAATAATTTTCCAAATCGTGAAAAGAGCGTTCTTGCCATGGGGTATCATCTTCGCGTGCCGTGCACAGTCCATATCGGAGTTGGAAACGATATTGTTCATGAGCTTCCAAATTGTGACGGCGCGTCGCTTGGCGCTTCATCCTATACCGATTTTTTGATTTATACGCACAGCGTTGAAAAACTGGAAAACGGTGTGTTTCTCAATTTCGGGTCAGCGGTCGCGGGGCCGGAAGTTTATCTGAAGGCGCTTTCCATGTGCCGAAACGTCGCTCACCAGGAAGGACGAACGATTCGGCATTTTACCACTGCGGTTTTTGATTTGCTCCCGATAGAAAATGAAGATTTCCACACGGCTCCGCCAAAGAGTGATCCGCGGTACTATTTTCGTCCGTGGAAAACGATTCTTGCGCGTACGGTAGCAGATGGCGGCCGCAGTTTTTACGTTTGCGGCGAACACGCGCGCACTTTACCGAATCTGGCAAAGAAAGCAATTAAAAAAGATGAGGAAAAACGGGCTTGAAAACAGACAGGTGTGTTTCTCAATGAATATCCGGCGGATTTCCGAGGCTCTGGCTGGTCGTCCTTCTCCGGTGATTACGGTCGCGGGGGATTACTGCCTGGATGAGTATTTTCATATTGACGCTTCTCTTGATGAGCCTTCCGTTGAGACAGGATTGACTGCCTGGCAGGTTCGGGAAATTCGGCGTTACGCGGGAGTCGGCGGTACGATCGCCGCCAATCTCGCTTCTCTCGGCGCGTCGGTTCGGGCTGTCGGAATTTATGGCGGTGACGGTGAAGGGTTTGAACTGATTCAGGCACTGAAACGACTTGGTGTTTCTACTGACGGAATGACGCTTCTTGAGGATCGGCATACGAATACCTACCTTAAGCCAATGCGTGAGGTTGACGGTATTTGGACAGAACTGAACCGTCTCGATATTCGGAATCGGGAACCTGTCCCGGAATCCGCGGCGGCGGAAACGATACGGCAGCTTTTCGCGGCGGCGGAAACGTCGGATGCTGTGATTATTTCGGACCAATTCACCCTGGAAGCTGGTTCTGTCGTGACGGAAAAATTTCGCGAAGCGGTTTCCTCTTTGGGTGAAAAGTTTCCAGAACTCTTTATTCTTGCGGATTCCAGATCGTTTATTGAGAAATACCGTAATGTTACGGTGAAGTGTAATGCGAGCGAACTCCTTAAAGCGGTGCGGCGTCTTCAGGGAAATGCCGCCGGGAATTTGATTGGAGCGGATGATGAGGCGGAATATCAGACAGAACGTCTTGAGACCGCCGCGCGGTATCTGGCGCGCCGTAACGGGAAACCGGTTGTTGTGACTCTCGGTGAGAATGGGGCAATGACGACTGATGGCGAAACGATTACGCGCGTACCCGCTCAGCGGGTTGAACCGCCAATTGACATTTGCGGCGCGGGAGACGCGACAAACGCCGGTCTCGCGTTTGGGACGGCAATTGGACTTTCGCTGACGGAAGCGGCGTATTTGGCCGGTGTCATTTCCTCCATTACGATTAAGCAGCTTGGGGTCACGGGAACCGCGACGATTGATCAAATCCTTGAGAAACTCTCTTTTCCCGCTGATTTTTGAGTGTTTTTGGGGGAAAGCCTTTCGATTAAAGATAAAAAAGCAGGAGGTCCGCCTTCCGGGAACTTCGGAGCAAATTACCTGGAAAAGCGGAACCTCCCAAAGGGGCCGTGAATTTATTTCACGGCTTTTTTTTTGAAATATCAGGCCTGATCCGCCGTCATTTCAATTTCAGTTTTAGCTGATTCTGGTGTTTCCGTCTTCTTTTCGCCTTTCGCGGCTTTCGCGGCAAGTGCTTCCGCGGCGTAGTCGCGGCGTGAGACGAATTCACGAACACGCTGGCACAGCGCGTAGAGTGCCGGGATCAGCGCGATACCGAAAACCGTCGCGATGAGCATTCCGTAGAACGTCGGAATACCGATGGCTCTTCGGCTTGCCGCACCTGCGCCAGTCGCCGTGACGAGCGGGACCACGCCGAGAACGAACGAGAACGCCGTCATGAGCACCGCGCGGAATCGCTGGCTCGCGCCTTCCAGTGCGGAATCCACGATATTCTTCCCTTCTTCTTCATGCTGGACTTTCGCGAACTCGACCATCAGAATCGCGTTTTTACTCGCCAGACCGATGAGCATCAGCAGACCGAGCTGCGCGTAAATACTCAGGTCAAGCTGGGAAAGTCCCAGACCCAACAGAGCGCCGAGCGTCGCCACGGAGACCGAGAGCATGACCGGCACCGGGATCGTCCAGCTTTCATAC
>JAFQUP010000081.1 GCA_017408405.1 Thermoguttaceae bacterium
CCGTCCCGATGAGATCTTGAGAAAGATCCCGAAGTAATTCCGGAAGGCATTTTGCTCAACTTTCGCGATTCGCGAAATCAGGCGAATGAGATCAAGAAAAGAATGAAACGAAATGGAAAGAGAAAAAGTGAATAAACGCGGCAAAATCATGAAGATCATGGCCCCGGCGGGGAGTTTGGAGAGCATGAACGCGGCGATTCGTGCCGGCGCGGACGAAGTATTCATGGGAATCTCCGGTTTTGGCGCGCGGCGTTTCGCGAAGAACTTTTCCGTTCAGGAGTACTGCGACGCGGTCGGCGAGGCGCACCGATTCGGCACGGCAGTGAACGTGACGCTCAACACGATCATGGCGGAAGAAGAATTCGACGCGCTCGGCGAGTCCCTCGAAATGCTCTACGCGGCGGGAACGGACGCGGTCATCGTTCAGGATCTCGGTTTCGCGGCGTTTTTGAAGAAGCATTTTCCTGATTGGCCGCGTCACGCGTCGACTCAGCTCTCCATCGCGAATCCGGAAGAGGCCCGCTGGGCGCAGGCGCAGGGGTTTTCGCGTCTCGTGCTTGCGCGCGAACTGGATTTTGACGAGATCACCGCGATCCGAAAAGCGGTCACCGCGGAGCTGGAAGTCTTCGCCTCCGGCGCGCTCTGCATCGCGTGTTCCGGGAAGTGCTTTCTCTCCAGTTTCATCGGCGGACGCAGCGGAAACCGCGGAATGTGCACGCAGCCGTGCCGGCAAAAGTACCGTTTGGCGGAGCCGTCCGGAGATCCGAAGGCGGTTCGGGAGGGATTTTTCCTTTCGTCGTGCGACCAGTGGCAGGAATTTCCGGAGCTGGTGCGTCTTGCCGTCATGGGGGTGGAGATTTTGAAGCTCGAAGGGCGCATGAAGTCGCCGGAATATGTTTTTCAGGCGGTCCGATACTATCGCGAAATTCTCGACGCGCTGAATTCCGCCCCTTTCGCGCAGCTGGAAACGCTCCAGGAAAAGGTCCTTCAGGCTCCGGTCCGCTCCGTACCGAAACCGGAGATCGCGCGTCTTTTCAACCGCGGGTACTCGAAAGGCTACTTTTACGCGCATGATCCGAATTTCATCAACGCGGCATTCTCGGCATCCTGGGGCGTGAAAGTCGGAGAGATCACCGCGCGAAAGATCCGGCTGACGGAACCGCTGCGCAATGGCGACGGCGTCGTTTTTCTTGACCGGAACCTTCAGAAACTTGACGGACTGAACGTCGGCCAGATCCAGCTGGATGAGACCGGCGAGGTCGTTCCGGAGGCTCCGCGAGGGGCGTGGGTCACGCTGGAAGTTCCCGTTCCGTCCAAAGCGCGGTTTCTTTACCGGACGTTCGATCACGCGCTGGATCGGCAGATCGCGTCCGAAATGAAACGCACACGGCGGCGCACTCCGGTCTCCGCACGCCTTTCGGCCCGGGTCGGCGAGCTGATGGAGGTAGAATTTTCGGCGGAAGTCCATGGAAAAACCTTCCGCGCGGTCTCCCGGTCCATTGAGCCGCTGGCCGTCTCCCAAAAACATCCGACGGAAAAAACTGTGCTTCTGGACGGACTCACCCGACTGGGAGAAACGCCGTTCACGCTTGATGAAAAACGGACGAAACTTGAGTTTTCACCAGACGCGTTCGTCCCGAAATCGCTCCTGAACCAGCTGCGTCAGGAAGCCGCGGCGGAACTGGAACGGATGATTGAAGAGGGGATGAAACGGCCTCCGGTCGTCCTGATCCGCCAACCGGAAAAGGGTGGAGCGCGCGAAGAAACGCCAGCTTCGGAAACGTTTTCGGAAGCCCCGCCGATCATTTCCGCGGCCGTTCAGACGCTTGCGCAGGCGGAAGCGTGCCGTCGGGCAGGAATCGAGAAAATCTACCGGCTGGAACCGCCCGTCCATTTCGGTTCAGAAACGCGTCCGGAGTCTGACTTCCCGTTTTCACCGCTGGCCGGGTCGCTTTTCGACGCGCTGGACTACTCCCGGCAAAATCGCGGCTTCGCGCTCGACTGGACCTTTCACGCCGCGAATCCGGAATCGCTCCGATTTTTCCGCGACGCTTTCCCCAGCTGCGAAACGGTTTTCCTCTCACCGGAACTTTCCGAAACGACCGTCCGGAAGCTCACGCGGTTCACGGCACGAAACGAGGCTCTTCCGCGGGCGGGACTTCCGATTTTCGGTTTTCTTTACGGAATGTTCACGCGAAAAACGCTCTTTAACGCGCCAATCCAGCGTCTCTGGAATCAGGACGGACGCCCGCTTTACGTGACGCGCAATTCCGACTCGGAGAATCCGCTGGAAACGACGGGAAGCCGCGTCTACTACGGAAATCGCCTCGACATCTCGCGCCTTCTTCACGAGTCTCCGATCCCGGGAATTTCGGAACTTCGGCTCGATTTCACGCTCGAAACTCCGGAAGAGACCGAAAGAATCGCCCGCGCTATCCTCACCCGCGGCTGGTTTCAGGAAACGCCGTTTTCCTACGGATACGAAAAAGGGATTTTTTGAAAAGGGGTTGAGCGTTTTTGAATTGCCAATGAAATCCGCCACCCGCTATCCGCCATCCGCTATCCGCTGTCCGCCACCCGCTATCCGCCACCCGCTATCCGCCACCCGCTATCCGCCACCCGCTATCCGCCACCCGCCATCCGCCACCCGCTATCCGCCACCCGCTATCCGCCACCCGCCACCCGCCATCCGCTGTCCGCCATCCGCCATCCGCTGGGCATTTGAGCCGGAGGAGCCGGAGTCTCCCGCGGACACGCGAATTTTTTCTTCTGTTTCTTTTTTATTCTGTCCCATGTGCTATTGACATCCTGCCGAAACATGATATAATCAAAAAAAATCGCGGTTCATTCCGCGCGGTTCCCCCTCCCGAATCGGGGGATTTCGTTTACTTTTAAATTTCCGGGAACCAGTCCCCAGACCGCGTTTCAGTGAAAACCGCGGAGATTTTTGAAATTTTCCAGAGCCTCAAGGATTCCGCGTCTTCGAGAATGGGCGCGAATTCCGGCGGCGCGGTCCCCAATTCCTCCTGAAACTTTTTCGGGAAATTGAATTTTTGAGGGTTCCCACTCAGGTTTTTCAGTTTTTTTCAGCCGGGCGCGGGCAGTTTCCGGTCAGTCACCCGCTGGAAAAACAGTAGAAAGAGTATTGCCATGAAAACTGCGTATGACGTATTGAAAGAATCAGGCCGTCTGGAACGGAATGTCCTTGCCGCTCAAATTAACGGAGCCGTCTCGGATTTGACGACGCCGGTAGACGAAACCGCGGAAGTTCTTCCCCTCACGTTTGACGATGCTGAAGGCAAAAAGGTTTTCTGGCATACCAGCTCCCACATTTTGGCGGCAGCCGTGAAACGCCTTTTCCCTGAAGTGAAACTGACGATTGGTCCCTCAATCGAAACCGGTTTTTACTATGATTTTGACTCCCCGACCGGTTTCACGGAAGAAATGCTTCGCGCCATTGAAAAGGAAATGACGAAAATCGTCAAGGAGAATTCCAAAGAGGAACGTTTCACCCTGCCGCGTGCCGAGGCGCTCGCGCTGATGGAAGAAAAAGGCGAAACGTGGAAAATCAAACTCATTGAGCGCATTCCGGAGGGTGAGGAAATTTCCTTTTACCGTCAGGGCGATTTCGTGGATCTCTGCGCCGGTCCGCACCTCTTCTCCACGGGCCTGGTCAAGGCCGTCAAGCTGACGCAAACCTCTGGCGCGTACTGGGAAGGGAACGCCAAAAACGCCGTCCTCCACCGCATTTACGGCATATCTTTCCCCTCAAAAGATATGCTTAACGACCATTTGAAGCGCATGGAAGAAGCTCTCAAGCGCGACCACAATAAACTGGGACGCGAGATGGAACTTTTCACGACCGTCGACTATATCGGGCAGGGGCTGCCGATCATGCTTCCCAAAGGCGCCCGAATGATTCAGCTGCTTCAGCGGTTTGTGGAAGATGAGGAGCAGAAACGCGGCTGGCAGCTGACGAAAACCCCGCTCATGGCCAAAAGCGACCTCTACAAAATTTCCGGCCACTGGGACCACTACCAGGACGGAATGTTCGTGCTTGGGGATGAATCGAAGGATGACGAAGTTTTCGCCCTTCGCCCAATGACCTGTCCTTTCCAGTATCAGGCCTACCTGAACCGCGCGCGTTCATACCGCGATTTGCCTCTGCGATTCAATGAAACCTCCACCCTCTTCCGCAATGAGGCAAGCGGCGAAATGCACGGCCTGATCCGCGTCCGGCAGTTCACCATTTCCGAAGGACATTTAATGTGCACGCCGGACCAGCTCCAGGACGAATTCAAAGGCTGCCTTGAACTGGCCATTTTCATGCTCAAAACCCTCGGGCTTTACGAAGACGTTTCCTATCGTTTCTCTCAGTGGGATCCGAAAAACACCGAAAAATATATCGGGACGGCTGAACAGTGGGATGAGGCCCAGAGCGTCATGAAAACCATCCTTGACGAACTCGGAATCGACTATAAAGTGGGAATTGGCGAAGCCGCTTTTTACGGTCCAAAACTCGATATCCAGATCAAAAACGTTTTCGGCAAGGAAGACACTCTCATCACCATTCAGATTGACCAAATGCTCGCGGAGAAATTCGGCATGGAGTACGTTGACGCGGACGGTCAGAAAAAGAACCCGTACATTATTCACCGTACCTCGCTCGGCTGCTACGAACGAACCCTGGCTCTGCTGATCGAGAAGTACGCCGGCGATTTCCCGCTCTGGATCGCCCCGGAACAGATTCGTGTCCTCCCCGTCACCGACAAATTCAACGATTACGCCGCGGAAATCTCTGCTCAGCTGAAAGACGCCGGCTTCCGCGCCGAAGTGGATTTCAGAAATGAGAAAATCGGCTACAAAATCCGCCAGGCAGAACTCTCGAAAGTGCCCTTCATGCTGATTGTCGGAGAGAAAGAGGTCGAATCCGCCACCGTCTCACTCCGTTGCCGAAAGGCAAAAGACAAGCAGAAAGAAGGATCCATGACACTCCAGGATTTCCTGAACATGGCTCTTGAGGAAGTCCGAACCAAAGCCAAATAGTTTTCCGATCCGAATCGGCACTTACCTTTCACTGATGTCCGCCTCCCCATGAATTAATCGGGCATCAGTGAACCGTGCCGTGCCGTGAACTCAAACGTCCCGTGACCTCAAAACGTTTACGCGTTTTCAATTTCTCCGTTCAGTCCGCGCTGTCTTCGATTGGCGGCCGCGGCTGCCTCCTGAATTTCATCATCCACCATTTCCCCCCCAAAATGCCATGCTTAAGTACCTGAGAATTCTTTGTGCCGTTCTGATGTTTTCGGCAGTAACTCTTTTTTTCTTTGACTGGACTCACGTCATGCTTGGAACCGCCCGTGACGAAGCGGCTCTGGCGTCGTCCGTTGAGTCATTGGATTCTTCGGAACCGCTTCCCGCCGCGGGCACGGCAGCGGAAAAATCCGATGGCGCGGACGAAAGCGCGGCGAACGTGAACGATTCCAGCGTGCCGGAAACGTCAGCTTCCAGTCCGGAGGCAGCGGTTAAGAAGCTGGACAAAATGACCGTTGAAAGCGGCAGCTGGCCTGAAAAGATTCAGCTTATTCCCGCTCTGCTTCATCATTCAATGTGGATCGCGGGAACGATTTTCGTTCTGACGCTTCTCTTCGGGCGTCTCTACTGCTCGGTCATCTGTCCTCTCGGCATTCTTCAGGACGTCATTTCGTGGATTTCCAAACGCGTTCATCGCGGCAAAGGATACGAATACCGAAAACCTCTCCCGCTTTTACGGTGGGGGATTTTGATCGCGGCGTTCGGCGGCTCAATGAAAGGTTTCGGAATGCTTCTGAGCGTGGTCGAACCGTACAGTATTTTTGGGCGCACCGCCAATATGGTCTTCCGCCCGATTTACGTTTTGCTGAATAATACGGTCCTTACCTCCAGCAGTTCTTTTTCTCAAATCGCGATTGGGAATGTTCTCCAGTCCCTCGGCGCGTTCATCCTGATCCTTGGCACCTTTTTCATCATCGCGATTCTCGCGTGGCGCGGCGGCCGCACGTGGTGCAATACGATTTGCCCGGTCGGCACGCTTCTCGGAGTACTTTCCCGCTTCTCAATCGTCAAAATCCGCATAGATTCGTCAAAATGCAAAAGCTGCGGAATGTGCGCGAAAAAATGCAAATCGCAGTGCGTGAATTTTCGCGAGAAAAAAGTCGATACCTCAAGATGCGTGACCTGCTTCAACTGTCTCGGATCGTGCGATTTCGACGCGCTTACCTACTCCATCGGCAATCCGTTCAGCTCTCGCTCCTGCGTTCCATTTGAAGAGTCCTTATTCCAAACCGAGTCCAAGCTGACAGAAGAGCAGCGAGAAAAGATCGTGCAAAAGAAAGCAGAAAAGGAAGCGAAGGAAAAGACTAAAGCCCGGCGTGAATTTCTGGTTACGGCAGGCTCCATGGCGGCCAGTGTTCCGGTGGTCGGCGGCGCGGCGGCGGTCGTGAGCAAAACGGTCATGGTTGAGCCGGAGCCGGACAAAGTTTACCGCAGCGGACAAAACGCGTGGAAACGCCAAAATCCGGTCGCTCCGCCCGGAGCTGGGAGTTACGGGCATTTCCTTCACCACTGCACCGCCTGTCATTTATGCGTCGCCAAATGTCCGCAGCACGTTTTGAAACCGTCGTTCCTTGAATACGGCGCGCGCGGAATGTTCGCCCCGGTCATGGATTTCAGCACGAGTTTCTGCAATTACGAATGCACGATTTGCTCCGAGGTCTGCCCCAACGGCGCGATTAATATTTTGCGCATGGCCCGAAAACGCGGCGACCAGATCCCGGAAACCGCTCCTGAACGCGCGGAAATGATGCGCGTTGAAAAGACGTACACGCAGATGGGGAAAGTCGTTTTCGTGAAGGAAAACTGCGTCGTTTTCGTGGATGGAACGTTCTGCGGCGCGTGCGATGAGCACTGCCCGACCAAAGCCGTCTCAATGGTTCCCTACGGCGATCCGGAGAAAGGTTTAACGATCCCTCAAATCGACGAAACGATCTGCATCGGCTGCGGCGGCTGCGAATCAATTTGCCCGGCCCGGCCCTTCAAAGCCATTTACGTTGAGGGAAATCCAAAGCAGGAACGCCGCGCGGACTTCAAGGAAACGGAAGTCATTTCCCAGGAAGAGATTCAGGAAAAAACGGAGAACGTTGACGACTGGCTTTTCTGAGATGCCGCGAAGTACCTGCTGCCGGTCTTTTTCGGCAGATTTCGACCGGCAGAGATTTTCATTCCTATTTTAGCAGGTAAATTTCATGTTGACCCAGGATCAGCTATTAAAATCAGGAGTCGTTGGAGCCGGCGGCGCGGGATTTCCGACTCACGTGAAACTCTCGGCGAAAGCGGACACTTTGGTCTGCAACGCGGCGGAATGCGAGCCTCTTCTCCACAAAGACAAAGAGATCATCCGTCATTTTCCCGAGCAGTTCGTGCTTGGGCTGGAACTTGCCCGCCAAAAAACGGGCGCGGAACGGGTCATCATTGGATTAAAGCGAAAATACGGCGAACTGATTGATTTTTTGACGCGGTATCTTCCGGAAACGATGGAGATTTGTCCGCTGGATGACGTTTATCCTGCCGGCGACGAGTTCATTCTGGTTTACCAGACTCTTGGCCGGGTCATTCCTCCCGGAGGGATTCCTGTTCAGGTCGGGGCGGTCGTCATGAATGTCGAAACGGCATTAAACACGGCAAACGCGGCGCGGAATATCCCCGTCACCGACAAATTCCTAACGGTAACGGGAACGGTGAAAAAGCCCGCCACGATTCGCGTTCCATTGGGCGCGGCGCTCACCGAGTGCGTGGACGCAGTCGGCGGAAGTTCGATTCCGAATCCGGTTTACCTGGTTGGCGGACCGATGATGGGGTACCTGGAGGAAGATCCTGCCAATGCCCGAGTCACGAAAACGACGGGGGGAATCATTCTTCTGCCTCAGGACCACCCGCTAATTATCGAAATGCGCAGGCCGTGGAAAAGTACCGTCAGAATCGCCAAATCGGCCTGCGACCAGTGCTCGCACTGCACGGAACTTTGCCCGCGAAATCTGCTTGGGCATCCGGTTGAGCCGCACAAAGCCATGAGGAGTCTCCTTTTTGGGGCGGATACGCTCGTTTACGGCACTCAATTCTGCAGTTCGTGCAATTTGTGTTCGCGCTGTTCATGTCCCGAAGGGCTTGATCCGCGAAGCGTGATGCGGAATAATCGGGAGAAATGGCTTGAATCGGGAAAGAAAATTCAGGAGCCGATTTTTCGTCGAAACCGCGCGGACCAGCAGATGGAAAATCGGGCAACGCCGATACCGCGTCTGATTCGTCGGCTTGGTTTGGCGGAGTATGACGTTCACGCGGATTGGGATCCTCAAATTTCCGATCAGTTATCCGCGATTCCGGAAGTCCTGATTTCACTTCGCCAGCACATTGGTCCGCCGTGCGTTCCGGTCGTCCAGGCGGGCGAAACGGTTCAGACGGGGGACATCATCGGCGTTCCGGCTGAAAAAGACGGCAAACTTCAGCTTGGGGCCGCGGTTCACGCCTCGATTGACGGAAAGGTCATCGGAGTCGAAAACGGCGCGATAAGAATTCGCCGGGAATAATTTCAGAAACAGGAAAATCAAAACCTTGCGGGAAACATTCTCTCAAGGTTTTTTTAATAGTTTTTTACCGCGAACGGCGATTTTTTTACTCAACCCGCAATCGCTCCTCAACTTTGGGCGCGAGTGGTTCAGAAAGCGTCTGGACATACTCCACGATCAGATTCTGAAGAAAAAGTCCGGTTTTTTTCACGGAACGGCGTTTAAGAAGCACGTCGTATTTATCCCCGCCGGACGCGATGAAATCCGTAACCGCCAAAAAATACTGACGTTCCGAATCGACTTCCTCACCGTTAATCGTGAGTTTCCGCACTCTTTTTTTCCCGTCTTTCCCGTTTTCCAGAACGCATTGAACTTGACTTGAGAGCTGGGGATAAGCCGCGGCGCCATCCGGAAGAGAGGCGATGAACTCAAAGAGTTCGCGGAGCGTTTGCCCATCGAGTTCCAAAACGTGAATCTCGTTTTTGAAAGGGAGGACAGAAAACCAGTTTCCGCGCGAGACCTCTCCCTCTGGAATTCCCGCGCGGATATTTCCGCCGTTAATGAACGAAAAGTCGCACGAAATTCCGTTCTTTTCCAAAGTTTGAACCACTCCGTCCGCGATGAACTGCCCAAGAGCGGTCTGTCGGGTTCGGCAAACCGTTCCTCCTGGAAATGGCGCGGTCGTTCTCATGACAATCTGATTCATCTTTCGCGCGGTCGCCTCAATGAAGGGAGCGAGTATTCTTTTCACCTCCGGATCCTCCGGAATATCCCGCGTCACCGGATGACATTTCCACGAAAATTCCGCGATTTTTCCCTGCTCCCAAAGGATTCTGGCTTCTCCCAGAAAACGGCTCCGTTCATTGGCGGAGACGACAGGCGTTCCGTGAACACTGCGCGGTTTCTCCATTTTCGAGTGGGAATGGCCGTCAACGATCAGATCGATTCCCGGAACGGCTTCCGCGAACTGCTCCGAAGTCACCTTCGCCCCGGGAGTCAAAATGAATCCCAAATGCGTGACGGCAATCACCAGATCCGCTTTTTTCTCTCCCCGCAAAAAACGCACCATCTGACGCGCGGTTTCGACCTCATCCTTAATCAGAAATTTTCCCTCCGGTTTCGGAAGAATCGAATAGTTTGAGAGCGTAATCCCGAAAACCGCGACTCGGCAGTTCGGAAAATCAAAAAGGCGAAAAGGGGTCCCAAGCGGTTTGCCGTCTTCCCCAAAAACATTCGCCGCGCCCATGGGAAACCGGGCCAGACGAATCTGATCCTGAAGTTTCTGAAAAGGCGGGTCAAATTCATGATTTCCGAAAGCCGCGTAATCGTACTTGAGATAATTCATGACCAGAAAATCGGGTTTTGCCTGAAACAGATCGGATTCCGGCGTGCCGCTGTTCACGTCGCCCGCGTCAAGCAAAAGAACGAAATTTCCATTCCTTTGAGCCTCATCACGGATTTGATTTACCAGCGTCGCGAATCGTGCCATTCCGCCCAGCTCGCCGTTCGGCAAAAGCTGCCCGTGATGGTCGTTGGAGTGAAGGATCGTCAAACCCGTTTGCGCGTAAAGAGTATTCAGAAAAAATGAAAAGAAAAGAAACCAAACCCAAACACTCCGTGACGTTTG
The DNA here is from genome assembly GCA_017408405.1 of Thermoguttaceae bacterium. Lineage (GTDB taxonomy): Bacteria > Planctomycetota > Planctomycetia > Pirellulales > Thermoguttaceae > RGIG3701. The sequence continues at coordinate 10,228 of JAFQUP010000081.1, forward strand.
AACCAATTCCGCGACGCTCATTTTCTTTAATCTTCTCCCTGAAATGAAAAAAAACGCGTAAAAAAACGCTCTATCCGCGAAAAACATAAAAATTTCCAAAAAATTCGAAAAAAACTGCCCCAAACGTGAGCCAGGGACTTGGCAAATTTTATCGAATGATTCATAATAAAAAAATTCCGGCACGGTAAATTCTCCGCGTTTCAAAATATACCGAAAAAAGAGGTTTGAATCAAGCGCAAAATACCGAATGTCTGAAAGTTTCCAGAAATTGCCTCAACATTAATCGGAGAAAAATCATGATTCCCGAAATTCCCCGCCGTCATTTTTTAGGCGCCTCAGCGGCTGCCGCCTTTTCCGGCTTCCTGTCCGAAAACGTTTTCGCGCAGGAAGAGTCTCCGCGCTCCGACCGCTCTTCCTCTTCGCAAACCAGGTGCGTGTTTGGCCCTCGTCGTCTGTTCCCGGATTTAAAAATCACTTTTTCCCAGACCGGAAATAACGTCCGATTTTTTATTCCAGGCCTCAGGGTTCCCTCCAAAATCCTCCATCTCTCGGACACGCACATTTTTCTCGATGACGAACGGGGCAAACCGTTCGAGCGGTTCAGTGCGCGAATGGCCGCCGCGTATCATCGGCCAACGCACTGTCGAACGGGCAAAACGACGAATCCAATGGCGGCATTCGAAGAATCTCTCGATTTCGCCAAACGTGAAAAAGTTGACGCGGTCACACTCACTGGAGATATTTTGAGTTTTCCGTCCGAGGCGGGGGTTGATTGGCTTCTGGAAAAACTCAAAACGCTCGACGAGGCGGGAATCCCATGGTTTTTCATTTCTGGAAACCACGACTGGCACTACGAAGGATGGCCGGGAACCGACGAGGAAAAAAGAGCGGAATGGGCACCAAAACGATTGGGAAAACTCTACCCGGAAAACGCGAACTTCCTGAACTATTCCGCGGTCGTGAAAGGGATTCGTCATCTTTTTGTGGATGATTCCATTTACGAAATCCTTCCTGAACAGCTCCGTTTTCTCAAAGCGGAACTTGCCCATGGCGAGCCGACTGTTCTCTGGATGCATATTCCGCCGTACGCTCCCGGAAGAAACGTCGGCTTCGGCTGCGGACATCCCGAATGGGGAAAAGACACGGATAAAAACTGGCAGATCGAACGTCGTGAACCGTGGCGTGCCGGCGGGCATACGGACGTTACTTTCGAGTTTTACGAAACGCTCCTCAAAGCTCCAAATCTCATGGGAACTTTCTGCGGCCACGTTCACGTCAACGCGCTCGACATCGTGAATGGAAAACCTTTCACCACGACGGAGGCAAACGCCGCGGCCGGCTGGCGGGTGGTGGAATTTTTACCGCAAGAAACTTACCGGCGACCGGCAGGGCCATCACCGATTTCGTTTTTGCCCTGAGATTTCTCAAAAGAGCCGTCCCATTTTTTTCGCGAGGAAAACGCGGAGTTTCCTTCACCCGCCCCAATTCCCCTCCTCCGGAGGGGAATTCGCTATCCGCCATTCGCTATCCGCCATTCACTCTCCGCCATTCACTTCCGCCATTCACTTCCGCCATTCACTTCCGCCATTCACTTCCGCCATTC
>JAFQUP010000082.1 GCA_017408405.1 Thermoguttaceae bacterium
GATGAATCAGCGCATGGGCCTTTTCATCGACTGCCGTTTTGTGCCGACTCAACAAAAAAATTGGGAAACGCAGTGGGACCTTTCCCGAACAGCGTTCCTCGGATGCCGGCTTGCCGATCTCCCGGCAAAAAATCTCGAAGATACGATCTTCGTCAACTGCGACCTGAGTAAAGCCAGAAACCTCACGCTCGAACAGGTCAAAAGCACGTGGAATTACAAAGCCGGCCGAATGTCGCTCTGCAAGTGGCCGGAGCATATCGAAAAGGCGTTAGAAGAAGAGGAAAAGGCGAAAGCACAGGAGGAGAAAAAATAGTTTCCTCCCTTAATTTCCGCCCCCCCCCGAAGGTCGAAAACCCACGGCCTTCGGGGGCCGATTAGGAGTCTGTAAAAAGATGCGAAAAAATCTTTCGGCATCTGAGGCGGTGTCCTGTTTGCGGGATGGAAAAAAGATTTCCAATGCGGATCTGATCAACTGCTGTTCATAAAATCCTGCGGTATTCCCGGGATGAGACGTACCTCCTCAGAGTTTCTTTTCAGGAACTTTGGGGGATCTCGTTTTTCCTGTTCTTAAATCATGAACGGCTGCGAGAAAAGGATCTCGCCGGAATCATCCACTGCGTATACTTTCAGGCGCAGGTAAACGTACTTTTCGCGGTCCGCGTCGGTGAGAGTGAAGGAAATTTTTTCTGACGTCTGCTCAAAAATGACGCCGGTTTTCGCGATGATCTGGAATTTCGCGGTTTTGTCCGTTTTTGCGGTGAGCGTCGTGCCGTCAAACCGGATCGAACGGAAACGCAGGATCCCGCATCCTTTCAGTGCGCCGTACCAGTTCCCCTGTCGGTACGCTTTGAGGCACTCGTGCGCGTTGCGTTCGGGGATGAGCAGGACGTTCACCCCTTCTTTGTGCCAGTCCGGGACGAAAAATCCGAAGCACTGCCGACCTGTTCCAAGCGCGTAGTCCCAGTAGTGCTCGCTCCAGCCTCTTTGCGTCATGAGTTCCGAGGAGTCATTGAAGACTTCGATGCCGAGTACTCGCGGATCGTAGTCCAGCATTTCAAGCATCTGTTCCTGTTTCAGGTGCGACCAGGCCGGGTGGTTGATCGTGACCCCGCCGCCGTCCTCGTAAAGGAGCGCGTTGAGCATATTGTCGAACCCCGTGCGCCACGGCTGACCAACGCCGAAATGGTAGCCGTGCGTTTTCGTCTTGAAAAAGTCGCGTGCGTCGAACGTTCCGGAAGCGTAAAGCGACCCTGGAGCACAGATGTGGGCCGGACTGTCCGTGAATGAGTGATGCTCGGCATTGGGAGCCTGCATGATGTCGGCTGGGTACTCCGTGAAGAGCGGGCCGCCTTCCTCGAACGGGTACTGGCTCCGGTATTTCTCTTCCAGCGTGTCGACCCACGGTTTCAGGATCGCGTTCCAGTCGAACGGCCCATCCGTCAGCGTCCCGCGGAACATGACCGGATGATCGTGATGGACACGGTAGTAGTTCCGCGTCATTTTGCTCATCGGATAATACGGCGCGGAAGGGTAGTAGTTGGAGATGGTCAGGAATTCGTACTGTCTCTCCAGGAATTTGTTCAGCATCGACTGGCCGGTAACGTGTCCGTGGGTGGTCGAGTAGATCTGATGTGCGGAGTCCCAGTCAACGTTTGCGTAGGGGCTGGGGTTTCGCGGGGCAGGGGATCGATCAGACGCGTGAGTCTCGGTGTTCGCGATGCTCGCGCTCATGCCGACAGCGGCGGCCGCGGCACTCGTTTTCAGAAAGTTTCTTCGATTCAGCATAATTCTTTCTCCATGAGTAAAAAATGGCGGGAAATGGGGCGGGGACAAAACGCAGGCACCCCGTAAAGAGTGCCCGCGATGATCGATAGAAATGAGTTTGAGTCAGGCCGGAGATCTGGATCAGTTCTTTTTCCGGTTCCGCATCCAGCCGAAGAGACCGCAGCCGAGCGCGAGGAGGACCCATGCACTGGGTTCAGGAACGTTAGATCCCGCCGAACCGACAATGAGCGCGGAGTTCAGCAGCACATCGCTCGAATACCCGGAAAAATCAAAGGCCAGGATCCCGTCATCTCCCAGAAGGTACGGCATGACGAAAGCGGCGTCATTCAGCGATACCTCTCCGGAAGCCGTCTCTATCTCCGCGTTTTCGGAAAGGTATCCGTCCGAATTCAGCCAATCGAGAAACGCGGCATACTCTTCCGCGCTTTCCAGTCCGGTGACTTCCAGCTGAATGGAAAGGGGATCCTGTTGAAGCTCCTGATCCGGAGAAAGCTCAAGCCAACCCGCATTCAGGGGGGTGTCCGTGAGCCGCAGCGCGGGATCCAGCGAAGCCGTCACGTTCGTGCCGTCCTGTGTGAGCGTCCAGATGCCGCTCGACGCAGGGATCGCTGAGTCGGTGACGCCGGTCAGGATCGTGTAGGTCCCTTCCTGCATGAGAGCGAGACCACCGGCCAAACCGACGTTCACTTTGCCGTTGAGTTGCGGAGTGCCGGTCAGCGCGACAGTGGAAAGCCCAGTGTCGTCCGCGTAGAAATTGAGGTCAGATTTCGCGGCGTTGATCTTGAGGTTCTTGATCTCGACCTGATTTTCACCGCCGATAAGGTTCAGCTGGACCGTCGAGGTATCGTATCCCATCTGCGTGTTGTTTGCTGGGAGGATCTGAAGGACCGCTCCGTTGCCCGCGTTGATTTCCACGTTGGAATTCGCGCCGTCGCCCCATTTGATGGTTCCGTCTTTCTTAACGATGGTCCCGCCGTCCAGATTCAGCACGCCGCTGGAGTTTTCCTGGGAAGAGAACGTCCATTCCGTATTTACGATACTCTCGATTCTGCTCCCTTTCTCAATGTAGACCGAGGCGGTGCCGTTGTTTTCGCAGTTTTCGAGAATACGGAAGTTGCCTTCATTGATCAGGATGCTGGAATTATTGATCATGCGCAATTCTGCATGTTTTCCAAGGTAGCCGACGGTCAGAGAGCTTGGGTAACTGGTGGGGGAATCGAGAACGACCTGCGAATTGTCCAAAAGAACGCGGCCGTTGGCGTTTTTCGGGTTTTCTCGTGAGTCCCCGATGACCAGGTGACGCTCAAATTTTGCAGAGGAATCGCGCATGATGAATTCGCCGTCGCCGTACATTCCGATCTCCACTCGGCCGACGCTGGTGATCTTCGCGCCGTCTTCCAC
>JAFQUP010000083.1 GCA_017408405.1 Thermoguttaceae bacterium
ACGAGTTCGTCACTGACGCGCTTCGCGGTGAATTCACCCGTCGGTCTGGCGTTTCCGTCGAGCGGGCGGATCTTCACCGTGACGCCTTTGGGAGCGGGAAGCGTGATCTTTGCCGGGATCCCCTCGCACATCAGCGGCGCGTGACCGCGTTTCTGGCAGAACGTGATTTGCTTGTTGATCAGGTTCGGGTACTCTTCCACCGGTGTGTCCTTCACTTCGACCGGATCGTAAAGACCCAGGACGCACTCCGAGTTCTTCTGAAGCCCCGTCGCGGCCAGAAGCCAGTGATCTTCCTTCGTCTGCGTGAAACTGACGGTCGCCCAGTCAAGGAGCGTTTTACCGAATTCGATCTTCATTCCGTCACGGTACTTCATCGTCCGTCCCTGAATGAAGCCGGTGAATACTTTGGTTTTCGGCGAGTCCACCTGGTAGAATCCGCGATCTTTAATTTCGCCGTTCCAGCGCAGTTCGCCGGTATTCGAGACGGTCTTGGACGGAATTTCGCGTTCCTCATCGCGCACGAATGGAGCGGTGCCCTGAGTCGCGGATTCCGGAATGTCGAGATCCGTCAGACGTACCCCAACGCTGGTCAGGACCGGATTTTCATGGCAGAAACCGATCGGCGCAAGCGAGCGGCCGTAGCCGGAAGCGGCTTTTCCGTAGATCTCGCGTTCCTCCGCGTCGGTCACGGCGTAGACGACTTTTTTCGCGTTCGGGTCCGCGTTCGCGTCTTTCACGTCGCCGCGCACGAACATGTTGAAGCACGCCGGCATGTGCACCAGCTGGACGGAGTTCCCTTTGATGTCGAAAAAGCTCGGCGTTTCTTCTGTGCTGAAATCCTTCGAGTGCGACCACGCGAAAACGAAGATCCCGCTCCAATTCTGAAAACCTGCCATGGAGGAGAGCATCGGGAAACCTTCCGCACCGTAAAGGTTCGGGTACGGGTGATTGTACTCCGAGACCGTGAAGGGTTTGCCGAGCACGCGGTTATTCGCCAGATGCGTGATGGTGGACGGGCCGTTCCCCAAGACGTTCGCGACGGAAGTGTTTCCGAGCTTCCAGTTCCCGCTGTCCCACGGCCGACCGGGGAAGGAAGGGTGGTTCCAGTAGGAGTGGATGTCGCAGTAGTCCAGCTTCGCCTGTGCGTAGTGCGCGCCGTAATTGAGCTGCGTTCCGGAGACCGGGGCTTTCGCGCCGAGGTCTTTCTTGATGAAATCGTACATTTCGAGCCAGTACTTCGTTTCCAGATCGATCAGAAAAGAGACGAAATCAGCTTTCGCTTCCGGAGTGGTTTTCGCGACGTCCCCCTGACGGCGAATGAGCTGAATGGTGCCGTTTTCGAGCGATTCCTCTTTCGCCAGTCCCAGATCCCCGCCGCCCTGGAAAGAAACGTCGTCGAATTCGTAGAGACCGGGCACGAAACCGCTGAAGCCGAAGCGGGCTTTTTCGTCGCTGCGGGTCGGGATGAACGAGAACACGTACTCTTTCCATTCCTTTCCGACTTCGCAGGAAACGTGAAGTCCAAGTCCCTCCCATTCCGCATGATTCTGTGAGCAGTTGAGGCGGAGTTTCGGCGCGTTTTTCACGTCGGTGCGGACGCGGAATTTCACCGTGTACGGCACGCCTTCCTGAATGGCGAAATCGCGGAAGTAGAACTGGGGATTCCACGAGACGCTTCCCAATTCCTCGACATTCAGGCGCATCACTCCGTTTTCGGCCCAAAGTCCCGCTTTGGCAGTTCCATTTTCCAGCGTCCATTGTGAGGCGGCGAATTCTTCCGGCCGGTCAAAACCAGGGTCCGGCACAATGTTTTTCTCAAGCGGAAACGTCCGGCTCTTCCACGAGTCACGCAGTGCGTTCGTCGAAGCGTATTTCTTCTGAAGCCATGCGTTCCAGAGTTTCCGGAAGTAAACGGAGTACGCCGGCGTCAGCTCATCCAGCTCGCTCCAGAACCAGGAGGCGACGACGCTGTTCTCATTATTGATCTCGATCATCGCGACGCACGGATCCTCACAGTAGCTCATTTTCGTGTACGGATTCACGTGCGTGAGCAGGTCACGCGCGTACTTTTTCTGGTACTCGATCATCCGCGGCTCGAAATTGTCCAGCCCTTTGTCGTAGTGGCGGTCAATGCCGGACGGCTCAAACGTTTCATTCCATTTAGAGAGAAAGCGCGAGACGTGGAGGTTAATGTTGACGTAGATCCCGTTGAGCTTCAGCTGGTAGATGAGCCAGTCCAGTTTGTCGAGCTGTTCCGGGTCAATGGCCGAGACATCCGGGTAGTTTTTGCCCCAGATGTCCCGATTGTCCATATGGTGAAGCCGGACGCCGTTGATCCCGAACGAGGCCATTCGTTTCGCATAGCGGACCGCGTCGTCTTTTTCCGGGAAGTTCATCGAGAAGCACGTGTTCACGCCCCAGAAACGGATCTCTTTTCCATTCCCTTCTGTGATGAACCGGTCGCCGTCCACAACGACCTGACCGTCCGCACCCGCTTCTTTCTGTGAGGCGGGATTGATCCAGACGTCCGCGATATTTTCCCCCATCGTGAAGAAGGGGAAAAGTCCCAGTTTTTCTTCTTCAGTACCCTGCGAGACGGCAGGAATGAAAAGAAAGGCGAGCAATAAAATCAGTTTTTTCATGGGGGAACCTCTTCTCTGCCAGTTCCGGCAGCAAAAAATCAGAATTTGGCGGGCAGGCCGACGGGGCCTGACGATACTTTTCTTTTAAATTTAGCAGACTGTCGAGAAAAGTAAAGGGTCTCGCCCATAAAAAAAGCAAATTTTGACGAAATTTTCAAAAAGACGCAAACCGCGGCTGGATCTCCCCCGCAGAAACTTCAGAAAAGCCGCTGAAATACTCTGCTGGGGAGGAACGCAACGGACTCAAATTTCATGCGGAATCGTTCCGCTCTGAAACAGAACGGCCAAACCGCTAAAAGATCAGCGTGCCGTCGATCAGGAAATCATCTTCATCAAAAGCCCCCGCACTGAAAAGCAGGAACGGACGCCAGGTCTGCAGGGAGGAGAACTCCGCGTCGTCCCGTTCTTCTTCCTTCGTCAGTACCGGGGAGGATATTTCCGAAAACTCCTCCACTGAAATGAACGTGCCGACCGGATATCTGGCCTCATCAAGCGGCGCATAGTATTCCGGGAACGTCTCGATCCGTTTTCGCCAGGCGTCAAAGCGTTTCTGCCAATCGGCACGGGATTCCGTATTTTGCCGATACGCAAACGGCTTTCCGTCGGCAAACGGGTCCTGAAAGAGCGTTTCAGGAAGCGCCAATTCCGCCAGCGTTTCCGGGTACCTGCCATTTTCCCGGTGAAAAAGTTCCGTCTCTACGGCAATCCGCGCGAGACGGAATGAAATCTCATTTCTCCGGTTCGTCCCTTCCGTGCATTCCAGTACGACACGCTCAAGCTGCCACAGCTCCCAGCCGAGAAACCGTCCCCAAAGTCCGGGAATGTGCGTCTTCTCCGCGACGGCCGTCCAGACCGGTGCGCTTTTCGGGTCCTCAATGCCGAGGATCTTTCCATCCTCCGCGCAAACGGTATTCAGATTCCGGACCAGTTCCCGCCGAAATGCTTTCTTGTGCCAAAGCGTCAGCCTCGGTTCCGTTTTCCAGACGTACTCCATCAAAACGCAGGTGAAGAGCTTCTCTTTTTGCAGAAACGCTTCCAGAGACTCACGTTCATCAAAACTCTTCAGTTCCCGACGGATCTCCTCCAGCTGCGCGGCCGGGAGCGGCGCGGTAAACAGGATGTCCGCGAGGAGCTGAAACCCGCTGTTTTCCAAACCGTACCCGGCAGCAAAAAGCGAAGACGGAAAGCGGGTCAAATGTTTCGCCAGGTAAAAAATCGTCAGGCAGTCCCGGACCGCGAGATCCGCATCGCCGGCATTCAGTGCTTCCCGCGCCCGAAGAGTCAGCAGCGCGGAAA
>JAFQUP010000084.1 GCA_017408405.1 Thermoguttaceae bacterium
CTCGGCAGGTTTCTGTTCCGCGGGTTTTTCAGCGTTCTGCTGCTCGGCAGGTTTCTGTTCCGCGGGTTTTTGAGCGTTCTGCTGCTCGGCAGGTTTCTGTTCAGCGGGTTTCTCCGCGTTCTGCTGCTCGGCAGGTTTCTGTTCCGCGGGTTTTTGAGCGTTCTGCTGTTCGGCAGGTTTCTGTTCAGCGGGTTTTTCGGCGTTCTGCTGCTCGGCAGGTTTCTGTTCCGCGGGTTTTTCGACGTTCTGCGGAGCTGGGGCATCTGCGAAAAGTTCAGTTGGGATATTGGCGTTCATAGAAATTCCAAGGAGAGCGGCTCCGAGGAAAACGCCTCGTACGTAACGATAAAATTTGCGCATATTTTATTCCTGAAAAAATGTGGTTTATGATGGACAAATATATCGTAATTATCTACGCATTTTTCCTATTTTCAAGGGGGGGTGGTGATTTTCTAAAAGATTTTTAGTTAAAATAGTGAAAATTTTTTGATGAAATTGGTAAAATGCATAAAATAATGGCGTGTTTTTTATTCGCGTTAAGATCGATTTAGTTTCACCGCGAAAGTTTTGAATGAAATGAAAAAAAGAGGGAGTTTTTTCTTTTTTTAGATTTATTTTTCTATTTAAGAAAGACAAAAGTAAAAAACCAGCTAAAATATTAATGCTTTTTGGGAAATGGATTTCGTGCGGATAGTGGATGTGCCTGTTCGCTGAAACTGATTCGGTTTTCCCTCTGTTCGCCGTATGGTTTATTTTCCTGGACCAAAATTAAGTGAATGAAGTTTTTCGTTTTGTCCTGTCCGGTTTATTCTTTTGTTTTTTCTGCTTATGGAAGGTCGTTTTATGGAAAAACACTTTTTCAATCATAGTGCCGCGTCCTGGTTGGTACTTTTTACGTTTTCATTTTCGTTTTGTTTTGGAGAAATTCAGATAGACGCGAATTTTCCGGGAGGAAACATTCTCGTGGATTCCATTCATGAGGGTGTCGTTCGGGTTCGCCCGGATCTTCGGGATTCCAATGACTGGTTTTATTACGCGTTTCGGGTTCGCGGAGCGGAAGGAGAAACCTTAAAATTTGTCTTTGATGCCCCCAACCGCGTTGGCTCTCGCGGTCCGGCAATTAGCACTGACGAAGGTAAGACGTGGCGTTACCTTTCCTCAACGCCGAATTTTGACAGTCAAAAGTTTACCTATTCTTTTCTGGAAGATGAAACATCGGTAATTTTCGCGACGGCGATTCTCTATACGCAGCGGAACTGGGATGAATTTATCGCGGATTACCGGAATCATCCGTCCGTGAAATTGGGTGTTCTGACACAAAGTCGGAAGGGACGTGAAGTGGAAGTAGTTCAGATAGGCGCGGGAAATCCCGGTGCGAAATTCGCGGTAGCCTTAACGTGCCGTCACCACAGCTGCGAAATGACTGCGAGTTTTCTGCTGGAAGGGATCATTCAGGAAATACTATCCGAGACGCCGGAAGGGAAGTGGCTTCGTGAGAACGCGGAATTTTTTATTGTTCCGTTTGTGGATAAAGACGGGGTTGAAGATGGAGACCAGGGGAAAGGACGTCGGCCTCATGATCATAATCGCGACTATCATCACGAAATTTATCCGGAAATTCGTGCGTTGAAGGCGGAAATTGAAAGGAAATTTTCCGGTAAACCGCTTTTTTTCATGGATCTCCACTGTCCGTGGATTCGTTCAGGGATGAATGAGTACCTTTATTCGCCGATGTCTCCAAGTGAGGAAATGACGAAGGCTTCGAAGGAGTTTTTCGCGATTCTCGAAGAGCTTCAGAAGGAGGGGGAAATTCCATATCGGGAATCGTGGAATCTTCCCTTTGGAAAGGATTGGAACACGGTTCGGAATTATGTTAAGCAGGAAAACGGAATACCGACCGCGGGTTCCAAGATGTGGGCAATGGAATTGCCGAATATTATTTTTGCCGGAACGATAGAAATACCGTACTCGAATTCCTCCGGAGTGGAAGTGACTCCGCGAAATGCGCGTGAGCTTGGCAGGAATACTGCCCGGTCAATTGAACGTTTTCTGAGAAAAACGGTCAGGAAGGAGAAGTAGTTGGAAAAGTTTTTCAAGAGCCTGCGCGTAATTCGTTCAAGAAGGAAAACGCGCAGAATCGTTTGGATTCAAAAGGCCCATTTTTCATGAAATCGCGATTTGGGAATATCCTTCGATTCAGGTATTTTTTCCGGAAACTGGAATCCCTTTACTCGCGAGGTAATCCTTCATCTGCTGGATGGTGAAGATTCCGAAGTGGGCAATCGAAGCGACCAGGACGGCGGAAGCGTGTCCTTCAGCGACGGCTTCGTAGAGGTGTTCCAGTTTTCCGGCTCCTCCGGAAGCGATGATTGGGAGTTTGACCGCGTCGGCGATAGCGCGTGTCATCGGAATATCATATCCGGTCTGCATGCCGTCAGCGTCCATGCTGGTAGGCAGGATCGCGCCGGCTCCCAGATCCTGAACTTTCTTGGCCCATTCAACCGCGTCCAGGCCGGTTCCTTTGGTACCGCCTGCGACGACAACTTCAAACCCGGAGGGAAGGTCGGCGTTTTTTCGGGTATCAATGGCAACCGTAATTTTTTCTGAGCCGAACATTTTCGCGGCATCCGCGACCAGTTGCGGGTTCCGAACCGCGGCGGAGTTCATCGAAAGTTTGGAAACACCCAGATCGAGCATTTCCTTAATGTCGTCGGTCGAACGGATTCCGCCTCCGACGGTGAGGGGGATATTGATGCGGGCAACCGTGCGTTTTACTGCATCAATGAGCGTTCCACGGTTTTCAACAGTGGCCGTAATATCGAGGAACACGAGTTCATCAGCACCTGCCGCATCGTAGGCCGCTGCGCTTTCAGCCGGGTCGCCGACTTCTTTCAGTTCGACGAAATTAACGCCTTTAACCAAACGTCCGTCTTTCGTGTCAAGGCACGGAATAATTTTGCAGTAATCCATTTTTGCTCCTTTACTGCTGGCTGGTTGCGGGAAACAGAAAAAATTTTCTATTGCGTATTTTACTCAAACCGGTCATTAAGTCAAGGAAGGGGAAAGCAAAAAAGTCGCGGAAAGAGAAATTTAATGGAAGATTTCGGGTGTCCTCCTTGACAAAATTCAAAAAACTGTTAAAATACTGAATCTCTATTGGTCACTACCGGCAGCAAACGGAAACCTTGGTGGTTTTCTCCACCTTTGCCACGTTACGGCGAAGGGGTAGTGCCTCCTGAAACCTGTTGCGTCTTTGGTAAAGTTTCAGGATTAAAGAGCATAGCAAATTCCACAGTTTACGAAAGGAACCTGAGATGGCTCATTACGTTGGCCCAAAAGCTCGTATTAATCGTCGTTTTGTCGTGAAAACCCATGATGGTGAAGCACGCATGGACATTTTCGAAAGTGCCGGTGCGATTCGCGCTACTACGAAACGCCCGTTTGCTCCGGGTATGGCTCGTCCCCGCGGCCGTAAATCCGTTTACGGTCAGTCACTTGCCGCGAAACAGGCCATTAAATACGCTTACGGCATCAGCGAACGTCAGCTTCGTAAACTTTACGCCATTTCCAAGCGTCAGCAGGGCAATACCGGTGAAAATCTGAAGGTTCTCTGCGAACGCCGTTTGGACAATGTGATTCGCCGTGCTGGGTTGGCCAAGACCCGTCCGCAGGCTCGTCAGGGTGTTGCTCACCGTCACTTCCTGGTCAATGGCGTTCCGACGACCAGTGCTTCTTTCTCCGTTCGTCCTGGTGACGTCATTTCTGTGAAGAAAAATGAAAAACTTCAGGAAATGTACAAAGGGATTTTTGAAGAGATGAAAGCTAGTTGCGCCAACGCCTGGCTCGTCGTTGATGAAGAAAAACTCGCCATCACCGTGACCTCCATGCCGATGGCTGCTGACTTCACCCTTCCGGTCGAGATCGACCTCGTTATCGAATTCCTGGCCCGTTAATTCGGCTTTGGGTATTCCCCGCATAGAAAAAGACGCCTTCTTTTCGGAGAAGGCGTCTTTTTTCTTTTCTGGACTTTTTTCTTTTCCCTCCCCCCCTTGAAATTTTCTCATTTTCCGGATAAAATTGAGATGGAAATTGAGAAGATTTTGTTTTTGACTTTAGTAACCTGATTTTCTTAAAGGGAACCCACCATGAAAAGATACTCATTAACCCGTCGTGAATTTTTGCGTAATACCGCGGCATTGGCCGCAGTGGGCGTGACCGTTCCGGCATTTTCGTCTGATGCCGCTCCTTCCAATAAACTGAATGTTGCCGTCATTGGCCCGTGCAATCGGGGAGCCGCTAACCTTTCTGGAGTCATTGGAGAAAATGTCGTTGCTTTATGCGACGTAAACTCCAATTATCTTGCCCAAGCCTCCAGGCGTGTTCCGAATGCCAGAACGTTCGCGGATTTCCGCAAGATGCTTGAGGAGATGGAGTCGTCGATTGACGCGGTAGTCGTTTCCACTCCGGACCATACTCACGCTGTTTGTGCTGCGATGGCCATGCGGATGGGGAAGCACTGCTACTGCGAAAAACCTTTGGCCCATAACGTTTTCGAGACACGTTTTCTTCAGAATCTCGCCGTGGAGAAAAAAGTCGTCACCCAGATGGGAACTCAAATTCACGCGGGCGATAATTACCGGCGTGTCGTGGAGCTGATTCAATCCGGCGCGATTGGTGAAATTCGAGAGGTTCATACGTGGTTTGGGCCTCACCGGGTTCCAAAGACTGGTCGTCCAACCAATACGCCGCCTGTTCCGGAGTATCTGAATTGGGATCTGTGGCTTGGTCCCGCGCAGGAGAGACCGTACAGTCCGGATTACTGTCCGGGAGAATGGCGCCGATACTGGGCTTTTGGAAATGGCCATCTTGGCGATTTTGGATGCCACTACATGGATTTGCCGTTCTGGGCATTGAAACTGCGCGACTGCACGACGGTTGAAGCGTTTGGGGCACATCGTGATCCGGAAGGTGTCGTCGGCAATTTACGTGTCGAATATGATTTTCCGGCACGCGGAGACCTTCCGCCTGTTCATCTTACCTGGATAAATGGTGAACTGCCGCCGATTCTGGAAGAAAAGGGAATCAAGGACGCGCCGAACGCGGGTAATCTTTTTATCGGAAGTAAAGGTATGATTCTCGCCAATTACGTAATGCATCGTCTTTTACCGGAAGAGAAATTTGCCGATTTCAAACGTCCGGATCAATGGATTGCTCCGTCTATTGGACACCATGCTGAATGGATTCTGGCGTGCAAAGAGAATCGGCCGGACGCTCCGACCTGCGCGTTTGGCTACGCGGGCCGCTTGACGGAAACCGTTTTGCTGGGCATGGTTTCTTTCAAGGCAGATGCCAAAATTGAGTGGGATGCTGAAGCCGCCCGCGTTACGAATGTTGAAAGCGCGAATCAGTTCCTTTCGCGAGAGTACCGTGCGGGATGGAGTCTCTAGAATTTGAGAAATCGCGTTTGGGAAAGTTGCCTTTAGGGTGAATTTTCTTTTGAAGTAAAGTAAGAACAGACTCTTCGAATATCAAGCGGAATCGAAGAGTCTGTTTTTTATTTTTCAATAATCTGAATGGCTCTTTCAAAAATTCCCATGGACCAGGCGATAATCATTCCGTAGTTTGTGATGGGGACATTTTGTTCGCGTGCCCGGAGAATCCGCGAAAGGATCGCGCGCCGATTCGTCATGCAGCCTCCGCACTGGATAACCAGCTGATACGGCGTGAGGTCTTCCGGAAAGTCATTTCCCTGAACATGATGAAAATGAAGTTCACCTCCTACTGTTTCCTGGAGCCATCGCGGAATTTTCACTCGGCCAATGTCGTCTCCGATTGCGTGATGTGAGCAGGATTCCGCAATTAGGACATGATCTCCCTCTTTCAGGTTTGAAACGGCCCGCGTACCGTCAATGAAAGAGGTGAGATCCCCTTTGAATCTCGCGAAAAGTACGGAAAAACCGGTCAGAGGAATTTCCTCAGGAACGATTTGGCTCACCTGACGAAACGCTTGGGAATCTGTCACGACCAGCGCGGGCTTTTCTTTTAATGCCGCCAGTGCCGCCGGCAACTCGGTATCCCGCGTTACGATTGAGCGGTGACCGTGATCCAGAAGTTCACGCAAAACCTGAACCTGCGGAAGGATCAGACGCCCTTTCGGTGCCTCTTTATCGATCGGAAGCACTAAAACGACCAGACTGTCCGGAGGAAGGAGGTCGCTGACCAGAACCGGTGACGAGATCCATTCTTCCGAAACATTTTCGAGAAGTGTCCTCTTTAACTCCGAAAACCCCTCTCGTTTCAGGGCCGAAACGCTGACGGTCGGCAGTTGAAACTCTTCGCGGAGCTGCCTCAGGAGGTGCTCAGGGGGAGTGTGAAGGTCCGATTTGTTAAAGACCACTGCCAGCGGAATATTTCGTTTACGGAATTCCAGCCGCAGCTCTTCTTCAAATTTTGTCCATCGAGAATCGCCAATGACTAAAATCGCCAGTTCCGTTCTGTCAAAAACGAGTCGGGTACGGTGCGCCCGTTCTTCACCAAGCGTGCCGGCGTCATCATCAATTCCGGCAGTATCAATGAAGAGAACCGGTCCCAAAGGCAAAAGTTCCATCGGCTTTTCAACCGGGTCAGTTGTCGTTCCGGCAACTTCCGACACAATGGAAACATTCTGTGCCGTAATCATATTCAGCAGAGAGGATTTTCCCGCGTTTCTCCGACCGAAAATTCCGATATGGAGCCTCATTCCGCGCGGTGTCGTCTGAATTTGGACCATGTTTGCTTCCTCCGGGCTTTGTCACTATTCAGAAAAGAAAGAAATTTACCTGATATATTTTAACAAAAATTCCCTTTTTGTCAAGAAAGCAAGGAGGAAAAAGCGGAAAAATCTATTGAAAAAGAAAAAAGTAGGGATTGGAAGAAGGATTTCCAAACTTTAGTAATAAAAAAAGCCGAACACTTAACGGCATTCGGCAAAAACAAATCGACGATTTGTTCGAGAAATAATATTAGGCAGCGGGAGCTTCTTCAGCAGCCGGGGCAGCTTCTTCAGCGGCAGGAGCGGCTTCTTCGGCAGCCGGAGCAGCTTCTTCAGCGGCGGGAGCGGCTTCTTCAGCAGCGGCTTCTTCGGCCGGAGCGGCGGCGGCAGCTTCATCAGCGGTCGGAGCAGCTTCATCGGCGGGTTTGTCTTTCGTGCAGCCAACGAACATGACGCAGCTCAGAAGAACAGCAAGGAATCCAAGTTTTTTCATAGTACTTTCCTCCAAATGGAATAACTTTCAAAATAATACACGGGACACTTCCCGCAGGGGTGATCAAACGTTTTTGACCACTCCAGAATTCTCTATCGGTTTTATTTTAGCCTTTTTTCAGTAAATTTCCAGTGCTTCCCCCCAATATTTTTGAAAATTATGAAAAAAAATTAAAAAAGGCTCGTTTCTCTCCCCCTGATTGGGGTGTTTTTTGCTGGAAATTCAGAAAAAACTGGAACTTTGGAAGAAATTTTAACAGAACTTTGACATTCAGAAGGTTTTGGAGTTTTAAAAAGAGAGATTTTTTCAATTTTTAGTTTAAAATGTTTTTCCTTTCTGACGAAAATCGAATTTTTTTGTGTCCGGATACTGGACGAAACCGTTTATTTGGTGTATGATAGAGACTATTCCAGATTTTAGCTAAAATGGAAAAGTAAAATAAAAGAAAAGACGAAAAAGTAAAGGGACTTTCCCCAAACGGTTTTGAAGTAAGAAAAACGAGCGGCTTTGAATTTTCACGAGGTGTCGGCAGTTCCGCGTATTTGAAAATATGTGGGACTTTCGGGACACGGTTAAAATCAGATTAGTTTTTTTAGTAATAGCGTTTGAGGCAGTCCCCTAAATGTGATTTTCCGTCTTTTGGAAAATAAATTTTTTGGCCGGCTAAAAGAAATGAAGACAGCCGCCGCGCGTTCGCCAGCCGCACGGAGAAAAGTGAGGTCAGGAATGTGCGCTGTTTAAGCCGGGATTGCGTTTTGGGTAAAACGCGCGTTAAATATGTCAGGTCATTCGGCCCGCGCGAATCGTAACCTCCAAACTAAAAGATATGGGACAGAAAAATGCCGACTTCAATCGAAAAAATTCGTAATATCGGGATCATCGCGCATATCGATGCCGGAAAAACGACTGTTACGGAAAGAGTTCTTTACTATTCGGGACTGAATCATAAAGTGGGTTCGGTCGATGAAGGAACTACCACGACGGACTTTGATGAGGAGGAGCAGGAACGCGGTATCACGATTTATTCCGCCGCGATCACGTTTGATTGGGCCGGTCGCGTCGTGAATCTTATCGACACTCCTGGTCATGTGGACTTTACGGCCGAAGTAGAGCGAAGTCTTCGTGTGCTGGATGGAGCCGTGGTCATTTTCAGCGCGCGAGAAGGCGTTGAGGCGCAGAGCGAGACAGTTTGGCGTCAGGCGGATAAATACGGCGTACCCCGAATTGCCTTCATCAATAAAATGGACCGGGAAGGAGCGGATTTTGAGGCTGTCGTTTCGGAGTTGGAGAAACGTCTCAGTGCCAATCCGCTCGTATTAACGATTCCCGTTGGAGCGGGGCCTGAGCATATGCCGAATCCTTTTCGCGCGACGATAGACCTGATTCGGATGAAAATGCTGGTTTGGGATAAAGACTCGAAAGGGATGAAGTTCACGGTAGAAGAGATACCGGAAGATATGCTGGACGAAGCGGAGATTTGGCGTTCTCAGATGATGGATCAGCTCTCCATGTTCAGTGATGAGATTACGGAACTGCTTCTTTCGGAAGAAGAGGTGCCGGAAGAATTGATTCATCAGGTTATTCGTGACGCGACGATTCATTTGCTCTGTGTTCCAGTTTTTTGCGGTACGGCACTCCACTATATTGGGGTTCAGCCGATGATGGACGGTGCCTGCGCCTATCTTCCGTCTCCGCTGGATATTCCTGCGGTTGAGGGTCTTGATCCGAAAGCGAAGGATCCGGATGATCCGGAGCAGTTCAAAAAGATTACCCGAAAAACGGATCCGAAAGAACCATTCTGCGGTTTAGTGTTTAAGGTAATTCCAAGCAAGCATGGAGATCTTTCTTTCCTTCGCGTTTATTCGGGAACGCTTAAACCTGGTTCGCGCGTACTGAATGTTGGGCGGAATGAGAAGGAGAATGTTCCGCAGATTTACCGTTTGATGGCGGATCACAAAGATCTGCTTAAGGAGCCGGTTGGGCCTGGGGACATCGTTGGTATTGTGGGTTTGACCAAGACGGTGACAGGGGATACTCTTTCAGAAACGAATAAACCGATTCTGCTCGAGTCGATAGAGTTCCCTGAGACGGTCATTTCAATGTCGATAGAGCCGGATACTTCAGCGGAACGTAAAAAACTAGATGAGGTTTTGGCCATGATGCGCCGTCAGGATCCGACGTTCCAGGCAGTAGTGAATCCTGAAACGGGGCAGACGCTCATCAGCGGCATGGGTGAACTTCACCTGGAGATCATTAAGCATCGTCTTCTTCGTGAATTCGCGCTTAAAGTTCGTGTTCGGCCGCCGCGTGTCAGTTACCGGGAATCGCTGCGTAATTCCGCGGAAGTGGTTGGTGAGTGCAGTCGAAAAATTGGTGATACGCAGATTTTCGCTCAGGTTAAAATCCGGATGGAGCCGTTCTCGATGGGAGACAAGTCGGTATTGGTGATTCCGATGCTTCCGATTGGAACTCCCTGTCCGCTTGAATGGCAGGACGCGGCAGTTCAGACTATTCGTGATCAGTCGGCCGGCGGCGGAATGTTCGGATTTCCGCTTATCCACATTAAGACGACCGTTCTGGATGTCGTGATGGATGAAACGACGAACGAGACCGCGGTAAACATCGCGGCGGCGGATGCGTTCAATAAAGCGGTTCTTGAAGCTGGCGTGGATTTGATGGAGCCGATTATGAAACTGGAAGTCACGACGCCGGAAGAATGTGTTGGCGGCATCATCGGCGACCTTCAGCAGCGCCGCGCGCAGATTAACCAGACTTTCATCCGCGGTCGAAATACTGTCATTGAGGCAGAAGCACCGCTGGCTGCTCTCTTCGGCTACGCGAATGACGTGAAGAGTCTCAGCCAGGGACACGCTACGTTCACGATGGAGCCGCTTACGTATCGCGCGGCGCCAAAAGAAGTGATGGAAAGTTTCATGTGAAAAATGCGGAATACGTCGTTTTTTGCGTAAGATTGGAATTTTAAAATGCTGATTCCTGTCATTTTTTTGATTTGCTGCCTTGGCGCGTTGGGGTTTGAGGTGCTTCGGTTTCGTACGCGTCCAGAAGCGTGGGTACGTACGGAACTCACGATTCTTGGTTTTGCCCTGACTATTCTGACTGGATTTTTGGGATGGCGAATCTTCCATTCCGGACGAATTCCCCTATCCTCTCCACAGGATGCCATACTCGTTCTGATTTGGGTTTTGACGGGGATTGCGATGGGGTTGATTTCAACCTGGCGCAGAAAATCATTTGGGCTTGGTTTACTTCCGATGATTCTGCTGCTTTTGCTTGCGGTATTCGGTGCGGATGATACGCCGTATGCCGCACGGCCTGCTTCCGCTGTCTGGGGGGGGGTTCATGGCGGAAGCATGCTTTTGGCCGCGGTTTCCATCTTTTTCGGATGTCTTTCCGGCATGATGTTTCTTCGGCAGGCCTGGGCACTTAAGCATCCTTCATTTGCTTCTTCCAGAAAGGGGTGGATTCATCCGTCTTTGGAATGGCTTCACGCGGCCAATCAGCATTCGATGAAATTAGCGACCGTGATGCTCGCGCTTGGTGTTCTTTCGGGGATAGTCATGGATCTCCTTCGGCATGATTCCGTAAATTTACTTGCCAATTGGATGATTTTAGGGACGATGGGGCTTCTCTTTTGGTTTGTTCTGTCTCTGGTTCTTGGTTTTTTCTGGACCAGGGCCAATGCCGGGCCGCAAATTGCGTTTCGAACGATTCTGAATTTCGCGGCACTCTGCACGCTGTTTGGGCTGGTGATTTTCTCCCAGCACAGAAATTTTTCGGAAAAGCAGGAGTTTCCTTCTGTTCCGCCGGAAACGGTTTCCGAGGAAAATTTGGAAATGGATTTTGAGACGACGGGTCGCTTCCCTGAAGTGGAGGTTCTCCCATGATTTGGATGGTTCTTGGCTGCCGATACTGCGAATCGGATGTTTCCACCCGTGAAAAGCTGGCATTTTCCGAATCGCAGGTTCGCGAGGCACTGGCAATTTTGCGGAATCGTTACCCTAATCTGGAGGCAGTAATTCTTTCCACGTGCAATCGGGTGGAAATTTACGCTGCGCGTGAGTTCTCTCCAGCGGAAAGGGCAAGACTTGAAAATCCGGTATTTTCGGAAATTACTTCTGGCGAGGAACTTGATTCTTTCCCGCTTAACACGGAGGCAGGACTGGATATTCTTCTCAAATTTTGGTCTGAGTTTAAGAAGATCCCTTTGGAAAAAGTAAAAGAGTCTGTTTTTTGTCGGACAGGAGTTGAGGCCGTCCGTCATTTGTTCATGGTCTCTTCATCGCTTGACAGCATGATCGTCGGTGAGGCACAGATTGGCGGGCAGGTTCAGGCCGCGTATCAGGCGGCAGTTGAGTGCGAGACCGTTGGGCCGCTTCTTCACGCCGCGTTTCAAAGGGCGGGAAATATTTCAAAGAAAGTAACGGCGGAAACGGCAATTCACCAGTATCGAACCAGTGTTCCCAGTGTCGCGGTTTCCTGTTTCGCCAAACAGATTTTTGAACATTTCGAAAGTAAGCGGACGCTGGTCATTGGCGCGGGAAAAATGGCGGAAGAAACGCTTCTTTATCTGCGTGAAGAGGGCGTTCAGAAAATTACGATCGTGAACCGAAGTATCGAAAAGGCGCGAAAAATGGCGGAACAGTTTTCTGGAACCGTCTGTTCTTGGGAAGAGCTGGACGAAGCTTTGGTTGAAGCGGATTTGATCGTCAGTATTACGGGCGCGATGGAGCCGATTGTGACTTTGGAGCGTTTTCGGAAATTGGAAATTCGCCGTCAGTTTCGGCCTCTGTTTGTGCTGGATTTAGCGGTTCCGCGAGATTTTGACCCGAAACTGGCTGCGTTGGAAAATGTTTATCTTTACTCGGTGGATGATCTTCAGAAAGTCTGCTGCGCCAATGAGGCGGCACGAGCCAAAGACATTCCCGCGGCCAAAACGATCGTGGAGACTCAGCTTCAGTCTTTTCTTTTGGATATTCGGCACCGAAAGTCCAGCCAGGTTATTCTGAAACTGCGTGAGATTTGGGATCAGCCCAAAAGGTCAGAACTGGAGCGTCTGTTTCGGAAATTACCGCAGCTGACAGAAGTTCAACAGAAAGAGATTGAGTATTCATTTGATCGGCTCGTGAACAAGCTGCTTCATCCGACTCTTACCTCGCTTTATGAATCGGGAGAAAATCCGGAAAATCAACGTGGATTGCTTAACGCGGTTCGCAAACTTTTTCGTTTAAACTGATTTTGGAAAACATTCCGAAACTTAAATTCCCAAAACACGGATAATTTTGAATTTTGCCCGTTACCAAGTGTTCCGCGTATTTTCGAATATCGGAACTTCTGGGGCCTTAAACTTCAAAACTCTTTCGTTTTTCTCGTTGAAAAGCAGTTTTGGGAAGATTTCTCATTTGGAAATTTTGTTTGGGCGGATATTGGTTTGGGATTTTATCCATTAAAAATCGTTTCCTGCGGAATAAAAAAGTTATTCCTTCCAGCCTTTTGAATATCTATCATGAAAATTTTTTATTGTGTGAGAACGAAATTTACTCTTTTCCTTTCGTTTATCGTTTTTTTTCTTGTTATGCCGTTTCAGGCCAGGGGGGAAGACGAATGTTCCTTTGGACCGCAGCCGCGGATTGATGAATTGGTGATTCGGGGAATTGAGGAAGGAAAAATTCCGGGAGCGGTAGTCATCGTGGGAAATCGTGAACGGATTCTCTACGCGAAATCCTATGGAAATCGGCAGGTAAAACCTGTTCCGGAAGTCATGACACTTGATTCCATCTTTGATTTGGCTTCCATTTCGAAAGTCGTTTCGACGGCTATTGGGGTCCACCTTCTGGCAGATCGCGGAATGATTGATTTGGAGGGGGCGATTACCTCGTATTTGCCGGAATTTGGAAAGAATGGTAAAGAAAAAATCACCATTCTGGATTGCCTCACGCATACGTCGGGATTGATCGCGGATAATTCACTCCGGGACTATGTCGGCTCACAGGAAGAAATCTGGGGGAAAATCTGTTCTTTGAAATTGAGTTACCCGACGGGAACGCGCTTTGTCTATTCTGACGTTGGTTTCATTGTCCTTGGAAAACTGATTGAGCGTATCTCCGGCATGACTTTGGATGAGTTCGCGGCTCAAAATATTTTTCGGCCGTTAGGAATGAATGATACTGGATACGCTCTTTCTGAAAAGTTTCATTCACGCTGCGTTCCGACAGAAAAGCGTTCGCGGGCGGATACGGAATGGATTCGTGGGGAAGTTCACGACCCGCGTGCTTTTGCGATGAGGGGAGTTGCCGGGCATGCCGGAGTCTTCTCTACCGGGCGGGATTTGGCTATTCTTGGGACCGTACTTTTGAATCGAGGAACATTTAAAGGGACTTCCAAGGGGGGAGAAGTCCAAGACTTTATTCTGCTTTCCTCAAAGGCTTTTGAGCGTATGACTCAAGATCGGAAAGTGCCGGGAGAGGCGAAACTCTATCCAGGACCGAATATTCGGTCGGCGGGATGGGACAAACGCTCCGTTTATTCAAGGAATAGGGCGCGAAATATGTCAGAGAGTGCTTTTGGCCATGGAGGATTTACGGGGTCAGCTTTTTGGGTAGATCCGGAGAAAAATATTTATGTCATTTTCCTGGCCAGTCGTCTTCATCCGGACGGTAAAGGAAATTCTCTTCAGCTTTCCGGTGATATTGGGACTTCCGCGCTTGAAATTTTTGATGGAAAATGAGAATACCCGGCAAGGGGAGAAAGAGGATTCGCAATGGGTTAAAGAAGCGGAGAGCGTCGACGATACGCCGTGGACGGAAGGGGGAGGTTTTGTCGCGAGGATTTTATGGAGACAGATCGGAAAGGTTTCCTCCCCCTTTACAGAACATTTATTTCAGATAAAATAAAATCAGTGGATCGGATTCTCCCGCTTTTTTGAAATTGGTCCAATATGTTATCCAGTCTTTATTCTGAATTTTCTGAAAGGAACCAGCATGAGAGAAGAATTGAAACGTTGGCTGACCGGTCTTGCTTTAGCCGGTTTTTTGATTTTAGGGGTATCTTCAGAAGCATTTTCCCGAACATTTTGGGTTCAGGCAGGGGCGGAATGCGGAGGTGACGGAAGTGAATCGAAGCCGTTTGCCGCCTTGGAGGAAGCGCGAAATGCGGCCCGCTCTTTGGCGGGAAAGGAACCGATTGAAATTCTGGTAAAACCCGGAACTTACTATTTGTCCGAGTCGTTTGTGCTTGAGAAAGAGGATGGCGGAACGAAGGAAGCTTCGGTCGTTTACCGTTCGCTCGAGCCGAAAAAGGCACATCTTGCTGGATCCGTAAAGCTGGAAGGGAAGCAGTTCCGCGTGACGGATGATCCGGCGATCCTTGCGCGGCTTCCGGAATCAGCCCGCGGAAAGGTCACGGAGTTCGATCTGGGCGCAGCCGGTGTTGAAAAGCTCGATCTGCCGGGAGTTCACTGCCGAATGCCGCTTTCCGTGCCGGAACTTTTTGTCAACGGTGAGAGGATGCGCATTGCCCGCTGGCCGAATGAAGGATGGGCGACGGTCGCGAAGATCGTAGACGGCGGCTCGAAAGCGGGTTCCGGAAATGCTTTTGACGCTGCGAAAATGAACGAAAAGATCGAGACGCCGCGCGGCGGAACGTTTGAGTACTCGGATGACGCACCGAATCGTTGGAAGGCGGAAAGCGGCGTCTGGCTTTGGGGATACTGGTGCTTCGACTGGCATGATGACATTCTTAAGGCAGCGTCGATCGATACCGAGAAAAAGCAGATCACTCTGGCCGGCCAATCCACCTACGGTCTGCGTCATGGAAATCCCTCGCCGAGACGCTGGCGCGCGATCCATCTTCTGGAAGAACTCGACATTCCCGGAGAGTATTTTGTCGATTTTCAGACACGAAAACTCTATTTTTATCCGAATATCCCGCTTGAAAACGCGAAGATCTCGCTTGCTTTCCGAAATCAGCCGGTCATCCGTATTCAGGACGCGCAGCACGTGACGTTTGACGGATTCGTCATCGAAGAAGCCTTCAGCGATGGCGTCATTTGCCAGAATTCCTCGTTCCTCACGTTCCAAAATTGTGTTGTGCGCAACATTCGGCAGTGCGGCATTTATTCCGGCGGCGGAGAGGAAAACCGATTCCTCGGAAACCTCATCCAATTCACCGGGACTGGCGGTCTGAGCGTGCATTCCGGAGACCGAAAAACTCTCAAACGCGGAAACTGCCTGATCGAAAACAACGTGATTCACGATTTCTCCGAGCACCGCCTCTGCTACGCCAGTGCCGTTACCATCGGCGGAGTCGGGCACATTATTCGGCATAACGAATTTTTCAACGCACCGCATATGGCAGTCGCGTTGGGGGGAAATGACATTCTCTTTGAACTGAATCATATCCATCACGTCTGTCTGACCGGCGATGACGCGGCCGCACTCTATAAAGGGCGCGATCCGTCAAAGCGCGGAAATGTCGTCCGCTGGAACTACTGGCACGACATTGGCTCGCCGCGCGGTCACGGAAACGCGGCAGTCTATTTCGACGACGGGGACGGAGGCGAAATGGTCTTCGGAAACATTTTCGTGAACTGCGGTGACCCAGGAAAAGGTTCCTTTGGGACGGTTTTCTGTCATGGCGGACACGGAAATTTCGCGGAAAATAATATTTTCGTCGACTGCAAACGCCCGCTCGGTTCCGCTCCGTGGAACGATCAGCGGTGGAAAGAGTACATCGACGCGCCGCTTTGGCAAAAACGCCTTCTGGAAGACGTCGATATTACCAGCGAAACCTACCTCACGGCCTACCCGGAACTCAAGGGGTTCATGGATGGCGCACCGATCGCCCAGCGGCACAATTTCTCGAAGAAAAACGTTTTCATCCGTCCGGCGATGGATCCGTCCGGAACGTGGGACCTGCACGAAACGGACGTGACGCTTGATCATGACCCAGGATTCATCGACGCGGCAAACGGAAATTATGGACTCCGCGGCGATTCGGAGATCTTCCGTCTGATCCCGGATTTTGAACCGATCCCGTTTGAAAAGATCGGGCCTTCTGGAGAAATGAAACGTTGAACGAAGGCAGGAAGACGCCTTGAAAGACGTTTTGAAAAAGCGAAAGAATGAAACGTTAATGGGAGAAACGCCTGAAGAGAGTGAAGTAAAATCTGTTTTTTTCAAACAGCCTTACGGTTTGAAGGGCACGGGAAATTGGATTTTTCAGAGGACTTTTTGAGTATTTCAGGCGTTTCAAATACTTTTTAATTTTTTAGGAATGAGTTCATGGATCCTTTCTTTATTCTCTTAATTGGATTGGTGACAGTAATCGGCCTGATTATGATATTTCGCCAGCCTCCTTTTCTTGCCCTTTTAGCGGCTGCTCTGGTGGTGAGTTTTTTAGCTCCTGTTTCGGGACATGACGGGGATTGGGCATTTCGGGTTTCACGGGTAGGAAACGCTCTGGGAGAAATGGCGGGTAAGATTACCATTCTCATCGCGATGGGAGCTATCATTGGCCAGGCAATGACCAGAAGCGGAGCGGCGGACCGAATCGTTCAGGTGATTATGCGTTGGTTTGGGGAAAAAAGGGTGCCGGAGGCATTTCTTTCAAGCGGTTTGATTCTTTCAATTCCTGTTTTCTATGATGCGACTTTTTATCTGCTGCTGCCTCTGGTACGCGCGGTCTATCGAATGACACGGAAGCATTACGTTCTCTGTCTTTTGGCGATTGGGTTCGGTGCGACGCTTTCCCACACGCTGGTTCCTCCAACTCCCGGTCCGCTGATGGTTGCCCGTGAAATGGGGATTCCGATCGGCATGATGATGCTTTTGAGTTTAATGGTGGCGGTTGGTACCATGCCTTTCGCGCTTTTGATCGCGCGGTTTTTGGACAGGACGATGCCTGATCCGGAAATTCATGATGAAAATGTTCGTCAGTTACTCATGGCGGCAGAAGACGGAGACGGAAAAGAAAATGGAGGGGGAGATGAAATGGAAATTCGGGAGCGAAAAAAACTTCCGTCATTTGCCGCTTCGATTTTTCCGATCATTCTTCCTGTTGTCTTAATTGCCGGGGCATCGATTACTAAAACGATGACGGAAAGCGGCTTTCTTGAGTGGAGTGATTCTGCTTTGATTTGGCAGAATGTCATTTACTTCGCGGGAGACGCGCAAGTGGCCCTGATGCTTTCCGCTTTTTCCGCTCTTTTCATTATGCAGTTCACCCAGAAAATGAGTTTTGCGGACGTGGAAAAGGAAACCTCGGTCGCTCTCCTTTCTTCTGGAACGATCATTCTCATTACTTCTGCCGGCGGCGCGTTCGGGGCGATGCTTCGGGAATGTGGGGTCGGAGCGCGGATTCAGGAGATGATGACGGGCGGAAATGGGACACTTTCAGGCTTGGGGGTGCTTTTACTGGCTTTCGCGACCGCTTCGATGATTAAAACCGCTCAGGGATCCAGCACGACAGCGATGATCACGACGGCCGGCATTTTTTCGACCCTTGGACTTCAGGCTTCAGTACTCGGATTTCATCCGGGATATGTCGCGGTGGCGATTGGAGTCGGATCCTGTGTCACGGGATGGATGAATGACAGCGGATTCTGCATTTTCGCGAGTATGAGCGGCATGAGGGAAACCGATGTTCTGCGAACGTGGACTGTTGGATTGGCTCTCGTGGGATTGGTGGGTATTGGGGTCACGCTCCTTTTGAGTCAGCTCCTGCCGATGATTTGAAGGTAATCCTTTACTAAAATGAAGTACTTGGCCGGATGACGCGCTTCGTTAAAAATTTAAGGAATTTTCTCAAAACCACTTCATGGAGGGGAAAAGAGAGAGTTTTGGATTCTGGTAGCTTTTCTTAAGTTAATAAGATGGGAATTTTTTCCAAAAAATTCCCATTTTCTTTGAAATTTTACGTTTTCTCTATGGTCTAAAATAAAAAAATTGGTTAAACTTCACTCAGAATGGATTGAAATCCCGTCATGGAGTAAAGACCAATATGGAAATGTTACGCACTGTTATCGTCGCCCTGTTTTTTGCCGGTATTACGGTCTGCTCATACTATTTCTTGAGTTCTTCCACTTTTCCTTGGGAAAATGAAGGAACTTCAATAGCTCAAACAGACATTTCTGGAGAAAATACGCAAAACGGAGAAGAAATTCCGCGCACTTTTGAGTCGGAGAATGCGAGTTATGAAGAAAATCCTGCTTTAGCTAAGGCTGACAGTCCATTTGCTGTGCCGCAGGGAAGCGAAAGTGATGAGTTTGGTTTGCCTGGGCTTGAGGAACTTCCAGCTCCACAGGCACAGGAAAATAACGAAAATCTTGCTTCCGCTGCTCCGGTTTTGGATACGGATCTTCCTTCATTGGGAAGTGCCTCTGAAAAATCTCCTTTTGAAACGGCACCAGAAGCAGTTTCCGCTGCTCCGGAATCTCACGTTGGAACTGGATTGGATTCGCAGATTCTTCCCCCAAATACGGATCTTCCGCCAGGTCCTGAACTTTCCGCCGGTCCTGAACTTTCCGCCGGTCCTGAACTTTCCGCCGGTCCTGAACTTTCCGCTGGTCCTGAACTTTCCGCTGGTCCTGAACTTTCCGCTGGTCCTGAGCTTTCCGCCGGTCCTGAACTTTCCGCCGGTCCTGAACTTTCCACCGGTCCTGAACTTTCCGCTGGTCCTGAGCTTTCCGCTGGTCCTGAACTTTCCGCTGATTTACCGTCGGCTCCAGTAGTGGAAGTTTCATCAGGAGGAATAAGTAATCCGCTTCGTGGCGGGGAAAATTCGCCGATGATTTCTTCGGTTGAGAATCGTCAGGTTGCCCAGACGATTTCAGCACCGACAAATTTATCGTCCGTACCTTCCACGGTTTCCGGTTCATCCGATGAACAGATGGTTCGTGAATATTTGAAAATCGCGGCAGAAAAAATTCAGCAAGGTTCATCGCTTGAAGTCTTGAAGTCATTGAGTAAATTTTACGGAGACGCGCGTTTTTCGGCTGAGGAACTTACGGAGCTGACGAATATTTTGGTTCAGGCCGCGACTCAGGTCATTTATTCTCAGCAGCATTTAATGGAGCCTGCGTACGTGGTTCAATCAGGTGATTCCTTGGATAAAATAGCTGCGGAATATCAAATTCCGGCGGAATTTATTGCTCGGGTTAATGGTTTGACCGCACCCTTTGAACTTGTTCCCGGACAGGAGCTTAAAGTAATTCGAGGTCCATTTCAGGCAATCGTCTATTTGGATCGTCATGAAATGATCCTGACGCTGAAAGGTTTATTTGCCGGTCGGTTTTGGATTGGAGTTGGCGGTGAATTGATCAGGAAAGATGGTGATTTCTGTTTTGGGCAGCGGGTTCAAACGCCGTCTGGGATGGGAATTGAGACAAGCTATGAATTTCTTCGCCAGGCAGGGGTTCCTGGTTGCTGTGACCTGTTAAAAATAGAGGCGGCGCAAGATCCAAATCAAATTGGAACGGACGTACTTTCCGGCAATATCTTAATGAGCCAGCTTGACGTGGACAGTCTTGGCGCTCTTTTGGGGACAGGCTCTCAATTGATTATGCGCTGTGAATCTCCCAAGTGTATCGCGAAACCGGTTTCGTCACCGGCGGCACCTGTCGCGGTGAATAGTCCGGGTATTGGGGCGGTAGGAAATCAGGCGAATATTTCGTCAACTTCAGCTCCCGCATCGAGTCATGGTTTGTCTCTTAACGCGGAAGGTCAATCTCAATCTGGAATTCAGGAAGGCGTGTCGGAAATTCAGGCCGCTCCAGGTCTTGAGTCGGGTGGTTTGGACTCTCTTCCATCTTCACTGGATGAGCTTCCTGCCTCATTGGATGAGCTTCCGGGGACGCTGCCTTCAGCGGGAGCGGAGAGTTTTGATACGATGAGTGAATTGCCAGATTCACTTTGAGTAAATGTTTTTGGGTCCCTATCGACTTTTTTGAAAAATACGGTATAATAAAAAAATCTGCGGAATTCGGGGTATTTTCCCCCGACAGATGATAATGAAAACTACTTAATTTAAGGAATTTTTCAAAATGTACGATTCCAATGAATTGAAACAGCTTCTTCTCGACCGTGCGTTAAAGTTCGGTGATTTCACTCTTGCTTCCGGTAAAAAAGCCAAATACTATTGCGATGGAAAGCAGATCACACTCAGCTCCAAGGGTGTTCGGCTCGTGGGTGAAGGAATGCTCAAGTTAATGGAAGAGGAAGACGAATTTCCGAAAGCGGTCGGCGGAATGTCGATGGGAGCGGATCCAATTGTTGCTTCGATTATCACGATGGCGGATGTTCAGGACAAAGAGCTGAAAGGTTTTCTCGTTCGTAAGGAAGCCAAAGGTCACGGCACGAATAAATTTATTGAAGGTCCTGTTCAGCCGGGTGACACGGTCGTTATCGTGGAAGATGTTGTCACGACCGGCGGTTCATCCCTTAAGGCAATTGAACGGGCAGAAGAGTTTGGTTTGAAAGTGAAGACAGTCATTGCCATTCTGGATCGTATGGAAGGCGGCCGCGAAGCATTTGAAAAAGCCGGTTATCAATTGAAAAGTCTTTTCACTATTCGTGATTTTGGTCTTGAACCTCCACAGGATTGAGATTTGAGGTTTCGGTATTTAACTTTATGGGAAATGGATTTTCGCCAAAATGAATCGACGATATTTCTGTTTGTCTTTAATGCTCTGGGGCGTATTTTTCGCGGGAGGCTGTGCGTTGACTCATTCGCGCTGCGATGATGAATGCTGTTCTCATGAACGACAGGAGGCTGCTTTATCGAAAGATATCGATGAAGCACGCAAGCAGGATGAAGCGCAAAGAAAAGCTTTTGACGGAAAGAAAGAGAAAAAAGCTCCGAAAGGTTTTCTTTACGGAGGCCTTTCCTCTGAAGCGCGGGACATTGAGGATCATCTTTACGGAAATTAGATTCTGGAAATTCAGATACTTAAAAAAGGAGCCGTATTTCATGGATACGGCTCTTTTTTTGAAACTTTTTGGAAAGTATTTGAGAGTTTGGCTTTTTTAGCTTTTTACCTTACTTTAAACTTCCAGTATTGGGATCGTAATGCCAGATTTCCTTTCGCAGATTCCCATCTTTTTCTTTTGTCTCAACTCTCAGAATTCCAGCGCGGGAATCATCCTGAACTTTACTTTCAGAGGCGAAAATCCATGGGGAATTCGAATCTTCGCGTACGAAGCAGGAGACGGAAGCTGCTGAATTCTCCGAGCGGATCATCGCCTGCTTTTTCATTCCGGGGACACTCATTTCAAGTCCGGTGCCATCTTCACGCAGGTAAACAGAAAATCGTATTTTTCCAGTCGCGTCAGGGAATTCCATTGTGGAACCAAGCGGTTGAATACCGGTTTTTTCCCGGATTGTGATTCCGTTTTCCATTACCTGTGCCGAATTATGAATGATTCGGCCTTTTTCGTTCAGAATGTAGTGGCAAAAATGATTATCCTGCCAGCCGTTCCACATGAGCATAATGTGGAAGTGAGGGGGAAAGTCAACGTGACCATTGGGGAAATTGGTTTCAAAGCCATAAAGGTTAATGGTACCTTTTACGGAGTCTTCGGAATCTGTGAATCCCATTTCACGCATCATTTCACGTGCCGCGAAAAGATAATTTAAATGTGCCTGAATTTCATTCTTGGGATAGGGGATTCCTCGGTATTTTCCAGCCTGAAGGCCTTCCACATTATGGAAGATCCCCATTGAAACCGCTCCGGATTTAGGTAAAACGGAAGTAAATCCGGTTGGGGCTTTGGAGGAGTGGAGGCGAAGTTTAAGTTCTCCGGTTTCATTTGGATTGAGCCATTGGGCACCATAAACAGTTGAGACAGAAACGTTCGGCCAAGAAACAGAGATTTCAGGAGCTGGAAGATTTTTACCGTCTGCTTCGATCGTGAAATAGTATTCTCTCGGATTCAAGCCCGTAAATTTTTCATCCTCAAGGAGACGCCAGCCTTCCGGAAGTTTGAGAGTAGGGGGCGCGGTTTCCCCAAATTTCGTCTTGCTGATTTTGGCTCCCCATCTCGTGACATCGCTTCCAAGAGCGGAGGAGTTAATGAAAAAAGAGAGGAGGAGGGAAACAAAAATAAAACGGAATAAAATTTTCCGGGATCTGATTGGGGGCGTTAGTGAATGATTCGGAACCATTGAGACTTAACCTTTCAAATTTTTAGCGGCTCTTCAGAAGTGAGAAGAGCCGCCAAACTTTATTTTAATTTACGCTCAATTCACTTCCAGCGCGTCTTTCGTCGATTTGACGGTCAGTTTTTCGCCAAGGTAATCGCGCATTTCCGGCAGATCGTAAACGCGCAGCGCGCCGTGAACGGTACTGGTCAGCGGCGTGCGGGAGTGCTC
>JAFQUP010000085.1 GCA_017408405.1 Thermoguttaceae bacterium
TCGAGAAACTCCGCTTCCGCCCAGTCCTTCCGCACTTCTCCAAACAGATAAACGACGCGTTCACCCGCGCTCTCTCCGTCAATCCCGCTGACCGCTACCCAACCTGCTCCGAATTCATCCACGCGCTGGAGAATGGTTTGAATTCAGCTCCGCAAAATACGCCGGAAGCGAATACTCAATCAAATTCTAAAAATTTCCGGTCAGTTTCCCGCGCAGCTTCAAAATTCCCAGCAGCCTCCCAAAGAAAGAGTGCCGCGAAATCGGTTTCTTCCGAAAACGCGAACGCGAAAGAGAAGTCAAAAGCAGAATCAAAGAGACAGAATACGGTTTCTGGTCAGACTGAAATCTCAATTTCATCAGATAATACGGAATTTGTCATGACGTTCTCAGAGGGGACACAGGTTATCGACTCCACTGAGGTACGGACAGATCCGTGGCTTGAATCCATTCAAAAAAAAGCGTCAGAATTGGAGAAAACCTCCAAAACAGTTCATCCCAATCCGCAGCAGTCCGTAAAAGATATTCTGACAGAAAAACCAGCTCCGGAAGATCAGAATGTCAAACCTTCATTTTTGAATAAACCAGAAGGCTGGCATTTCCCAAAATTCCGTTTCATGGTCTGTGATGTTCTTTTGGTCATACTCATTATTTTCCTTTATCTCGCGTGTCAGCCGAAGTACGCGGATTCCGGAAAAACGTTTATCCACCCTCCGTTTTTCTGCCGCGGCCATTACTCCATCCCGGAAGGAGTTACCGCCATTGGTCCCCAAGCGTTTCTGGGGGCAAAGCTGACTTCCGTTTCTATTCCGGAGGGCGTGACCCTGATCGACAAGGAAGCTTTCGCGGGTTCTTCCATTAAGTCAGTCGTTCTCCCCAACTCACTAACCACGATCAAAGAAAAGGCATTCAGCCATTGCTCCTCCCTTTACTCCGTGAAATTTTCACCCAGTCAGTTTGCCGTACCCAGACTGCATACTATCGGTACGTTAGCGTTTCAGAATTGTTCCAGTCTTCTATCCATTAACTTTCCTGAAACATTAAACACCATTTCCATCAGCGCGTTTCAGGGATGTTCCGCTCTTACGTCCGTGAAACTTCCCAGGAATCTGGAAGTAATGGAAGAACATGCCTTCAATGACTGCTCAAGTCTTACCTCCATAACCTTCCCGGAAAATCTCGAAGTGATTCCAGCCTTCGCGTTTTATGGCTGTTCCAGTCTTTCATCCTTAAAAATACCCAATAAAACAAAAAAAATCAGTTTAAGGGCCTTTGCTTACTGTTCGAATCTTATGTCGGTGGAAATTCCGGCAAGCGTCAAGCACATTGAAGATGAAGCATTCCGCGATTGCCTGAATCTGATGCGTGTCGAGATTTCCGGAAAAGATGTGCGTTTGGGCAAATACGTCTTTAAAGGCTGTGAAAAATTGCCTTTACGAAAAGAAGAAGGTCCCACGATTCTGAATCCTGTCTCAAAAACAGATTTTGATTCTCCTGAAAAGTCAGAAAAAAAGAAGGGAAAAGAACCGGAGAATGATTCAGTTTCCAAATCCGAATCAGAAAAGCCGGAGAATGATTCAGTTTCCAAATCCGATCCAGAAAAGCCGGAGAATGAATCCGTTTCCAAATCCGAATCAGAAAAGCTGGAGAATGAATCCGTTTCCAAATCCGATCCAGAAAAGCTGGAGGAGATTTTGAAAAAGAACTATAAATACTCGCGAACAGGCGATTCCATTCATATTCAAAAATATATTGGCAGCGAAACCGAAGTTCGGATACCGGAAGGGGTGGCTTCCATTGGAATATTTGCTTTTGAAAAATGTTATCGGGTACGTTCAATTACGCTCCCCAAAAGCCTTGAGAAACATGGTTTTTCTTATTCTTGTCGTGATTGCCTGAATCTGACCGAGATTCTGGCAGATGAAGCAAATCCTTTTTTTAAAAGTATTGATGGAGTTCTTTTTACCAAAGATGGAAAAACGCTTCTTTGTTACCCGCAGGCAAAAGGAACGCGTTACGAAGTTCCGGATGGGACTGAGATTATTGGGGAATCCGCGTTTCAATATTGCAAAAAACTGGAATCCGTAACATTACCAGCCACACTTCAAAAAATTGAGGCTTGGGCATTCGGGGACTGCGAGGCACTTCGTTCCATTTCAATTCCGAAAGGAATCAAGGAGATTTCGGAACGTACGTTTAGTTTTTGCCGTAATCTTGAATCGGTTGAAATTCCAGATAGTGTCCTGACTATCGGGGAAAACGCATTCTTGTTTTGCGACAAATTAAAATCGGTTGAAATTCCCGATTCCGTAACCGAAATTAAGGAATACGCTTTTGAGGATTGCGAACAATTGGAATTTGTTTCTCTTCCCGGCAGTTTGGCAGGTATTCCCAGTCACGCTTTCGCGGATTGTTCCAATCTCAGAAAGGTCGTCATTGCCGAAGGAGTAGTCGTCATTGAAGATTGGGCGTTTGGAAACAGTAAATTGCGTTCAGTAACCATTCCGGCAAGCGTAAAGAAAATCGAGTTTTCAGCCTTTGGCGTGACAAACCAATTGACGATTTACGCTCCGGAATTTTCTGAGGCGCATATTTTCGCCGAAAAACATGGAATAAAATTTCAGGCCATTCCTCCCAAATAAATTTTCTAAAATAAAAACGGAGCAAAAAAGAAAACTTTCAATTTTTTGTTCCGTTTTTTGTCAATATTTTTCAAATTTGGAGTCATTCCTAACTTCGCGGATGAAATTTTTTATGGATAGCTTTCAATCTGCGGCTGTCCACGTGAGTATAGATCTGTGTCGTCATGATGTTCACGTGGCCCAGCATTTCCTGAACCTGCCGCAGATCCGCGCCATTAATGAGAAGATGAGTCGCGAAACTGTGCCGAAGCGTGTGGGGGCTAATGTCCGTTCGCACTCCGCATCTGACGGCGTAGCGTTTAATCAGTTCCCAGATTCTGTGCCGATCGAGAATTTGTCCGGAGCGTGAAAGGAAAAGATAAACGGGTTCCGCGCCATGTTTTTCCGCCCGCGCCGCCAGTATCGGCCATTCTTCCTCAAGATAACGAATGACCGCATCCACCGCCTGGTCACCAATCGGAACGATTCTCTGTTTATTCCCTTTTCCAGTGCAGCGGCAAAAACGTTCTTCAAGATGGACATCACGTAGTTTCATCGTTGAGAGTTCAGACACTCGGCACCCCGTTGCGTAAAGCATTTCAAGCATGGCGCGGTCTCTTAACCAGGTTCTGTCCGTCTCGCATGGCGCGGCAAGAATTAACTCAACTTGAGAAGGCGACAGGTATTTCGGCACACGCTCCCAAAGTTTCGGGCTGCCGAGCAGGTCAACCTGAGTATCCCGAATGATTCCCTCAAGCTGAAGGTATTTGTGGAAGATACGCAGCGAAACCAGATGACGCGCGATGGAAGTTGGAGCCAGTCCCTGTTCGTGGAGCCATTCCACATAGGAGGAAAAATCCGAGATTCTCAAAGTCAGAAGATCCCGTTCCGCCATCCAGAGATAAAATCGTTCGAGATCCCGTCGGTATGCCAAAATGGTATTTTGCGAAAGGTGACATTCCCCGGAAGAATAGGCGAGGAAGTTTTCAAGCCAAAGCCAGCGGTTTTGCTTTACTGTTAGCTGCCGCCGTCGGGAAGACGGTTTTGGGGAAAGGGAATCATTTGCGCCGCGAAATTGGGAATTATTCTTCGGATCCATGGAAAATACCTTTAAAAATGGAGGTTCTCATGGAATTTTTCGTGTCCGAAAACTCCTCGCCTTCCGGAGTGTCTTCAAGTATTTTTTTCATGATGAAATACTTTGCGTCAATATCGTCTGCGTAATGAATCAAAAGGGATTCCGGCGTCATGTTCGTCTTGGGAGATCCCCATTCCGGCAAACGCTGATGGGAGAGTATCGCGTGTTCAACCCGAAGCTGAAGTTCCGGATCAAGCTGAAATTCCGGGTCCTTTTCGCGAAGTTCCTCTGCGGCTTCCCGCACAAAATCCCGACCAAGGACGATGTGCCCAATGAGATTTCCCTCCGGCGTGTACTCAAAACCAGTCGGAGTCTGACGCAGCTCACGAAGTTTTCCGATATCGTGAAGCGCGGCGCCAACGGCCGCTGCACTGACATTCAGCGGCGGATCCAGATCAGGGAGAACCACCTGATACCTGCGCGCGAGCGTGACCGTCGTCCAAAGCACATTTCGGGTATGCTCAAGAAAACCGCCCTGATGCGCGTGATGTTTACCCATTGCGGCGGAGCAGACAAGAATCATTTCCCGGTACCGGGTAAAAATGAACGTCGCGAGTTTCAAAAGCCCAGGATCCGAAACATTTTGCTCGAGAATTTCCAGAATGTCATTGAACATCGCTTCCGGTTCAAACCGCGAATGGGGAATCCCCATATTCGGATCAAATCCATCGGCAGTATCCGCTTCGACCGCTTCGCGAATTCTGCGAATTTCCAGTTTTCCGCCAAATCGGTCTTCGATGAAGCTCGTGCGCAGTTTGTAGTGTGTTCCCGCTTTCCACTGTTTATCGCAGTGTGGAAAAAGTGCCGTGTTTTCCCAAATCGGAAAACCGATTTCTCGCGTGTCGTCCCGAAAAGTTACGCGCCAGTACGGTTTTCCGGTTGAAGTGGTCAGTTTCTCCCGCGAGACGAGAAGAACGAAAACGTCCGCTTCCGGACCGCCGCTGACAAGCTGATTCAGTTTGACAATTGCCATGAACAGTAAACCTTTGGGGAAATGAATTTTGGAAAAAAAGCCATTCGCTCCTGCTTTCAGAAAATTACTTCTTCATGAAAACAGATTTGAAGCGAGCCTGAATAGATCGAGGGTTTTCGGAAAATCGTCCGCGCGAAATATTTCCATCCGCTATCCAGGAACACTCTTCTTTTATTTTACTCCTTTTTCTCGCGTTTGGCAATCCGCCCCGGCTGAAAAATAAAAAATTTTATGCTCTAGATTGAAATTTCCTGATTTTCAGAATACTCCAAATTTTCAGCTTTCTGATTGAATTCAGAGATGTCTTTAAAATCAATTCCGCACTCCTCCGCTATTTCTTGCGCGGCAGAATTCCGGTTACCATAGAGCGTGAAATTTAAACGTCGTTTTTTCGCGTTTTCTCCAAACGCGTTATGACTGATTTTTTTGACTTGAGGGGGAATGACTACGTATTCCAGCGAAAAACATTCACTGAAAGCATAATCTCCAATTTCTTTCAGGCTGGCTGGCAGATGAACGCCGCGAAGAGCATCGCATTTCTGAAAAACCGCGTTTGGCATCTTCTCAACGCCTTCTGGAATTACCGCGAATTCCAGATCGGAACATTCATAAAAAGCGGCTTCCTCTATCTTCTTAAGGCTCGATGGAAGTTCCACGGTTTTGAGGGAACGGCAAGAGGCAAAGGCTTTTTTCTCAATCGAAGTCACACCTTCCGGGATCCTGATCGAACTCAGATTGAAACATCTGGAAAACGCGTAAGAGGGAATGGTTTTCATATTGGCGGAAAGTTCCACACTGTAAAGATTAACGCAATGATCGAAAGCACTGTTTCCCAGCCACTCAACACTTGCCGGTAGACGAATGGACGAAAGTGCCCGGCATTCGCAAAAAGCGCCGTTTCCAATAAATCTCAGATTCCTGGAAAAACGAATGGAATTTAAATTGGCGCAGCCAAAGAAGGAATACTCGCTGATTTCCTTTACCGTATCGGGAAGATGGATACTCAGAAGGGAAGAGCAGTCCTGAAACGCGTATTTGCCAATCAACTTAACTTGATCCGGCACGACAAAATGTTCACCGCAGCACCAGGGGGCTTTGACAAATACTCGTCCCGCGTTGGCGTATTCCGGACAAAACAATATCCGGACAAGAAACCAAATGCCAAGTAAAACCAATCCATAAATGGACCAGCGCCATGGTTGGTTTTCTTTTGAGAAAAATTTCACGAAAGATGATTGAAGCTTCTGTCTTTCTCTATTTGTCAGAATCGAATTAAAAAACAAATATTTATTTCGTTTGGGGGAATCCAATGAAGAAGTCTTTCCGAAATCCAATGCGTGAAGTCTTTGATGAAAAAAATTTTCGGTGTCATTCTCAAAATCTTTGGAGATGTTTCGCTCCACCTCTGGTTGGGTAGATTTAAAAACTTCTTCCGAAGATTTCCGACTTTCCGTCAAACCATTCTCCAGCGCGTGGATGAATTCGGAGCAGGTTGGGTAGCGGTCAGCGGGATTGACGGAGAGAGCGCGGGTGAACGCGTCGTTTATCTGTTTGGAGAAGTGCGGAAGGACTGGGCGGAAGCGGAGTTTCTCGA